>CAUJFU010000203.1 GCA_963169055.1 Myxococcota bacterium
GATTCGGATTGGTTCCGCCATCACCGGGGTTTGAAGAACCGTCGGGTTTGGGGATATTGGAACCATAGCAGTTTCCGTTAAAGCAGGTCTGTCCTTGAGGGCAGTCGGCCTTAAAGCAAGGATCATCGAGGCATTGGCCGAGATCGCACTTTTGGCCCGAAGGACAACCGCCAGCGGGGCAAGCTGCGGGAACTTGGCAAGCTCCACCGCTACAGGCTTGTCCTTGGGGACATTGAACGCCCGCACAAGGATCTTTGATACACGTTCCGTTTTCGCAATACTCGCCGTTTGCGCATTGGACGCCTTCGCAAGAGTGGTGGCACTTGTTGTCGTAAGGTCGGCAGAATTGGCCAGAGGCGCATTGGATATTGGGGCACAGGTTGCGTTGGCAAACACCGTTGCGGCAGATCTCATCAGTGGCACAATAAGCGCCTTGCAAGGTGCAGTTGTTGGGGACGCAAGAGCCGTTCAGACAACGTTCGCTTTCTTTGCAAGGTGTGGGACATTCACGCGGTTCACAGAAGCCGTTGTTGCAAACAAACCCACCCGCACATTCGGTGGTGCAAGTTTTTACGCATTTTCCGTTGAGACAGACACCGTTTTGACAGGTGGCTCCGTCGTCGATCTTGCCGTTACAGTTGTTGTCGAGACCGTCGCAGACTTCGGGTTGGGGTTGGGGAGCAGAGCAAGTAGTCCAGTCGCCGCGAATACACGCTTGAACGCCTTCGCCACAAGCCGTATTGCATTTGCGAGAAAGGCCTTCGTCGATCTGACCGTCGCAATCGTCATCTTTGCCGTTACAATCTTCGGGTTTTGCGCTTGGTGCGGTGCATCCGCTCCAGTTTCCAGCAACACAGGTCTCGACACCTGCACCGCAAGGGGTCGAGCAATTGCGTGTTAAGCCGTCATCGATCTTGCCGTTGCAATCGTTGTCTTGGTTGTCGCAAACTTCGGGGCCTGTAGGAACATCGGTCGAACACTTGCTCCATTGCCCCGCGACGCATTTGCGTTTGCCAGTTCCGCACTGTCCTTGGCAGGTGTCTTCAAAGTTATCGATCACGCCGTCGCAATCGTTGTCTTTGCCGTCGCAGATCTCGCGACTTGCGCCGTTTGCGATATCGTTAAGTGCTTTGAACAGGTCGTTTTGGTTGTCAGCGCGATAGAATTGTCCCGTACCACCCGCAACAGCCATCGATTGCAACGTCCCCGCACCAACGCCCGAACCAAAGCCGATCACGTAGGTCTTGACGTTGAGTTGGCTCAGCAGGTTACGGATCGGAGGCGTCACGTCTGTACCGCAAGTGTTGGGTTCACCGTCCGTCATCAAAACGACGAAACGACGGCGATCTTTGACAGGGTCAGCGGGGATGACAGCGCCGCTGTAATGTTGGTAAGCGATATCGAGAGCGCATCGCATCGCGGTGGTTCCGGCGGGGCCAAGCGAGTTCAACACGCTGAGGCACTGCTGTGCAGTGTTTGAACCTAGCGGCACGCGCAAAGTGGCGGCGGATTCAAAGGTGATCAGACCGAAGCGCAGCTTTCCTGCGTATTGGGTGAGGAGGGTACGGTACGCGCCTTGGGTTGCTGCCCAACGTGTCTGGCCGTTGGAGGTGGAGGATTGCATACTTCCTGAGTTATCGACAACAAGCAAAACGTCCGATGGTAGGCAGTTTGCGGGTTGTGCAACAGCATGATTCGGTAGAAACAAGCTGCAACACAAACTGAAGACCCCGATCAAGGGCAACAACACTTTGCGGATCATGAAACACCTCGTACGGCTAAAGGATGGCGATCTTCGCGAAGATCTTTTTTGGGATAAGGGGCGTTCCCCTGATTTCTTGACGACAGTTGAGACGCAGGCAGGATGTTGTACACAGTTGCAACGAAACAAGAACAGTGCGAAGACATCGGTTGTGTTGTGCGAGAGAAAGACAGAGACATCTATCGCGTTGCTTGGATCAGGCCGAAAGCAAGGTCATATTTGTCAAAAACGACGTGCCTCGCCAAAATTGATCCGAACCTTAACAAAGTGCATCCAGATGGTCAAGGCAGAAAACACTTGCGAACAAGACACATCACAGCGTTTCGGTGTGCCACAAAAAAGCAACTCTTACCTCTTGATGCGAGATCGTGGTAAGTTCCATGTTTCCAGACTCACCAAGATTCGGATCTGTCCCGAAGAAAATCGCGATCGCCACCGAAAAAGAGCAAAAAAATGAGCAAAGAGCTAGAAAAAGAAAAAGAATCCAAGCAACAACTCGATCGGCTCGAAAAAAACATCGAAGAGTGCCATCGGTTGTACGAATTGTATTTCATGGGGATCGAAAAGCGCGAACCCGCGCAGCTACGGGAGGTTGTCAGGCGCGAGATCGCCTTGTTGCGCACCAGCCGCAACAACCAAGCCACCTTTCGCTTTCGATTGGCCAGCCTATCCAACCGCCTGCAATCGTTGTCTCGTTATTGGGATCGCGTCAATTACGAGCGAGAACAAGGCATCTTTCACAAAGATCGCAAGCGCACTTTGCGGCGCGTCTTCAACCAAAGCGATGCCGAGTCTTCGTCCGCAACGCTTGAAGCGCTCAAGCAACCCTCCCCCCAAGACAACGAAGCCACCCCACCCGACGGGGTTCCAGCCTATCCCGGAACATCACAACGCCCCGATCCATCGCTGATTCAACAACCCCGCCTCCCCGAACAACGTATGCGCCAGATCTACGAATCTTACCTCGAAGCGCGCAGCCAATGCGGCGAAAGCACACGTGTCAACTATGACGCTCTTGTCAAAACCATCGAAAGCCAGATCCCGCGCCTACAAGCCAAAGGCTACAAAGAAGTCGACTTCCAAGTCATCGTCAAAGACGGCAAAGCCGCCCTCAAACCCGTCGGAAAAACCTGACCATGCCCACCACAAGTCTGCTTCTTTGTCGCCGCACTCGCTCCCTCCGATGGCTCCAACTCGCTGTTCTTGGAATCGCTGCAAGCCCCCATCCTACGGCTCTATTATTTGGACGTACCGCAAACGCCCAACCCACCGCCCCTCCACAACGCGCAAACGCCCAACCCACCGCCCCTGCGCAAACTCCTCTCCCCGAGCAACCCACGCTCGAACTGCCCAAACGCCTTCGCGGGGGAACTTGTTGGACAACCCTCAAAGCTGTTCGCGACGATCTCAAACGCTACCGCATCCTCAGCCCACGCCTTCACGCCTACCAATGCGACGAAGAAACCGAACGATGGGGCCGTTGCAAGCACAACAAAACCCAAGAAGAGTGCCAAAAGGAGCTCCACCAAAAACGTTGGGTGGCTTGCTTTCGTATCCGACGCAGGATGCGCATCCTCACAGCACGCCTCGAAGGTTATCGCACCCTCCAAAAAAAGCAACGATGCGGTTGGAAACTAAAACTCCCGAAGGAACGGTTTCTCCGTCAGCTTTTTGCAGTGCCCTCCCCCGCCCAACGTTAACCCCCCACACCAGCACGAACCCCCGCGCCTTGTGCCGCGTTCTTACGCCGACGGCACAAGACGCCAAGGCACCGCATCAGACGCCAAGGCGTTTTTTCAGATACTCTGCGGTATGTTCGCCAAGTTTGCGCACGGTCTCGCGGATACGCTTTTGCAGATCGGCGAAATCGCCGTCGGGCTTGGTTTCAGCCGTCACTTCGATGATATCGCGGGTTGCGTTGCCTTGCAGCAAACGCACAGACAGCAAGATCTTACAAGGTTTTCCAGCGCCCCCCGGGGTCATCTCTTTGATTTGGGGGCGGATGATGAACATATCTGCGGTTTCTTGTGAGACATAGATGTTGACAGCCGGAGCAGCCGCCTTCATGGCATCGCGGTAGATCTTCGCCAAAAACTCTTTCTCTGTTTCCCACTTGGCCTTAAAATCGGGGCCTTGACTGGTCACAAAGTCCGCCTCAAAACCGTTGTCCACTTTCATCTCGCTAAAGATCAGCTTTTTCGCCATCAAGCGCGTGCTTGCCGTAAAGGGGTTCGGATTGGTTTGGCTCACCACTTTGACTGCAGAACCACAACCCGTCGCTGTCAACAGCAAACTCGCAAGCCACAAAAGATTCCAAAACTTCTGCATACGCATCACTTTTCTCCTAAACAATTGAATAACGGCGGGACACCCGCCAACCAGACCCGAAAACACAGGCCAACTCGATCACATAAAGCAAGGCAGCGCTCTTGGCAAAAAAGATGCCGAGCGCATCCCCAAAACAACCGCACGCCTTGTAGCCCCATATCCCCTGTTTCCACAAGCGCGACACAGCAAAATCTTCTTTTTCAAAAGCCGAGACACCGCAAATTTCGAGCGTATTGCAAACCGCCAAGTCTCCCCCGTCGCAGAAACAAGTCGCCGCTCTCTCAAAATGAGAAGGATTATTCGCGACTCACCCGGCAATAGCGTTTCATCTCGCAAGTGTATTGCGTGACTTTGCCGCGATAGACACAAACAGAGGTTTTCCAGCGTTTGTTGTTGCCCCAAATAAAGACGATGGGGTGCCGCCCTGCGGGCAAGCTCTTGGCTTCGCTGAGGTTGGGAACTTCGAAAGAGTCCGTTGGATCGGCTGCGGGATAAGCTTGTCCTTTTTCGGGGGTGTCAAGGATCAACTTTCCACGACCACCGCGAGGACAACCGTTGTTTCGCGCAACGGGCCGAGGTGTCGGTCGTTTTGCCGTGCGCACAGGTGGACGGGGGCGAACAGGCTCGGTTCTTCTTTCGATGGCAGGCGGCGTGGTGGGGGGTTGTGTGCGCGGATCTTCGGGCCGTGTTGTATTTGGCAGTGGGGGGGTCGGTGGTGGAGGGGTCGGCAGAGCGGCCCCTGCATCGGAGGGATTGGGGATCGCACGGATGGTTGGAGGGGGTGAAGGGGGGTTCTCTTTTGGGAGAGAGCCGGGCAGCCATCCCATGAAATGAGCCGCCACTGCACCGCTTGTGAGCAGGACAAAGCCAAAAAGCGCCCAGATCCAGACACCACCGCCTCCACCAGCATCACGACGCCGCCGCGCATAGGGATTGTCTTCCTCTTCTAGTTCCATCGGAAGGCCCAGATCGGGGCCTGTGTGATGACGCGACACAGCCATCGAAGGGACTTGCGGCGAAGAATAATTCGATTGAAGCGACGGATGATGGGCGATATTGGGATTGATGTCGGTAGGTTCAAAGCCAAAGTGAGGCTCTTGGCGAACGAGATCATCCATGACCGTCACTTCGGCAGCACCGATCCCAAACCCCGAACCTGTTTTGGCGCGTGGCGGAGTGAAGTTGTGTCCCGTCGGTACATTGGGCTTGGTGACGGGTCGGGGAACCGCAGAGATCCGATCTTGGGTGGAGATCATCGGCGCAGAAGGAGAAGGATACGCAACGTTCGGGTGGACGGGCGAAACACGCGGTAGATCCAGAACCACTTGTGTCGATTCAGGGGGAGTGAACAGCCATTTGAGGAAGTCAGCGAGATGTTCGGGGCCTACGGAGATCCCCATCTCGCGCAAAAAGCCTTCCATCTCATAACGAAACGCCGCTGCGGTGGGGTAGCGTTCTTCGCGGTCTTTGGCGAGACCTTTCATCAGGATCGCTTCCAAACGCGGCGGGATATCGTAGCGCAGTTCACGCGGCGAAGGGATGCCTTCTTTCATCAACTTATGAAAGCAAGCCAGCAGGTTATCACCATCAAACGGTTTGGTGGCGCACAACATCTCGTAGAGAACAACAGCGGTCGAAAACAGATCGCTGCGTCGATCGAGTTCGCGGGCCATCATCTGTTCGGGAGACATATAACAGATCTTGCCCTTGGTATGGCCGACTTGCGTGCGACTGGAGCTTGTACGGGCTTTTGCGATCCCAAAGTCGATCAGTTTGACAACGCCCGTGTGCGAGACAAGGATGTTTTGGGGCGAAACGTCGCGGTGAACCACACCCATCGGAGTTCCATCGGCGGTGGTGCAATCGTGCGCGTAGCCCAAACCAAGGCATGTATCGGCGATGATGCGTACGGCGTACTCGATCGGAAAAGGAGTATTTCGGCTCTTCAACTGTTCGCAGATCTGTTCGATATCGTAGCCGCGAATGTACTCCATCGCGATGAAGTAGTTTTCGCCGTCATTTCCGAGATCAAAGATGTGAACAACGTTGGCATGGTTGAGGTTTGCGGCGATCCGCGCCTCATCAAGAAACATCGTGACGAGCTTATCATCTTCCGCAAGATGCGGGAGGATTCGCTTGATCACCACGTCTTTGGCAAAGCCTTCTGTGCCGTGTTGGCGAGCGAGCCAAACTTCGGCCATGCCACTGCTTCGCAGTTTCCGAAGGAGCGTGTACTTTCCGTGAGCGAAGGTTTCGCCTGGCTTCATCAAAACACCCGATATCTGGGCGGCTTCGTCTATTTCCTCGCACAGAGGCAACGTGCCGCGCTTCGTAAAAATGAATTGCGCTGTTTTCTGACAAGACACAAACATCAAAGAAAAAAGATCACGATGGCTGTTGCGGCGTGATGGCGTCGCTCAATCTAGCCCACAACACAATGCGCGGCAAGAGCCTATGCCGCGAAGGATAGAAAAGCCGCCCAAGGCGCACAAGCACCAAAAGCCACCCAAAAACACAAGCACCAAAAGCCGCCCAAAGAACACAAGCACCAAAAAGCCCGCGACCACAGGCCCGCATTAGAGGCCGCTCGAAAACAAGACGTGTGCTTGGCCTGTTTTTGTTTCGGCCTGCGTGGGGAGAGGACCGAGGTGCATTGCGGATTTGACGGGCTTTTTGGCTCCAAAGCCGGGGGACAAGATAAAAAAGACGACGGCCCCTGCTGCAAAAAGACCCGCACCACCGTACAAAAGATTGGCCACCAAGGCTGCGCCGCCCGCGTCGGCTTGGATCTTGGGGAGGTCGACTTGGTAGGTTTCAGGCTTTTTCCCGATCGCGAGCGTCGAGTTCGCACGAAGCCCCATAAAGATCGCACCTCCTACCAACGCTGCTGCGAGGCCCGCCGACACGCCGCCCAAGATCAACATCAAGTTAGGCCCGCTCTTTGGTTTCTTCGATGGATCGGGCGTGTCGGTCAATGGATCTTTGTCGCCATCGGGCAAGATCGGATCGCGTGGTGAAACTTTTCGTTTTTCAGGCTCTTCTACACGACGTTCGGGCACAGGTTCTTCTACGCGACGACGCTCGGGGGCGGGTTCTTCTACACGACGTTCGGGGGGAGGACGGCGACGCACAGAAAAATCAAATCCGCCGAAGCTGATCTTTCGACGTTTTGGGGGAGGGTCGTCTTGGCGTTTTTCGGGGGGGTCTCGACGCTCAGGAGCAGGGTCGAATTGGGGGTGTTCGGGGGGGTCTCGACGCTCAGGAGGGGCATCTCTTCGAGCGACAGGCGGATCGCCACCGAGTCCAGATTGACTGCGCGCTTCTCGAAAGAGTTCTGACAAGCGAGCGGGTGTTTGGGGTGGAAGAGCGACATTGTTGTCTGCTTGGATGGCTTGTTTCATCGAAGCGATGGCTTTTTCGCGGTCGCGCAGATAAGCGTGGCACAAGCCAACGTACAACAAAGCGCGTGCTTTTTCGGCCCCGCTATTGCTGCTTGCAAGACGTTCAAAGATCGGCAACGCATCGCGGATCTCAAAGTTTTTGTAGTGTTCAACAGCCTTTTGAAAGTCCGCTGCGTTGGCCCAAGCGCGAGGGGCAACAAACAACATCCCCGCCAAAGCCGCGCAAAAGCCCAACCATCGGATGATACGGAAACACTCATCTGTCGTGGTGTGGATGTATCTCATCGCAAAATCTCGCCCATGCTTGGGGGTTAAGGTGCAAAGAAAAGAGAGTTTGCACAACGGAAGCCGATATCCGAAGCACCTGCGCTTGGATCTGCGCTATCTCTTTTTGAAGAAGAAAGCTCCACATCGGTAGAAAGATACGAGCCTCCGCGCACGACACGTTTTTGTCCTGTAGTCGGTCCTGTGGGGTTTTTGGCGGGGCCATTTTTGTAAGCGTCTGCATCGTAATAATCTGCCACCCATTCGCGGACGTTGCCCGAAAGATGCAAGATCCCGTAAGGGCTTGCGCTCGTCAACAACGCGATCACATCGACGGTGTTTTTGTCTGGGCAATCTTTGTAGTTGGCTTTCTGACAATCGGGTGAATCGCTTCCCCACGGATAGGTGCGTTGGTCAAATGCGCGTGCAGCTTTTTCCCACTCAGCCTCGGTGGGCAGGCGCTTTCCACGAAACGCACAGTAGGTCTTGGCTTGTTCCCATGTCACGTGGATTACGGGGCGCTCGGCGTACTGGGCATTATCGTAATAATCCGCGATGCTTCCAGAACTTTTGTCGCTTGGGGCGCTGCACTTTCCTTGGGTCACACATTCTTTGTATTGCTTGACGGAAACCTCGTAGGGATCGAGATAAAAAGCATCGACGGTGACATCGCCGAGGGGTTCGTCGGGATTTTTGCCCGAGCCGCGTTTGTAAGTTCCCGCAGGGATCAACACCATCTGATCGAGTTCACAAGCGTTACCCAAACCAAACGACTGCACCCATCCTGTTTGATTGGGGCGCAAGATGCCTGCGGGTTGGTCGCTGTTTTTGTTGGTCGGTTCAAAAACATCTGGGCAGAAATCGAAAGAGTTCGGGCGGAGATCTCGATCAAGGTCACATTGCAGATCGACGCGAAACTGAAGAGGCGCATGTTCGACGCTGTTGAGCGCCTTGCCGTCTTTGTCTTTGCCACCTATCAAAAACATCGCATCTCTCGCGATCACCGCAGCAGCCATCTCACGCGGCGTCACTTGCGTCACTTGGAGTAGCCCGTGTAGGCTACACAACCACGAATCCAAACTGCCACCAAAGATATCTTTTGCACCTTGTTTGTCTTTAATCGGCGCGAAATACAACTGCCCATCGAGCTTTCCGCTTCCATCTTTTACGGCGTACAAAAACAAACGACGGATATCGGCGATCGCCTGAAACGTCGAAACTCCGTCTGGCAGAGAGGTGGTTTCGCACCATCCTTCGAGACTTCCGTCAGGCAAGAGGCGAGTCACCATGACTTTGCGTGTCTTGTTGGTGCTCAAAAAGTACAGCAGGTGATGGTTTTGCAGCATATAACCTTTGTCAGGCACAGGCAGAGCCGCCACAGGTTCAGGACTTCCAAGCGTTCCATCGGGCTTTAACAGCACTCGCTCACCATCCGCGCTAAGTGTTCCGTTGTTGTCACCGCCCACCATGTACAGATAACCGTATTGAAACGTGATCCCTGCTTCGAGGCGGACGCTATCCCAACTTCCTAAACGACGAAACGCATCCAACGATCCATCGCTTTTGATCTGTGCGCGTTCGACCGTCTTGACGGGCTTTCCGTCGCTGCCTTTTCCACCCACCACCAAGATCGCGTTGTTGTCGTAAAAAACGCTCGCGCTTACACGCGCATCATTCAGCTTCGGTCCTGCTTTCCAAGCACCAAGGCGATTTTGAGTGTTGACTTCTGCATAAAAGCTCTCGTCTCCAGCGCTCCCATCGGCAGAACCGCCGACAACATACACAAACACTTTTTGGGCGCTGCTGTCTTGATCGACACGCCGACGAAATCCGTTAGAAACCGCTGCAGCACCGACCAATTCTTTCGGTAGCGTTTCGGTGCTTGCAACAAAAGCCTCTCCAAAACGCTCGCAATCGGACTGATTGGGAACAGGGCAGACCAGCTTGTCTTTGGCTTGGGTATAAGAGCATTGAGTGGTCGGATTTTCGGGGATTTTTTCGACAACAGCCTCTTCGGTAGAGCTGTTTTCTTCGGGGCTGCCGGCCTCTTCGGGCGTCCCCTCGGTCGCATCCGCAACAGCCTCTTCTTGAGGCACTTCGTTGACGGTCTCTGTAGGCAACTCAACGGTTCCCGCCTTGACGCATTTGTTCGTGGCGGGGTTACATTCCCAACCGCTCAGACAAGGCGACTCGTTGGGGAATTCGGGATTGCGGAAGCATGGGCGTCCTGCGAGATCCAAGGACTCGACGATACAGCCCGATTGGTAAGACACCAAAAAGCCCGCCAAACAACAAAAACACACAAGCAGAATCCTTCGAAACTTGTGCAGATCATCCTTGTGAATCATCGAAAAAAACTCCAACGAAGAAAGCTACATGCTGCACGACTGCGCCCTAAGGTTGTAGCGAAACAGAATCCCCCCGTCAAGATCGGCTCCTTGGCGGCTCGTATTGTGAAGATAAGAGGCGAGAGATGCGGTAGGCGCTTACTTAGGCGAGTCGGCGGATCTGGCGTAGTTTCAACACCATCGCCAACAACAGCAGCAACAACAACGTTGATTCAAACGGCGTAGAACCACCCGCATCGCATACGCATCCACGCGCCCGACCTAGGCCGCTTTCGGGCTGCCCACCATCCACACCGCCGCTTTTTTCGATCACAGCGGGTTCGCTTGGCGTCACTTCGTTGGCAGGCTCTGCGATCCCTTCGGAATCGACTTCGTTTCCGCGTGTCGTCGATTGCCCGCATTGGGCGTCATGGCAGGCTTGACCTGTGGGGCATTTGATGTTGTGACAAGGATCGTGAACACACGCCCCCCCCACACAGCGCCGTCCCACCGCACAAGACACCACCGCACACGGATCGATCACACACTTTCCGTCTTCGCATCGCTGTCCGTTGTTGCACTGGACGTTCTGGCAAAGCCCGCTGCGTCCGGGATCATTCTCGCATTTCCCATCCACACAACGCTCTCCTTGATTGCACACCACCCCTTCGCAAGAAAGCACACACGCACCCTCCCGACAAAACTGGCCGTTTGGACAAGTGCGATTGTAGCAGGGATCATCTTCGCATTGGCTGTCTACACAACGTTTGCCTAACAAACAGCCGATGATGTAGCAATCGCGCTTGACGCATTGACCGCGAGAACACATCAAACCATCGGGGCATTGGACCAGTGTGCAAAGGTTGACGCAACGGCCCGCAACGCATTGCTCGTTGGCAGAGCATTTCACGCTCGCACAAGCATCTCCAATGCAGTATCCATCGACACATTGGAGTCCTTGCGAGCACTCGCCATTGCGACAAGGATTGCGGCATGCACCATCTCGACAAGCCGCACCGGGAGGACAAGGGGCGTTTTCATCGGCTTGTCCGTTGCAGTTGTTGTCTTTGCCATCGCAAAGCTCGGGCTGAACGATCGGTGCGGTACAGCCCTCAAAGGTACCGTTTCGACAAGTCTCCACACCCGAACCACAGGCCGTTTTGCACTCACGTGTGACGTCTTCGTCGATGGTTCCGTCACAATCGTTGTCTTTCCCATCGCAGATCTCTGCTTGCGGTTGCGGTCCCGAACATCCGCTCCATTGGCCGTTTTTGCATTGGGCCACACCATCGCCGCAGGCTCCCTGACAGGATTTGGGCGGGATATCGTCGATGGCTCCGTTACAATCGTCATCGACTCCGTTGCACTCTTCGGCTTTGGGGGTCTTGGCGTCGCAGTTGACCCAACGTCCGTTGATACAGGTTTCGGTGCCTTGGCCGCACTTGCTCGAACAAGAGCGTGTCAAGTTCTCATCGACCGAACCATCGCAGTTATCGTCTTGTCCATTGCATTTTTCGGGTTCTGGGCTGCGGGCGGTGCATCCGCCCCATTTTCCGCTTCTACAAGTCTCGATGCCTTGACCGCAAGCCGTTTGACAACCTCGCGCAAGACCATCGTCGATCGAACCGTTGCAATCGTTGTCTAGGCCATCACAGACTTCGGGGCTTGGGGGCAAAGCAGAGACCGAACATTGAACCCCGCTGCGATCGGGTTTGCAGATGAATTGACCTGTACGGTTGCACGTTCCCGATCCTGCCGAACAAGAGGCCCCTTTGTTCGGCCAATCTTCGTCGACTTTTCCGTCGCAATCGTTGTCGATGCCGTCGCATTCTTCGGTTTGTGGGGGTGCAGCTTGGGCAGTGCAGATCACACCGCTACCATCGGGGCGGCAAACATACACACCTGTCCGTTGACAAGCTCCTTGTCCAGCCGAACAAGAACGTCCGAGTTGATTGGACCACGTTTCATCGATCCGACCGTCACAGTTGTTGTCTTGCCCGTCGCAGATCTCCGTTTGCGGCTTGGGTGCGGTACATCCGCTCCATACGCCAAAGGAACACACTTCTTGGCCTGCACCGCACGCTGTGCTGCATGTGCGTGTTAAGTTTTCGTCCACTTGACCGTCGCAATCGTTGTCTTTGTTGTCGCAAACTTCGGCAGTTGCGTTGTTTGCGATCTGGTTAAATGCGTTGGTCAGTTGGTTCTGATCGTTGGCATCGTAAGGAAGGCCCGTTTGACCGTTTTGCGCAACGGAATTCAACACCGCAGCGTTAAACTGGATCCCGATCACGTAGGTCTTGATCTTGTAATTGGCCCAAACAGCCAGTGCTTCGACTGCGGGATCACGGGTGTCGCCTGTGGGGTTTCCGTCGGTGATCAACACGATGTAATAGGGCCGATCGCGTGTGGCCGCAGGTTCTGCTTGGCGCAAGCCGTTGAGGTACACCCCTGCGTTGTAAAGCGCTGTTCCCATCTTGGTGTAGTTTTCGTTCGAGGGCAGGGTATCCACCATCGCGGCGATCGAAGTTCCCCCGCTAGACGACACGCCCACGCGCAAGTTGTAGAACTCGCCGAAGGTCGAAAGACCGAAGTTGATCTTGTTGTTGTACGAAGTGGTAAAGGTTTTGATCGCGTTGCGCACGATGGTATGGCGTGTTGGGATGGTGGTGTTTTCCATACTCCCCGACACATCGAGCACAAGCAAGACGTTGGGGGGTTCACAAGCTTGTGCGATCTTTGGCGAAAACAACCCCAAAGATCCCAAGACAACAAACAGCAGCGAGATCCATCTCATCGAAATACCTCCAAAAAAGAAACGTAAAGCCGCCTGCACAGCGCTCCACGCAAAACAACGCACAAAAAGACGTTGCGATCTTCGGCAACCACATCACAAAAGTTCCGCACAAAACAAGTCCCACACATCCCGCCCAAGCACAAAGAGGGCTTGCCCCATCACGCGCCAGCGTCAGAAAAACCTCGTGGCTTGCGCCTACCTGTCCCCCCACAGCAACGATGGATCTCCATCCCCCCCACAGCAACGATGGAAAGGGCGTTCACTTTTGCATTCTGGCTCAGCGTTCGCCTTTGCATTCTGTCGGAACAACCGCAGGGGTTCCGTCAGGATTGACGACGCCTTGGACGTACCAACACATATCGAGCAGTTGCTTGTCCGTAAAATACTGTCCTGCGGCGAGGCGTTCTTTGCCTGTGTTGTCGAGCTGAGGGCCTTTGAAAGGCAATTGTTGGCCTTCCACGCCCTCTTTGACGAGTTGAGGAATGAAGCCTTGCACTTGGATGCGGGCAGTCCCGGAAACTGTGGGGCTGATCTCGGAAAGGTACACCACGCTATCGTTTCGATCGGAGCGCATGGACTCCCACACAGTAACGGAAGGATCCCATGTCCCATTTTTCATTTTATCGATGATGCGTGCGACGATCGGACCCCAATTCCAGTAAGCAGAAGTGAGGCAAGTTCGGGGCCCAAAGCTACAAATGTTCAAACTGTTATAACCGATGGTGTAGGCGTTGAGTCCTTTCTTTGTGGTGCGAGGCTGGCCGTCCTTATTTTCGACGTATTCGAGAGGGATCGAGGTGTTGGAGTGGCCGTGGATCACATCCACTTCGTTGTCGAGAAGTTCTTGAGTGAGGATGGGTTCCTTTTTTGCGTCAAACCAAGTCGAGATCCAGACGACCGAGACGGTGGCTTGGGGGTTGATCGTGCGTACACCGTTGGTAAATGCGTTGATATGGCGGACCAACTGGGGGATCGCAACCGTCACGACGATGCCGACACGGTTGGTTTTGGTGGTGGCTCCAGCGACCATCCCAGCGAGCCATTCTGCTTGATACATCCGACCAAAGTAAGAACCCATATTGCGGCCTGTTTCAAAGCCTGCGCAGGTGAGAAAGCTGGTGTTGGGGTGAAGTGAGGTTTTAGAGAGGAGAGGGACAAGATAATCGGAACTTGCGCCGATGATCACGTTGTAGCCGCGCTGGATAAAATCTTCCATCTGAGCGGGAGCGGCGGTCGGACTGATGGACTCAGCGAAAGCGGTCTCATAACCCAAGCTGGCAAGGTGTTGTCGGCCTTGGTTGTGTGCCCAGACCCAGCCATAATCACCGACAGGGCCGCTGAGAAGATAGGCAATTCGCGGTTTAGAAAGCGGAGGGCGAAAAGGACTATCTGGATCATGCTCGACTCCGCCATCTTCGGGGTTTTCTGTGGCCGAACCTTCGGCCACGCAGAAGCCTCCTTGGCAAACAAAACCGTTGGTGCAAGCGCGGCTTTCGTTGCAAGGGAAACGGATACCCGACCAGTCAAACGCCCCTGTACAGGCGATGCTTGCAAGGGCCATCGAGAGGGCAACGGCAAGGAAACAGAGATGTCGCATGAGTCCTCCAAAGGAAGATAATTTGGTTTAAGAAGTAGGACTTGATAGCACTCGGTCAGGTCGGAATCTGTTGGCAACGAAATCGATCCGTTTTATGTTTCGACACAAAGAGGCATCGCAACGCGCAGCGAAATGTACCACACACAGACATTGGTTTCACCGAGGTTTTTTTAGAACAGCAGCGTAGGAGAGCAGTCGCCTTGTTTTCTGGATGGACTCTTGTGGGGGGGCTAGGCACGTGGGCTTTTGGAAGACTTCTTAGATGACCGTTCATCCTTGGTTTTTTTGGTCTCCAAAGCAGCAGAAATCCCGTCCGACGGTGAGCCGCTTGTCAGCGCGGTGTCCGTGACATCGGATACTCCGCGTTTCTTTGCCTTGCTGCTCGACGTCCCGTTCTTTTCTGCTTTGTTGCTTGGTGTCCCGTTGTCTTCTGCTTTGTGGCTCGATGTCCCGTTGTCTTCTGCTTTGTGGCTCGGTGTCGCGTTGTTTTCTGCTTGGGTGGGGGTTGGGTGAGCGAGGCGGATGCGTTGCACAGAAGCGTCGATATCGGGAGTGGTTTGGCCGACATGGGCTTGATGAATCAAGCGGCGAGCGTGCGCAAGACTTTCGTCTGTGATCTCCGCCCCACCGAGCATTCGTGCGATCTCTAGCTCGCGCTGTGCTTGGGTCAGTTGAGAGATCGTCGAATGTGTGCGCCCGTCTTCTTCGGTCTTGAGGATCTGGTAATGCGTATCTGAAAAACAAGCGATCTGCGGCAGGTGGGTGATGCAAAAGACTTGGCGTCTTGCGGCGATCTTTTTGATCTTTTCACCGATGATCGTAGCCGTAAATCCGCCGATTCCGGCGTCGACTTCATCAAAGACGCACGTCGGCACAGGTTCTCTCTCTGTTAAGATCTGCTTGAGAGCGAGCATGATCCGGCTCAATTCGCCGCCGCTGGCTGTGCGATGAAGTGGTCGGGGTTCTTCGCCCGGGTTGCTTGAAAGAAGGAACTGCACAAAGTCCATACCCAC
>CAUJFU010000204.1 GCA_963169055.1 Myxococcota bacterium
CCCGAACTGAGGCGGCATCCGAGGGTCTCTACATACTCTCTATCGTGTACAACAACTTGGCTTGCGCCACTTCCTCTGTTGTCGTCTGGTCAACCGGGCTTGCCGAAACAAGCCCGCCCCTTTAGGGGTGGGTCGTTGACCTTCTCTGATCGCTTCCTCGGCTTTTCTCGCTTTTTCCAACACAACCCCTCTCTGATCGGATCAAGCATCCGCCCCCAAAGATCAAACAAACCAGCGAGTCCAAGGCAAAAAAAAAGGCCCTTTCGGACCTTAGAAAACAGAACACATCCAGACCCAAAGGTCTGTGTTGTTTGTTTTGTGAGCGTCGCTGTGTGTTGTGTATCACAACCCGCAGCATCGGCTCTGTTCAGCCATGCGTCAACGCATCAATCGGTTGCGCCACCATCAGCGGTTGCTTCGGTTGCTGTTTCTGCAGCAGCTTCAGCAGCTTTTTCGGTGTTGGTGGGAGCAGGACAGCCAGTCACCGCAACAGAAGCGAAGCCCACAGCGAACAACAACAAGAACATAGCAGCCAATTTCTTCATGATCGTTCTCCTTCTCACGCAATAAACAAAAACCTACAAAAGAGATACATTCTTTCTTTCTCGTATCTCGCGCCGATTGGACGTTGCGATTCCCGTTTCGATTCAACAAGAAGTCTTTGGCCGTTTTGGGGGCCGCAAAGCCTTTGTTGCTCAATCTTTGAACGAACGTCACTAGACCGACAGAATACTATTCACCATTTCAAGAAAAACAAGTCAAATTTCACGCATCACAAACGAGCGACTTGACGTTTGGTTTTTCCAGCCCAGCGGACGGGGATTAATTCAACCTGTTGTGTTCCCGCCGTCCACTTTTCCAGTTTGACTTGCAAGATGCCAGACTGAGGCTCAAAATGCCCGATGACTTGGCGTGTATGGCGCTTGTGACCATCCACCCAACGGGCCACCAACGCCACGCTGTCTTGGGCAGGCAACGGAGGGATCTGACCCGACAAGCGCCACCGCAACAACATCTGATCGGGCAAGCTCTGATCACCGTCTCGACGGATCACCAATTTCCACGATCCCAACTGCCCTCGCACCCCCGATTCTGCGCGCAATTCCTCGGGAAGCTCCACCAACCAAAACCCATACAACCCCGAACTCTCTCTCCCCTGCTCTGCCAAGCGCACCGAGATATCGCCGTTTTGAAGAGCGCGCCATCCTCGCCCCGGACGCAACTCCACCATACACAACCCCGATTGAGTCGCCACGGATCCATCGGGACACACCGGCGAACACGGCCCTTGGGCCGCCATCAACAAGATCCCCAAAACCAACCATCCTCCCAAACGCGCATCCAACATCTCGACCTCCTTCTGAACATCCATGCGGCAAGGCTTCTCGGCCTTGTCTGCCTTATTTGGACCAGAAAGTATCGCCTCGTCTATTTTTCTGCGCCGCAGCGCCCAAAACGCACGAACACAACGCATCACGCGATGGAGGTTGTTCGCTGTAGATGAAACCAAAAACATTTTATGAAGAAATCTTTGTGAAGAATCGACTAGGCAGGACAAGGCAAGGGCGAGATCTGCGGGTGGGCCGAAGCCCACCGCAAAAAAAACGAAACGCAAAGGATATTGGATTACTTGAGACCTTCTTTGAACTTGGGCGCGGGCTTGAAAGACACAGTCTTCGATGCAGGGATGTCGATCTCTTGACCTGTTTGGGGATTACGTCCCTTGCGAGAAGCGCGCTCTTTCACCGAAAAGGTACCAAAACTCGGATAAGAGAAACGCCCTTCTTTCAAAAGGGAATCTTTCATCGCCTCGAAGGTCGCTTCGATCAGCTCTTCGGTCAGCTTCTTGGTCAGTTTGTCAGCACCCACTTCACCAATCACTTTGTCGATCAATTCAGCTTTCGTCATCCGACTCTCTCCTCATGATGGTTGTTCGTTCCAGCGTTCGCTCCTTCGTGCCGTGGCTTGCCTCGAAGAACGAACGTACGCAAAGACACCAAAGCCTTTCGCTGTATAGTCTGGATCATCTAGGGTGTCAACACTATTTTGACCGCTCAGCACAAGGACTTGACTGACTTTTTCTCTGTTGAACCTGCACTCTTGTAAAGTAAGACTTGAAAAGGAAAGGGCTTTTTGCGCCTTTTTGCGCGGATATCGGCCTTGTGTGGCTTGCGATGAGGCAACACAACGACACACGACTTGCGTCTTTGGATACGATCTGATAAAGGCTTGGGGGAGCGGCAGCAGGCAGCCTTTGTGCGCCCTGTACCGCGCTACAACAACGCCTTCGGCGTTGAACAGTTTGCATGTTTCGTTTTGCAAGAGAGGGCACACCACACCTTGCGGTCAAGAGTCCACAAGCCTTTCGACCCAGAGTGTGAGTTGATGTCGTTTTCTGGAAGAAAAATCGATGGATTCGACAAACGGTAACAGGATGCTTAAACACAGCAAAAAACGAAGACCGATGTGGGGCGTCCTCTTGATGCTGGGCTGCACGATCGGGATGAGCGCGGTAGGCGGGGCGAGCGGGATGGTGGGGTGTGTCTCGTCTTACACCGAAGTCCGTCGAAAAGATACGATGGACGGATACCGCGAATTTATCCGCCAATACCCTCAAAGCCCCGACCGCAAACCCGCCGAAGAGCGCCTCGAAACCCTTGCGTTTCAAAAAGCCTCCGAAGACAACAGCGAAGAAAGCTATTCCGCTTACTTGCGCGAATTTCCCCGAGGCCGTTACCGTCGCCAAGCCAGCACACAGATCGAGATCAAAGCCTACCAACGCGCACGCGATCGCGATACGCTCGAAAACTACCGCGCTTTCCTCGAACGTTTCCCTCGCGGCCAATTTTCCCGCGAAGCCAAAGAACGCATCGAAGAAAAGTTCTTCCAAAAAGCTCTGCAATTTGAAAGCATTCGCGGACTCGAAGCCTATCTCCAACACTTTCCCAAAGGGCGCTTCGTTCAACAAGCCGTCGAAAAGCACCAAAATCTCTGGTGGCAACGTGTTCAAAAAAACCCAAGTATCCGCAATTATCGTCTGTTTGCTGAACGCTTCCCCAACGGCCCCTATGCCCAAGAAGCCCGACAAAAGATCCTCGTGATTCGCTATGAACGCTACGAACTCAGCGGAAAATGGTGGCTCTTGCAAGGCTGGCTCAAAGCCAACCCCGAAAGCCCTATGCAAGAACGCGCACGCAAACACATGAAACTGTTTCGCGATATCTATCCATCACTCGAACGCGCACGCCGCCTCGCTGAATCCGGCGAACCAAGCCGCGCTGCCATGGTCTATCGCCTGCTCTACCAACGCTACGCCAAACGCTTCCCCATCGTCGCACGCATCGTCCAATCCGACCTCCAAAAACACAACATCCCCCTTGATCGCATCCAATAACTCCCCTTCCCACCTAACTCCCCCCCACCCACCTAACCCGCTCGGGCTGGCTCCACCACAACCACAAGACACCCTTGAAAAACAAGGGAGAAACACGTCTCTCCATTCGGTGTCTTAGCGCAACTTGAAAACGCATCTTGACGCGACGACACTTCTCCGCTATCTGTTTTCGCGCTTTATCGCTACTTTTTGTGCCCCAACATCTGGGGCGAGACGTCCACCAAGACAAAAGCATCCACATGGACGCATCGCAAACGAGAGAATAAGGAGACGGCATGAGCCAGAAGATTGAAAGCCAAGCTGCAAGCGTCAAAAAACTCTATGAAAAAATGAAGAACACCACAGAGATCGGCCGACGTCGTCTGGGTCGCGGCTTGACGCTCTCCGAAAAGATCCTCTTCAGCCACATGACCGATCCAGAAACCCAAGATCTCGCACGCGGCAAGGCCACCGTCCTGCTCAATCCCGACCGCGTCGCTCTCCAAGACGCCACCGCTCAGATGGCGATCCTCCAATTCATGCTCGCCGGACGCGCCCAAGTCGCCGCCCCCACCACCGTCCACTGCGACCACTTGATCCGCGCTCGTGACGGCGTTGATCTCGACCTCGCCGAAGCCAAAGACACCAACAAAGAAGTCTATGACTTCCTCCGCTCCACCGCCAACAAATACGGCATGGGCTTTTGGAAGCCGGGCGCAGGAATCATCCACCAAGTCGTCCTTGAAAACTACGCCTTCCCGGGCGGTATGATGATCGGAACCGACTCTCACACACCCAACGCCGGTGGACTCGGCATGATCGCAATCGGCGTCGGTGGAGCCGATGCCTCCGAAGTTATGTCAGGACTCGCGTGGACCGTCACCATGCCCAAACTGATCGGCGTTCGCCTCACAGGCGAATTCAACGGATGGGCCTCCGCAAAAGACGTGATCCTCAAACTCGCAGGCATCCTCACCGTCAAAGGCGGAACCAACCACATCATCGAATACTTTGGCCCCGGCACTCGCTCCGTTAGCGGCACCGGAAAAGCCACCATCACCAACATGGGCGCAGAAGTCGGCGCAACCACCTCGATCTTCCCCTACGACTCCCGCAGCGGCGCTTACCTCCGCAACACCAGCCGCGCCGATCTCGCCGACCTCGCCGACCAGTACGTCGAACTCCTCGTCGCAGACACCGATGTCGAAGTGAACCCCGAAAAATACTTCGATCAAATCATCGATATCAATCTCTCCGAACTCGAACCCTACGTCGTCGGACCCTTTACACCTGACCTCGCCCGACCGATCTCCCAAATGGCCGCTGACGTCGCCAAAGAAGGCTACCCCGCCGAACTCAAAGGCGCACTCATCGGTAGCTGTACCAACTCTTCTTACGAAGATATCAGCCGCTCCGCACACCTTGCCAAACAAGCCGCTGACGCCGGACTCAAAGTCAAAAGCTTCTTTATGATCACCCCCGGTTCGAACCAGATCCAAGACACCATCACCCGCGACGGTCAACTCGAAACCCTCACCCAAGTCGGCGGTCAAGTCCTCGCCAACGCCTGTGGCCCTTGTATCGGTCAATGGGATCGCAAAGACGTCAAAAAAGGTGAGAAAAACTCCATCATCACCTCCTTTAACCGAAACTTTAGCGCCCGTAACGACGGAAACCCCCAAACCTACGCCTTTATCGGTAGCCCCGAACTCGTCACCGCAATGGCTTTCGCTGGCTCCATCAGCTTCAACCCCCTCACCGACAACATCCCCGGAACCAATTTCAAATTCCAACCCCCCGTCGGCCAAGAACTCCCCGCCAAGGGCTTTACCGCCAAAGATCCCGGCTACGAAGCCCCCGCAGCCGACGGCAGCAAAGTCATCGTCTCTGTTAGCCCCGACAGCAAACGCCTCCAACTCCTCGAACCCTTCGAAGCGTGGGACAGCAAAGACTTTAACGACCAAGTGATCATCCTCAAAGCCAAAGGCAAACTCACCACCGACCACATCTCCCCTGCCGGCCCTTGGCTCGAATTTCGCGGACACCTCGACAAGATCAGCGATAACTTCTGTCTCGGTGCCACCAACGTCTTCTCCGACAAAACCGGACACGGCGTCAACGTCTTCACAGGCGACGAAGCCACCCTCGCCACCATCGCACGCGACTACAAAAAACGCGGCCAAGGCTGGGTCATGATCGGTGACGAAAACTACGGCGAAGGCTCCTCCCGCGAACACGCCGCCCTCTCGCCCCGTTTCCTCGGTATCACCGCCGCCATCGCTCGTTCTTTCGCTCGGATCGCTGAAACCAACCTCAAAAAACAAGGTGTCCTCCCCCTCACCTTCGCTAAATCCGACGATTACAACAAGATCACTGACGTCAAAGATCGCATCAGCATCCACGGCCTCGGTAAGCTCGCCCCCGGCGCCCTCGTCCACGCCACCATCACCCATCCCAACGGTTCCACCGAACAAATCGAACTCAAACACTCCCTCAACGAAGAACAAATCGAGTGGTTCAAAGAAGGTTCCGCCCTCAACGTCTTGCGAAAAGCCAACGCCGCCGCTTAATCTCCCCCCTCTCTCCCTTCCCCTCTCTATACCTCCCCATCATCCGCTCTTTTTGACATCTCTTCTATCGAAATAAACGCCCTTGTTTTTTTCTTTGGTTGGTGGGGTTCCACCCCACGCCCCTTTTCTCCTTTGGTCGGTGGGGTTCCACCCCACGCCCCGCAAGGGGTCTCCGCCCCCTTGACCCCGTATCGGCGGAACGCACAGACGTTTTTCAAACAAACCGCTCTGCCGCTTGAACCTGCTCGAACTCGGCTTTTTTAAGGCTGTATCTTTCGTATCTTTCGTATATTCCGTATCTTTCGCATATTCCGCATCTTTCGCATATTCCGTGTCTTCTGTCCCTTCCGTGTCTTCCGTGGACTCTTTTTTGTTGCTCTTGCCGATAACTGACGAGATGTGCTAGGTGTTTTGATCTGTATGTCCGTCGTCCGCGTGCAGAGAAAGCATGTTGGTGGGTGACATCACAAAGACAGTGGGTCATTCCGCGATATCGGCCCAGAAAGGTTGCATTGATGCAGAACGCTGATTTTTTCTTAAAACGTCTGCTTTGGTTGGGGGGGGCTTGCTTGGCTCTCTTGCTGAGCGCGGGGACTCCGCAATCGACGCCTCCGCTTTGGACGAACCCAAGCAAGCTTTCGGTGTTCACACAAGTGCGCGTGATCGATATCTTGACGCAGCAACCGATTGTTGGCGCAAGGCTGTACATCGACGGCCTCCAACGCCTCGGATTCAGCGACTCAAACGGCCATCACCGTTTTGTACCCCCGTCTCGATCAAGCTATGCGATCCGCGCCGAAGCTGCGGGGTATATGAGTACCACCCAAGCCTACCTCTCGCCATCTCACCACCGCGATATCCTGATCGCGCTACCCCCGCTGGCTCGGCTTGTTGAAGCAGACCGCATGATCCGCGCCCCTGAAACCCTCCAGCACCGACATCAAGAACAGCCTGACCCGATGGATATCCCTCGCCCCTTCGACCCGATCCCCTACGCCCCCACCTATCCCGTCCCTGCCACCATCGAGATCGAAAACAATACTTCCACCACCTACCAAGTCGGCGGAACTTCCCTTCCTCCCGGAGGAAAACTCAAGCTTCCTCTCGAAGAATACCTGAAAGGCGTTCTTCCCAAAGAGATCGGGTCTTCTTTTCCTCTCGAAGCCCAAACAGCCCAAGCCATCGCCGCAAGGAGCTACACCGTCAGCTACACACGCGGTGGAACCAAAGCGATCTGCATCACCACACAATGCCAAGTCTGGGGAACCACCCAATACGCCTCAACCACCCGCGCTGTGGATGAAACCCGCTCCCAAGTCGCAGTCCACGGAACCTCCCTTGTCGGGGGCTATTTTGCCGCAAGCTGCGGCGGAAGCACCCGCAGCAACAAAGACGCGGGGTGGTCTTCCACAGCCCTTCCCTACCTTCAGCCCGTGGACTGCATCGAAAACAAGACGGGAGCCTGCACCGTGATCTGCAAAGGACAACCCAGCAACAGCACTTGTTGGGGCGTGTACGGGCATCGTGTCGGCCTCTGTCAACGTGGGGCCGAAGCCATGGGCAAATGCGGAAAAACCGCCGCACAGATCATCCGCCATTACTACACAGGCTCCGACATCGCCAACGTCGCAGCCGCCCCCGTCGACGATGCCAAACTCACCCAAGAAACCCCACCCAACCCCATCGCTGTCCAAACAGGCGATGCCTTCCAAAAAACATGGACCCTCGAAAACATCGGAACCACCGTATGGTCTCGTACAGATGGTTACGCACTCGTCCGCACAGGAGGCGATGATCTTGGCCTCTCGCGCATCGACCTCGCTTCTGCCGATCAGATCAAAACCGGCCAAACCAAAGCCTTTCAAGCAAACTTTACAGCCCCTTCGACCACAGGAACCTTCAAAAACACTTGGCAGATCGAAGCACAAGGCAAGCGCTTTGGACCCTCCCTCTCGATCGAGATCACCGTCTCCGCAAAGATCAACTGTACCGACAAAGACAAAGACGGCTATGGCGTCGGCCCCGACTGCCAAGGCCCCCAAGATTGCAACGACAACGATCCCAAGATCCATCCGGGCGCACGCGAGATCTGCGGCAACAACATCGACGAAGACTGCAAAGATGGCGATATGCCTTGCCCTCCCACCTGCGAAGACAAAGACAAAGACGGGTACTTCGCCCAAAAAGTCGGATGCCCCGAACCTTTCGACTGCAACGACAACGATCCCAAGATCTATCCGGGCGCACCTGAGATCTGCGGCAACGGCATCGACGAAGACTGCGCCGCTGGCGACCGCCCCTGCGGCACAACCAACTGCACCGACAACGACAAAGACGGCTACGGTGTCGGCCCCGACTGCCAAGGCCCCCAAGATTGCAACGACAACGATCCCAAGATCCACCCCAACGCCACCGAGATCTGCGGCAATAACATCGACGAAGACTGCAAAGACGGCGACCTGCCCTGCCAAACCAACAAGCGACCCGTCGGCGAAACCTGCTCACAACACGCTGATTGCCAAACCGATCTCTGCGCCGAAGTCGGCGGAACCTCCCGCTGCTCGCGGCCTTGTACCAACGATAGCGCATGCCCCACAGGCTACACCTGCCTCCAAGCAAGCGCTTGTTGGCCCGCACCCACCGTCCTCAACCCGCCCTGCTCTCAACGCTGCAACGACCCCTCTTGCACACAAGATCCCGCCTGCAAAGGAAAACTCGCCCCCACAGGCGCTGGTTGTAGTTGCCAAACTTCTTCCCCCTCGCTCCCCCTTCCTTTCGCCCTCTTCTTGCTCTTTGCCCTTCTCTTTGTCCGACAACGCACTCCGTCTCAACGCTTTTAGCACCACCCCACACAACCACCCGCGACGGCAAAGATAACAACTGCAACACAATCCCCAACGCTTTCAGCACTACCCCACGCACAACGCAAAAAGGCCCTCCCGATTCTATCGAGAGGGCCTTTTTGTCGAACCGTCCGTGGTTCTTTGCTCTATCTTGCCGCTTCCATCCCCATCCTTGGGCGTCCAACGGCGCTTTCTTCTTGATTCGGTTTGTGCATCCATGCTTTCCAAAGCACTTCCTTGTGCTTTGCTCTTTCCGTGAGTTGATGACCCATGTGGCAAAGATCGTGCCGCCTTCCCCGATCTGCGCTCTCCGCTCCAATCCACGCGCAAGAAAAAGGCCCCTTTGTTGTCTGCCCCCGCTTCATGGATAGAAAACATGACACTCATGACAACTTAACTAAACACCAAGTACATGACCGATAAAACCCCCTGTTCGCGAAGCTTCAAGCAGTGCGGTCGTTGGTGTGAAAAACCTCTGTGTACCCCGCCAACACGGGGTCAAGGGGCGACAGTCCCTTGTGGGGCGTGGGGAAAAGCCCCACAAAAACAGAGAAAAGACCCGTTGACAAATACAGCCACAACCGCGTCACGCCTACCCCCAAAAAAGAAAAAAGGCGCACATCCATTCGGACGAGCGCCTTTTTTTGGCTTGCGGTCATCACAACAAGCGAGAAGTTTCGCTCACAATCACTCAGCGGGGTTGCTGAGAGGCATGGGTTCGTCTTCGCCTGCGAGCAGGTTATGGCGCAACACATAGCGGAGCAGATCGATATCGTTTTTGAGATCCAATTTTTCGAGCAATCGCGTGCGATAGGTGTAGATGGTCTTGACGGAGAGAGCGAATTCTTCTGCAAGTTCTTTGCAGCTTTTGCCCATCGCCAAGCCACGAAGCACTTGGAATTCACGCTCAGAAAGTTGCGTGAACGCGTGTTGACCGCCATTGCGAGCGACGTGGCGAGCGATGCGATCGCTGATCTCACGGGTAATGTAGGTTCCACCGACCGACACCGAGCGAACGGCTTCGATCAACTCTTGAGGAGAAGATGTCTTGAGCAAGTAACCCTGCGCGCCTGCACGCAAACCACGCAACGCATATTCTTCGTGGTGGTGCATGGTCAAAAAGATCACGTTCAGTTTGGGGTTTTCGAGCAACAGATCACGACCAGCCACAAGTCCATTTTGATCAGGGAGTTCTATGTCCATAATCAAAACATCGGGCTTGTGTTTTTCGACCAAGCTTTGTGCTTCTGCTGCGGTTCCACCACCTGCGACCACTTGGATATCTTTGTCCGATTCCAACAAACGAATCAACGCATCCCGCACCAACGTGTGATCGTCCACCAATACCACGCGAATCTTCTTCTTTGCCGCCTTATCCGACATAATCACTCCTTTGTAGCCATTGCAAGATGATCGGTCTTGCAAGTTTAATGTTCTTCTTAGTTCAAGAAGAGAGGTTTGCTGACAACTTTGACAGCCATACCAAGGCTTGTATAATACGCATCGCCTTTTGTCAAGCCATTCTTCGCAGTCAATCCCCCAAAAGAAAAATTTTTTCCGTCAAATCTCCTTTCCTAGGCTGCGCTTTGGATAACCGACAACCGTCAGGCGAAGTCTGAAACCTTGGATGAGAAAACGGTGCCGTTCACAAGGTAAATCAAAATAGACCACGTTGCTTTTGCTTCCTTGACCTTGTCTGTCAGACCTTGCCCTTACAAGATATCTCCACCTACCTTTTTCCATTGCCAAAGAATTTTTCGCTTGGGGACTGTGCAAAACACGCAACAAGCGCTAAAGCAGAGAGCGCACAGGAGCGACTGTTGTTGGCGGTGAGCGACAAAACGGAATGTTTCACGAGTAGGCAAGCAGAAAAGCCTGATGGAGGTACAAGATGGCGGGAAATACGTGGGGTCAGATCTTTCGGGTGAGTACCTTTGGAGAATCGCACGGCGGAGCAGTAGGCGCGGTGGTGGATGGTTGCCCTGCGGGACTCGATTTGTCCGAAGCGGATATCCAGCCCGCCTTGGATCGTCGGAAGCCGGGGCAGAGTTCCATCACAACGCCACGCAAAGAAGAAGATCAGGTTCAGATATTATCTGGTGTATTTGAGGGCAAAACAACAGGAACACCGATCCTGTTGTTGGCACACAACAAGGATGCCCGATCTTCGGACTATCACGCGCTGCTTTCGGTGTATCGCCCGGGCCATGCGGACTTTACGTACGAGAAAAAGTATGGCCTGCGAGACTGGCGAGGCAGCGGTCGAGCCTCAGCGCGTGAAACCTTGGCGCGAGTGGCTGCGGGAGCGATCGCGCAAAAGTACCTACGAGAGCGCTGCGGCGTGTCTTTTGTGAGTTACGTGCAACAAGTCGGCCCGATCGAGGCGGAGCTTCCGCTCGGAAAGCTTTCGATCGAAGATATCGAAGCGAATATGGTGCGTTGCCCTGATGCAGCGAAGGCCGCAGAAATGATCGCGTTGATCGAAGAAGTCCAGTCCGAAGGCGATTCTGTCGGGGGAGTGATCCGAGGCGAGATCCGAGGCGTCCCTGCGGGGTTAGGAGAGCCTGTTTTTGACAAACTCCCCGCAGAACTCGGCAAAGCGATGTTGAGCATCAATGCCGTCAAAGGGTTCGAGATCGGTTCAGGCTTTGCGGGAGTTGGGTGGCGTGGTAGCCAACACAACGACCCTTTTGGCGTGGACGCCACAGGTGCCATCCGCCCCCTCACCAACCACGCGGGCGGAACCTTGGGGGGGATATCCACAGGCGAGTTGATCTATTTTCGCGTGGCCTTTAAGCCCGTCTCGACCATCCGAAAGCGCCAAGAGACCGCCAACAAAGCAGGAGAGATCATTGCTCTCGAAGCTGCCGGGCGGCATGACCCGTGCGTTGTGCCCCGAGCCGTCCCCATCGTCGATGCGATGGCCGCTTTGGTGATCATGGATCTTTGGATGCGACACCATGCGACAGATCGAGACCTTGGGGCTGATTGATATTACGCGGTTTTGGTTTTGCGTTCAGGTTCGTTCGGGCGGGGAGAAGGGCTTGCGAGGAGCAAAAAGGCACCGAGAAAAGAAAGCACCAAAAGGACGGATAGACCGAGAAGTTTGTTGCGTTTGTTGGGTTGTTGCTTCCATTCGCGCAACCAAGCCATGAGTCGACTTTGCGGGACATAGGTGGGATCGGCGATGGAAAGCGCAAGCGCAAGGCCGGGTCGGTTGAGAGAGGGCAATTGGAACATCGCAAAGTTGCGCTCTTGTCCGGGATCTCCGAGCTTTACGGTCCTTGAAGCACGTTGGGGATCGAGGCGCAGCGCAGGGTCTAAAAAGAGAGCCACTTGTTCGCTCGGGAAAGCGACGAGCAGGTCGATCTGGCTGCGCCCCTCTTGTAAAGGAAGCAAATAACTGTAAGCAAAGCGATTTCGCCCTGGAGTCATGGCTGCGGTAAATTGGATCGAACGAGGCAAGACGTTGGGTTTGAACGCGGCGATCTGTTTGTCGAGTTCGACTTTGGCGTGGTTTGAGGGCAGCGGCAAGAGAATCTCGGCCTTGGTGTTCGCGTCGTTCTGATGAAACAGCAGCGAAACAAAGTGTGTCACCCGCAAAGCCTCCGAAGAAAGGCGCTCTACGACGATGCTCACACCTTCTGCAAACAGCTTGTGCAAGGCCCGAAGATCGAGGCGTAGGACGTAATCGGGGAGAGGCTTGGGTTCGGCAGGAAGCGGCAAAGACTGTAGGTGAAGGCGGTTTGCGTAGAGTACCACCACGTCATAAAGCCTCGTCCGATCAGGAGAAACTAGGTAACGAAAGCGGCCTTGCTTGTCTGTGCGCGAACGCCCGATGGGTTTGTGGCGGTCGGATTGTCGCAGCAACAACCCTGTGGGCATATCCGCAGCGGGCGCTCCATCGGCGAGAAAGATCCGACCACGCAACTCGATCCCACCGAATGTAGGGAGGTCTTCGGCTCGACCCAAGGGGGCGCTTTGCCAGAGCGGATCACTAGGCGCAGAAGGCGGGAGCATCTCCGCAGGGCGGATGCGTGCCAAACGCTCCTGTTCTGCGTTGTTGGACGGCGCAGGCCGCGCAGGAGTCGGTGTCTGCGTGGGTTGTTGCGCTCCCAAAGTGGCCTGTGTCGGGCCTTGCGCCGAGGATGGGGGCTGCGGTGCTGGGAGATTCGCGATTGTGGACTGTGATGTCGATAATGCTGCGGGCTGCTGCGTGGTTTTTGAAACCGAAGGCGTAAGAATTCGCGAGGTGTTTTGAACAGAAACAGAGACCTGTGCAGGAGCAAGAGAGACGGGGATTTGAAGATACAGGATCCCTTGGACAGCATCTTGGAGCGGGACGGGGAATTCGAGATAGCCTTGGGGGGAAAGAACAGCGATGCGAATCTGATCTTGTGGGGTGCGGAGGATGGCGTAGCGGACCAGTCCAAGGGCGTTGCTGCGTTGACGAGCCAGTGGCTGGCGTTGCTTTCCGACGTAGCGCGTCATGCCCGTGGCAAGGGATGGGATAGGTTGGCCTTGGGGCGAGACCAGTTGCGCACGGATCTCCAGATCAGCGGGAGTTTTGAGATCAGCCTCCGTTGCAAGAGCGACAGTGTGCCATGCGAGTTGGCTTGGATCGTCTTGTGCGGGGGAAGCTTGTGGCTTTGTTGTAGGCGTCGGATCACCCGATGCGATGGGCGGGATCGGCCTCGGGGGCAGTTGTCTGGCGGAAGGAGCAGAAAGGTCTGTTTCTTCGATAAAGGAGAGGCCCGTTCCACGCAACACACTTTGTACGGTGCGGATCACGCCGTAGGGTGCGCGAGGATGGATCAAAAGGCGCAACCTCGGGGTAGGCTGTTGTTGTTTCCATGCAAAGCCAAGGCGCACCATGTCCGCAAGATCGATGCTTTGGGTTTTGTGGCGCAAAAGACCTTGCTCGTTGATCACGATGCTCTCTGTCGGAGAGGCTGCAGGTGGTTTTTTCGAGTGCGAAGTCTCGCGAGAAGTAGGAGCGAGGCGTCTTCCATGCAAAGCCTCACGAGAAGCGGGTGCGAGGAGCCTTGCGTGCGGAGGCTTTGTCGAGCGGGAGCGAGACGCAGGCAGAGAAGACGGCGGAGCACCCCACGCAGACCCCGCCCAAAGCAACCCAAACGCCACACCCAACGAAGCGGACTTCTTTTTTGTTGAATTGTTTTCTGTTTTGGTTTTGGGGTTCTCTTGCGAGTTTTTGGAAGCTGCGGGAGGACTCGGATCGTTTGAAGCGACAACATCCTCGGAAACTGCGGGAGAATCGGGATCTTCGGGATGAGCATGGATCTCTTTTTGTGCTGCGTCACCAAAGACGGATTCATCGAAGGAATAAGGTTGTCGGAAAGGAGAAAGCACCATCACAAGGAGTACGGTGCAGATGGCAGCGATGAGAAGCCAAAGCATACGCGAACCTACTGGTTTGGGGTGGGGTGAGATCACCGCCCGTCATCAAAAAGCGCGAAAAGGCGGGTAGATGGGGTTTAACGAAGCGCCAAGGATTGGATAGTCTTGGCGGCTTGGACGGTGTTAAAGAGCAACATTGTGATCGTCATCGGTCCCACACCACCGGGAACAGGGGTGATGTGAGAAGCGATATCTTGGGCGGATTGAAAGTCGACGTCGCCCACAAGGCGGCCATCTTCGAGGCGATTGGTTCCGACATCCAGAACGATGGCCCCCGGCTTGAGCCAGTTTGCTTGGACGAGGTGAGGTTTTCCAACCGCAGCGATCAAGACATCGGCTTGGCGGATGATCTGCGGCAGGTCTTGGGTTCGAGAATGGCAGAGGGTGACGGTGGCGTGGCGCTCAAGCAAGAGCAGCGCAACAGGTTTACCCACAAGGATACTGCGGCCCAAGACAACAGCGTGCTTGCCTTTGAGATCGAAAGAGATGCTATCGAGAAGAGCGAGACAACCGAGCGGAGTGCAGGGCCGCAAGCCCGAGCGTCCAGCCATCAACAAGCCGAGGTTGTCGGGGTGAAGGCCATCCACATCCTTTGCGGGAGAGATCGATCGAAGCGCAGGATCAGCTTCTAACCTTAGAGGCAAGGGCAATTGCAACAAGATCCCGTGGACGTCTGGAGCCGCATTCAACGATTGGATCAGGGCTTCCAGAGCGGCTTGGGGGGTATCGGCGGGGAGTTTGTGGACGGTGGAGCGGATACCGACTTTTTCGCAGGCAAGGTGCTTGTTTCGGACATACACTTCAGAGGCGGGATCGTCGCCCACAAGGATCACGTCAAGGCCGGGTGTACAGCCTTTTGCGATCAAAGCATCTACTTCGGACTTGAGTTCTTGGCGCAACTTTTGGGCAAGCGCTTTTCCATCCAAGATCGCACTCATCGCACTTTCCTTTCGGCGTGGAGATATCGGAGGCAGACCCCGCGCTTTTCGTTTCGAGAGCAAAGGCTCCGCGAGAGTCGCCGCGTTTATAGACCACCGCACAGCAAAAGAAAAGTCCCCCGAGCAAGGGTCTCAGAAAAGGGCATCAAGGCGGCACGCCTTACCAGCAAAGCGAAAAGGAAAGTCCCGCTCAAAGGCCTCAGGACAAGGGCGTGGCGTGAAACTTTTCACCGATCCAGCCTTGGATGCGCAGTAGACGCTTCGACCAGTCTTGGCCGATGCGTTCGCGTAAAAAGGCCGTCCATAGGCTGGCAAGCATCGCCTCAACTTCTTCCATCAAGAAGAGGCGTTCCGCGACTTTTTCATCGCCGCCATCCGAAAGCACATCGGGGATCTTGAGCGAGCGGATCTGTAGATCGTCTCCACGCAATGAAAAAGCCCAAGCTTGGGCTTGACGAACGATCTTGATCTTGACCTCGGAGGGGATCTTGTTCATCCACAACGCAACAGCCGCTTCGGGCGAAGTTGCGGGATCTTGGCCGCTTAACTGATGGCGGTTGCCTTCGCCATGAACGGGTTCCATCACGATGCGATCATCCAGAAAAAGCTCGATCTCTGCGCCATCTTCTAGCCGCAGCATGCTGTTTTGTTCTTCGGAAGAAAACCACAACCAAAGCAAGAATTCACGGCCCAAAAAGCGGGTTTGTTCGATAGCCAACAAGCGATCCATGAGAGCGTTTCCTATTCGTGGGAGTTGTGTGCAAACAGCAGCGGTTCAAGGGCGATCATCTTTTGCAGATCGTCTTCTTCGAGTCCGGCATATTGGGCGAGTGTATAGGGTGATTGCATCACCAGATGCAAGCCAAAGGTCTTTTCAAAAAGCTCGACAAACAATTCGTTGGTGCGGTTGGAGTGATTCCAAAAGCGCAGGACTCCTTGATCGGGATGCCAACACACGTCGTATGTCGCGATGGTTGGGAGTAGCTGGCGCTTGAGCCGCAAACGCACTTCTTCACGCAAAGCCTTGCGCTCTTTGCGGGTCAGTTGATCGCGCCCCTCTTCTGCGATCAAGTTGCGCTCTTCTTCGGTAGCGTAGGCTTTGATCAAGCTCGTAGGCAGTTTCCACGCATCCACGCGGAAAGTGAACAACATATACTCATTGAAAAACAGCTTTTCCAAGGTGAACTCGGTATCAAGGACGCTTTGCGTTGTAGCCCATCCGTGGGCTTGTTCCTCTTCGCTTTCGATATCAAGGACAGGGATCGTGTACATCTGGACGCGCTCAAGAAAAGTTTCGCGCATCTTCGGGGGCAGTTCGCCTTCGACAAAATAGCGGCGATAAGAGATATTCCCAGTCAAAATGCCCATCGTTCGGCCTCTTTGGTTTGTTCTATGTGGTATAACAGAAACGGCGGATGATACAAGTGCTTCGACACCCATCAACACAAATGGCGGATGATACAAGCTCTTCGTCACCCATCAACCGAAGCATCGGATTACGCGGGTGCTTCGTCACCTATCAACGGGAAGTGTTGATGGTACAGGTCTTCGAGCATCGCAAGAGAAAATGGGCCCGAGATTGCGGCTTGCAGGCGGCCTCGAACCAACAAAAGCAGATGAGTTGCACAACGCGCAGCCAGATGAAGATCGTGCGTTGTCAACAAGACCAAACGCCGTTCCTCCCGCCATTGCGCCAAAAGACGCATCACGATCTCCACGCCTCTCGGGTCCAATCCCGTAAAGGGTTCATCCAACAACAAGCAAGGTGGATCGTGCAACAATGCTCTCATAAACGCCGCTCTTTGCTGCATTCCCCGCGAAAACGAGCGCACGACCCCATCCATCGCAGACTCCATCGCAAACCGCCGAGCCAATGCTTCGATCACTTCCGAGGCTCGTTCGACGCGATGTAGCTCTGCATAAAAAGACAAATTCTCCCGCAGCGTCATCGAAGGGTACAGAAAGCTACGATGCCCCACAGTCCCGATTTTTGCGCGCAAGGCTTCCAGATCACGTCGCGAATCCAGCCCATCCAACTCAAAATGCCCATCACTCGGCACGCTCTGCGTCGACAACACGCCCAATAACGTCGATTTTCCCGCCCCATTCGGACCCAACATCACATGAATCCCCGCAGGAAGCACCCCCTCCACCCCGCGCAGTATCCGGCGTTGCGGAAACTCCTTTACGATCTTGTACATCGAAAGAACTGGCATCGATACGCTTTCTCTCTTCGGTGTCACTTGTGAGATGGTTTTTGTGGGGCATGGCCCCAAACCCCACAAGGGACCTGTGGCCCCTTGACCCCGTGTTGGCGGAACGAACAGACGTTTTTTAATTCACAGCGCTGCCGCTTGAAGCAGCCGCAAACACGGGGTTTTCTTGCCCACAAATCGTTCCTAAAAGGTTCGTACATCTTTTTGGGAGGCACGTTGGGCTTCTTGTAATGCGGTGGCCAAGGCTCTGCGCTCGAAACGCTGCGAAAGGTCTTGGCGAAGATGCTCCAACACAGCGGGGTGCGGAAGGTTAGTGTGCAGATACGATCGCGTCAAGCGCGTGTACATCTGCGCCGCTTCTTTCAACCGTCCTGCCGCGCTGTACGCCAACACCGCCTCACAAGACAGCTCGACCCGATCCGCATAATCCGCTTCTTTCAAGCACCCTTCCGCCTCCTCCAACAACTCCACCGCCCGCTCGGGCTGCTTTAACTCGATCCACTCCGCCGCCACACGCCGCAACCCCTCCGCGTACCGATCCACCCCCCGCGCATACGCTAACACTCCTTCTAGCCATGATTCCGCTATTTCGGAATCTTTCGCGATCTGAGCCCGCGCATAAAACACCTCCACCAACAACCGAAGATCCACATCTTCCGAAGCTTGGCTCTCTTCTCGCAGCAACGACAACACTTCCAAGCCTTCCTTCGCATCGCCCCCTTCAAGCAGCGCAAACGAGATCGCCAATTGGAAGTGTAGCCGTCTTGTCCAGTATTCCTTCTGAACCGATGCGGATTGCCGCGCCGACCAATTCTCCATCAAGCGCACCAAGCGTTGATAATGCGTCGCCGCTTTTGACCAATGCTCTAGCGCCAACGCCAACGCCCCCATCTGCTCCAACGCCCCCATCTCTTCCTCGACCGTCTCAAACGAACGCTGCGCTGTATCGGCCTCCCATCGCGCAAAATCTCGCTCCATCGACGCTCGACTCGGCGCACGGCTTCCCCAAAAAAACCGCCGCAAAAAATAATGTGCAAACAACATCAATCCCATCCCCAAACTCAACGCCGCCAACGCTCGTTGTCCCCACGGGAGATGCACAAAACCATACAAAAAGGAGATCGCTGTAACACTCCCTCCCAAGACCCCATCCAACATCCACGATCGTTCCATGCCGATCTGCAACACCTTTTCTGCCATCCATTTGCTCCGTTTCCTTGACAGGCCACACAAGCCCTCAAGACTCCGTGATCCTAAGTTCCCACCACCACAAATGCAAATTCCTCTCGGAGTCACACCACGCCGACCCGCCATCCTTTTCGATGGCCCAAACGATGGACAGTTGCGGCTGCTTGCGGTATATCCTCCCCCGACGGTTCGCCTAAAATAGTCGATCTTCCCCGACCCAACGAGAGAAGACCTACCCAACCAAAGGAAACGCACGATGTCATTTGAAACGATTGCTTGGCAAGATGGCAAGGTCAAGATGCTCAATCAACTCCTGCTACCCGCCGAGATCCGCTATGAACTCTATGACGAATTTCACCAAGTCGCCGAGGCCATCCGCAAGATGGTGATCCGTGGAGCACCCGCCATCGGAATCGCCGCAGCGATGGGCATCGCGCAAGGCGCACTCACACTTCCCAACGAACGCACCGCATTTCTCAAAGGACTCGAACACATCAACCAGATCATGGCCCAAACGCGCCCCACCGCTGTCAACCTGTTTTGGGCCATCGAGCGCATGAAGCGCCTTGTCGAGCGCCAGATCGACGCGCTCTCGATCTCTGATCTCAAAGACCGCCTCGTCCAAGAAGCCCAAACCATCTTGCGCGAAGATATCGAGATCAACCGACGGATCGGCGAATATGGCGCTCGCTTCGTTCGCAACGGTGACACCATCCTGACTCACTGCAACGCAGGAGCCCTTGCGACGGGCGGTTATGGCACTGCAACTGCTGTCATGCGCATCGCCACAGAACAAGGCAAAACCATTCGTGTGCTTGCTGATGAAACACGACCTTACCTCCAAGGAGCGCGTTTAACCGCGTGGGAACTGATGCAAGATGGGATCGATGTGGAACTCATCACGGACAACATGGCGGGACACTTTCTTAAATCAGGCGAAGTCGATCTCTGCATCGTCGGAACGGATCGCACCGCTGCCAACGGCGATGTCGCCAACAAGATCGGAACCTATATGGTGGCGCTCGCCGCTCACGCCAACGATATCCCCTTTTACGTGGCTGCTCCCACCTCCAGCATCGATCTTAGCCTTGCCAACGGCGATTCCATCCCGATCGAAGAACGCTCTGCCGAAGAAGTGACGCGCATCGGCAACATCCAGATCGCTCCACATGGCGCACGAGCCCGTCATGCCGCCTTTGATGTCACTCCCGCACGCTACGTCACCGCCATCATCACCGAAAACGGTATCGCCTCCCCCCCTTATCCCTTCACCCTCGCTCCCCTCGTCCGATCCACCGAGAGATAATCTCCTCGCCCACCATGCCCTCAACGTTTTCCTTGCAAAGACTCCATCTTAGCTGCGTATTCTTGGGAGAGTTTTTCGTATTCGGCCTTCTTGTCTTTTTCATCCGCTTTTTCGGCTTTTTCCGCCAGTATATCATACACCATCTTGAGGTTCCCAATCACAGACATATCGATCTCGTTGAGGGCGTAGGCTTTTTTTAACCACTCAAGGCCCTTTTCAGGTTCTCCCTTGAGCATCACGTACATGCCACCGATCTCAAAGTAAGGGAAAAAGGCTTTGTTTTTGTTGGGTTGGGGAACTTTTGCAGCGGCTTCCATCGCGGCTACCGCTTTGTCGAAGTATTCTTTGTTTGGGACGAACTTTGGGCCTTCTTCTTCGGCCACTTTGCCTTTTTTACCACGTTTTCTAGGAGCCGCAGGCTTTTTTCCCTCTTGTTCAGCTTGGAATTTTTTGAAGTCTTCCATCAAGAAGGATTTATAGATCACACCCGTTTGGACGTGGGCTTCCCATTGCACCAAGCTTTCGACGTTTTCGTCGAACATCGCCAATTTGTCCGTTGATTTCGAGTGTTTCACTGCCAACGCAAAATAATCCACCGCTCTCTTCAGTTCGTCGATCTGGCTGCTGGTGTAGGGTGGGTTTTTGTTGAGACGAAACTTGATGTTGCCAAACATGAAGTACGCCGTACCATCGTCTTTTACGAGCTTGGTGTAATCTTCGAGGCTACCGATCGCAGCCTTCAATTGTTGCTGCATATAAAGGCTCTTGGCGCGGCCAAGCACAGCATCCTTGTACCACGCTTTGATCTTGTTATCCGTCGGGAATTTTTTGTACAAGTCTTCGACTTTGGTTGAACACTTAAAGTTGTTTTTGATCGTTTCGCAGTAAAGCTGCGTCAGTTCGCGCATCGCCTCTTCGTTTTCAGGATCTTTTTTCAGCACGTTTTCATACAGATCGGCAGCTTGGGCAAAGTCTTTCTTTTGCACCGATTCACGCGCACGTTTGAGTTCGGTATTGCAGCCCATCGATCCAAGCGACAACGCCAAAAAACCAAAACATACCAGAGATTGTCGGATTCGCTTTTGCATGAGCGACGTCCTCCTTGCTTGTTGAGAAGAAAAGAATAGCGAAAAAGAGCGGAACAAAGCCCCCTTGTTGTATTCAGGACGCCCCACGCTGTCAACGTCGCCACCGCACATACTTCTAGCCAATCCCCAAAAAAGCGTCTACACTCGACTTTTTGCAACCGACCCCCACGAGGTTTCGCGCCGCACGATCATGACGGAGCCAACGCAACGATGGCGACCCCTCCTCTCCATACATCCGAGACGCACGATTCATCGCCCCCTGCGGCCTCGTTTGAGCCAAAACGCTTTTATCAACACCAGCAGCTTACGCTCGCGCCCACCTACCACACCGCCGCACGCACCGACGTCGGCATCCGACGCAAAAGCAACCAAGATGCTTTTGCCATCCTCCACGTCCCACACGGATTTTTGGGCGCTGTCTGCGATGGCATGGGCGGTTACCAAGGCGGAGATATCGCCAGCAAGCTCGCCATCGAAGCGATCACACGCACCGTCGAAACCGCCCATCACAAGGTCCGATGGCAACCTCGAACCGTGTTGTGCGGAGCTATCCAAGCCGCCAACCTCGCCATCCATAGCGCCTCCAAAACCCAAGAAAAACTCAAACAGATGGGCTCCACCGTCGTCGCTGTTTTGGTGATCGAAGATCAAGCCTACGTCGCACACGTCGGAGATAGCCGACTCTATCTCTTGCGCGATCAATCGCTTCTCCAAGTCACACGCGATCACTCCGCCATCGAACGCATGAAACAACAAGGCCAATCCATCGAAAACGCCAAAACCAACCTGATCACCCGCGTTCTTGGCCGCCTCCCCGAAGTCGACGTGGAATCCCCCGCGTCGCCTATCGCGCTCCAACACGGCGACCGCTTGTTGCTCTGTTCTGACGGCCTCACCGCCATGCTCTCCAACCAAGATATCCTCCACGCTCTGACCCACCTGTCTGATCCCGCTCTAGCAGCCGAACGCATGGTCGAATCAGCCAATCACAAAGGCGGAAAAGACAATACCACGTTGCTGATCGCCGATTACACAAAGCCTAAAGCGCCCTTTGCATGGGGATTTTCACTATGGCTTCTGCTCCTGACTGCTCTGCTCGTTTGGCCGACCGCCTCAACCACACTCCCCCAGCCATCGCCCGCTCCCTCTATCCAAACCCGCTCCCTCCCGCTACCTCCACCGCGCTACGCTGTCCCAAGCGTCTTAATCTCTCCACCCCGTCAAACGAACACCACACAACGCAAGCCTCGCTACCCTCGGCGAAAAACACGCAACAGACGCCGCAAGATCCACCGAAAACGCTCGCCACGACCAAGAACCCGACGAAAACCTCGATACGACCGACGGAAAACACGCCCTCGCCGCCAATAACGACGCAAACATCGATACTATCGACGAAAAACACGTAAGCGCTGCCGATAAGAACATCGCCCTCGCCTCTCATTGAAGATATCTTGAGCCGCTTCGTCTCACTACCTCGCTTCGCTCGACCCTTCGTGCCGACCCTCTCGATCGACACATAACCTCGGAGTCCCCCAAAAACCATGAAATGGATACTTTTTTCCTGCGTTGTGCTCTTTAGCACCGCAACATCTCGCTGCGACGGCCCCAGCCAACAACCTCCCCCGCCTTCGCAACAACAACCCACACAAACCACACCCAACCAGCCCTCCCCCGATCCAAACCAACCGCCGCCACCCTACGATCCAAACCAACCCCCGCCCGTCGGGCAACCTTCCCCCCTTCCCTCTCAAGGCCCCGCTGTCGATCCATGCCCGATCGACCAGCCCCCCTCTTGCCGCCGAAATGAACATCCCACCATCCAATCCTTTCTCCACCTCAATCACGTTTGCTATCGCACGATCTGCACCCAACCGCGTTGCCCCGCCCCCAAACGCCCCAGATGCCGCAGCGGATTTGCCTTGCGTGTTTCGACCTACCGCGAAGGCAACTTGCGATGCAAACGCTTTCGGTGCGTCTTTGCCCGATGCCCCGCCGTTCGCGAGATCCCCTGCCCTCCCAGACAATTTGCCGATCTCGAACTGTATCGCTATCACGGCCAAACCTGTGAACGGGTCCGTTGCAAACCCCTGCAATGCCCGCCACCACAGCCCGTCCGATGCCAACTCGGTTTTCAAACAAAAACCGAACCCTACTACCTCGAAGGCTTGCGCTGTATGCGTCTACGCTGCGTTCGCCAAACTTGCCCCGCGCTACTTGCCCCGCGCTGCCCACCCGGAGCCACCCCCACCCTTCAAACCTACCCATACAACGGGCAAAACTGCAACCGCTACGTCTGTAATATGCCCGAATGTCCGCCTTCTTCCGCACCACACTGCGATGAAGACGAAGACCTCAAGACGATCTCCTATGCCCACCTAGGCCGCCTTTGCCAAAAGCAGATCTGCATCGAACGAAATTGCCCGCCCGATTCCGGCCCCGCTTCTTGCCCTCCCGGGACTCAACCCAACACCCGCACCTACCGCATGGGTGGGCGTCTTTGCATCACCACCGCCTGCACCGAACTCCCTTGCCCTCCCGATCCGATCACCCGATGCGCTTATGGCTACACCCCCCAAACCCAAACCTACGATCACTTTGGCCGCCTTTGCCAACGCACCACTTGCATGGCCGCTCAATGCCCTGAATGGCCAATTCCCCCGTGCGACGGCGAAGATGAAACACTTAAAAAGCAGCAACAATGGCACAACGGCCAACTCTGCGAACGCTTGATGTGTATCCCCCTTGTATGCGCTCCCAACGAACGCATCATCAACAAGCCCCGCACTTGGCGCGGTATGGCCTACCTCGCCAAGCGCTGCCGCCCCTCTCTCTGCCCACAACCCCCTCCCCTCCAATGCCCACATGGAGCGCGGCTCGTCCTCGAAACCTACCGCTTCCAAGGCAACGTCTGTGAACGCGAAGCCTGCGAACAAGCCCTCTGCCCTCCGTCCACCGAACCCCGATGCCCCCACGGCTCCGTCCCTCGCAAAGAACGCTACGCCCACCAAGGTCTCGCTTGTTTCCGAACCCGCTGCGAGCGCGTCCAATGCCCACCCTCCCCACGCCCCAACTGTCCGGCAGGTCGCCTTGCCACCCTACAACCCTACCCCTTCCAAGGCATCTCCTGTCAACGTTGGATCTGCCAACGCGTCCAATGTCCGCCGAGCGGCCCCACCTATTGCGGCTCGGGCTTCACCCTCCAACGCACCCCCTACACCTTTTCCTCTTTGCGCTGCGAAAAAACCTCCTGCATCCCTGCCCGCTGCCCCGTCGAGCGCCCCCAACGCTGCCGCCCCGGCACACAACCCCGCATCGAGATCTTTGCTCATCAAGGGCTGCGTTGCAGACGAACCCGCTGCACCCCGATCACTGCATGCCCCCCTGTCACCCCTTCTTGCCGCCCAAATCAAATGCCCAAAGCCGAATATTACCGATACTTCAGCCTTTCTTGCCAGCGTTTCCGATGTGTTCCCATCCAATGCCCCGCCTATCCGCCCCCACAATGCCCCGCAGGGCAACGCCCCCGCCCCACGCCCTTTACCTTCCTAGGAAAAGCCTGCACTCGCCTGCGTTGTGCCACACCGCCCTGCCCTCCCCTCAGAGCCTTGCGTTGTTCTTTTGGCACTCCCCTCAAACAAGCCTACACCCATCACCGACAAACTTGCTACCGATGGTTCTGCCCACCCATCCGCCCTGTCGCAACCCTTCCACCCACTCCTACACACCGGCCACATCCGACTTTCCGTCCTACACATCGACCACATCCGACTTTCCGTCCTACACATCGCCCGCATCCTACGTTTAGACCGCAGCCCACCTTCCGCCCGCAGCCCAAACACGCCGCTGATCCGCGTTGTCCCCGACCTCGGCCTGTCGGTTGTCCGAAAGGTCGCATCTTGCGCCTGACTGCGGATGTCCTGCGTGGCGTCGGTTGCCCGATGTACCGATGCGCTGAACCCCAAGAAACCGTCCTCCAAGCCCACGCAGGATGCCCCCCAATGAACACACGAACCAACTGCCCCAGACAGGCCATCGCCGTCCCTGTTCAGCGCTTCTTGGGCCCTCGTGCTTGCTTGCGTTGGCAATGTGTCCCCATCATCTGTCCCGCCCACCAAGTTCGCGCACGCTGCAAAAGAGGTACGACCTATCTCCGCATCATCCGCCAAGCCCGCCAATCCTGCGCCGCCGCCATCTGCAAACGCTAGTTCCGATCGGTCGGATAGAACCGACTCTCTACTCTTTGAGACCGATCTGTTTGCGATATCCCGTATCCTTCGGACCATTGAGCATCCAATAAGCCAGCCTCTTGCTTCCTTGTAGGGTGGCTTTTTCTCCATCCGATGCCGACCACCCAAGGATCCGATGCGGCCATGCCGCTTCGATATCGATCTTCTTCCAATAACTCGCATAACGCAGCGTAAAACGCCGAACAGCGGCCCCATCGCGCATGGCTTCTTCGCGATGAATCTCTCCTTGTATCGGGGCTGTTGCGATGTGCTTTTTGCGCACTCGCCAAAGCGACGGAACAACGGACCCGCGCCACGACTTGCCTTGCGCAAACGGCCCATCCAACTCACGCAACTGAATCCACAAAGCATCCTCATACAAAGCCTTGGTGTCGATCTTTTGGATCGCTGTCTTTTCACCTTCGCTGGAAAAATAAGAGCGCACCTGCGTCATCATCTGATCAGGCCCTGCCCAGAGTCCCTCAAACACATGACCGCACCATTCTTGGGCGGTGAGCGTGATCTTCGCGGGTGCAAAGGCTTCTGACCGCCAATGCCCCACGGGTGAAAAAGTACTGGTCATCACAGAATACGGATAAATGCCCGTTTGGAACTTGATCATCTGGTTCAACTTGAGAACTTGGACTTGTTGCGCACGAGGGGCACCATCGTCTTTGATCCATGTTCGCCGATCCATCGGCTCCGTCACAAAGATCTTTACCACTTCTGCATCCCTCAAACTTCCATATCGTTCGACTTGTGCCGCATAACTCGACAACTCCGCCCGTCCGTCCCCCCAGTGCTTCCAGAACTTCGACGAACCGCCTGATCGTGCTTGCGCTGGCCAACGCACAATCCCTTCCGCATCGACCGAACACATCGCACAATCCGTTCGCTTTTCTCCTGAGTGGGCTCGCTGACAGCCCCACAACACCAAACCCGCACACCACAACACCAGCCCTCTCCACCACACCATCACTTGACTCTCCTTTTTCTACACCGTCCCCAAATGAAGACGTGATCTGTCCAGACGATCCGATGCTCAAAGAAAACAAGAGGATTTCTTGACGCCATCCAGCGAGCCTTGTATCTTGTGCAAAATGCGTCACCGAGCCGTCAAGGCTGCCTTCCTACCGCAATGATCCGCATCCGATGCAACGGAGTTCCGATGAACGTTGGCGTCCGTATCCTGTTTCTGTTATCTTGCATGGCCATCACCGCAGCGTATGGATGGTGGGTCACTCATCCCACAGGCCCCCAGCGCTCGTACCAGCAAATGCGCGCACAGATCAACCAACAACACCAGCAAAACCACTTCGCACGCCGAGAAAATGACGTCCTTCGACGCAAGATCACGGCGCTGCGTTATGACCAACGTGCTGCCGAACAAGCCGCACGCGATCACCTCTTTTTGACCAAGCCCAACGAGATCGTCGTGATCTGCCCCAAGTGATCCTCGCTTGCCGATCATGCTCTCTTGATTCCTTTGCAGTCTTCTACTTTTTGACCTACAGCCTTCACGAACCCACCCCGTGAAGCGACAGACACGGAGAGAGGATGCGTTCTTACGCCACGACGCTTCGTCCTCAACCTTATCAACGCACGCTCACCCTGCTCGCCGCAGCAGGGCTGCTTTTGCTTGTCTTATCGGGAACCCTTGATCAAACCACGCCACGCATCGAACTCGTTCTCCCTGTGATGGGGATCTTTGTGTGTTGGCTCGCGTGGGAACTCTACCGTGGCGTCGTTCGCTTCTGGCTTGAACGCAGCGAAGAACCGTCCTTTGAAGCTTGGCAAGGACTCGGCTTTGCGGTGCTTGGCGGCGTGATGATCTTGTTGCGCTTGACGGGAGGACTCTATTCTCCCTTCTATCCGCTGTTTTACTTGAGTGTTGCTTTCCTTTCCAGTTTCGGCACTTCTTCCCAAGGTGGTGTGTGGCTTGGCTACGCCATGCTCCTTGAGATCGCCGCTGTCCTCGCGGGCAGACCTCCGATTGCAACCGACGTAGGACGGGGAGCTTTGCACCTCGCCTATCTCGGTCTCTTTGGCATATCCCATCACTTGTGCTTGCATGGGTTGTTGTGGAGCGTGCAGCGCCATCGCAGCAACCTCCGACGTGTCCGCGAACAACGGCCTACCGCTCCGCCCGCACACAACGAAGAACCTTTTCCCCTCGGAATGACGGAGATATCTCTCGAAGCCTTTGGACAAGAACGCACACACATACTCTCCACCCTACGCGAAGGACTCGATGCCCACGGATGCGCCATCGTTTGGCTCGACAGCAGCGGCCAAAACTATGTCCTCGCCGACATCGAAACCAACGCACCCCACATCGACGACGGCCCCTTCTCCATCCACCAAGGTATGCTCGCCAACGTCTTCAAACATCAAAACACACTGCGGATCTTCCGCAAGAACGACAACAGCCTTCACCTCCCCTATTACACCCGTCACACCGTCGTTCACGCCATGCTCGCCGTCCCCATCCGACAAGGCGAACAGATCCGTGGTGCCATCTGCGCGGATCGCATCAACCCTGTCCCCTTTTCGCCCCGCGAAGAAAGTATGCTCCAAGCCGCCGCCATACTCTTTTCCCGCATCCTCCAAAGCGAACGCTCCCACCGACGTTCCGACCGCGCCAATCAATACCTCCACACTCTCCACGAAGTCGGACAGCGCCTCAACCGCGCCACCACCGAACGCTCTCTCGCAACCCTCACCCTCGAAGCCGCTTCTTGCTTTGCACCGTTCGACTGGGGCTTTGTCTCCCGCATCGAAGCTGATCAACGCCACCACGCTATCCTCGCCACCTCCGAGGCTGTCACTCAGCTCCTCGATCAAACCCTTCCTCTCGGCCCTTCTCTCCTCGCGCTCGCCCTCAAACACAAATGCCCTCTCCCCGAACGTGGACACCTCCGCTCTCGTGGCCCTTTCCTCGCCCAAGATGACCCCGATCATCTCCCTGAGATCGGCTCTCTTTATCTGATCCCTCTTGTTCTTCATGACCAATCCATCGGCGTCATCGCACTCGGTGCTCGTGATCCCCAAGCCTTCGCCTCCGAAGAAACCGAAAAGCACCTCGGCGCCCTCGCCAACCACGTCGCCCCCCTCTTCTCTCATCTCCAAAACTTCGCACGCATGGAATACCTCGCCTCTCGTGACGGATTGACCGGACTCTTCAACCACCGCACCCTCATGGAACGCGCTCACACACAATTCGAAGCCGCCCGCCGATTCAAACGCCCTCTCTCCATCCTGATGCTCGATATCGACCACTTCAAACGTATCAACGATACCTACGGACACCCCACAGGCGACCGCGTCCTTCACCAAGTCGCTCAAGTCCTCCAATCCACCGTCCGCGAAATCGATATCCCTGCCCGATACGGCGGCGAAGAATTCGCTATCCTCCTCGAAGAAACCGATGCCCACGGCGCTCTACGCCTCGCCGACCGATTGCGCGCACAAATCGCCGAACTCAACATCTGCTCTGATGGTCATGATCCCGAAGTCTTCCATATCACCGTATCCATCGGCGTTTCCACCTTCCCACAACACGCTCCAGACCTCGGACAACTCTTCCAAGCCGCCGACCAAGCCCTCTACAAAGCCAAACACAACGGACGCGACCGCGTCCAACTCTACCTCCCCACCAAACCTCTCGAAACTCCCCCCCCCTCCCAAGACGATCTACCCTCCATCACCCCCGTCCTCGCTGGATGGGGATGGGGTTCTCTCCCACCCCAAGAAAGCCCTTCCCCCGACGATCCCCGCTGGACTTGGTACGACTCCAAAGAACGACAACACTCCGCACCTTCTCACCCCGCTCTCGATACGCCTTCCCCTGACGCCAAACACCACGATGAACACGACCCCAACAACGATAACGATCTCGATGATCCCCACAACCTCCGCACCTAACACAATACCGCGATCCCCCCCTCCCTCTCTAACCGCCACACGCCACACACCCTCACAACAACATCTCGCTCCACCTGCTGCGATGGGCTATCGACCAGCTTGCGCACATCTTCACAACAACGGCGACAACAGACGCGCTCCTGCCTCCATCAAACGCTGAGACAAAGGCCGTTGCAAAAACTCGATCAACTCGACTTCTTGGGCATCTTGAAGGTCTTCAAGAAAAGTCGCTTCCATCTGCTGCGCAAGATCGGTGCTGTACATCAACGCATTCAATTCAAAGTTCAACTGAAAACTGCGGATATCCATATTGGCCGATCCCACCGTCCCAAAAACACCATCGATACACATCGACTTTGCATGCAGTACGCCCTTTTTGTACTCATAGATCCGCACCCCTGCACGCAAAAGATCCCGATAATACGAACGCCCCGCAAACCATACCAGCTTTTCGTCGCTGTGTTCTGGCAACAGCAAACGCACATCCACTCCCCGTAGCGCCGAGGTTTTCAAGGCGGTCAAGATCCCTTCGTTCGGCACAAAGTACGGCGTCGTGATCCACACCCGCTCTTGTGCGTTGGCGATCGCCACAAAAAAGATCAGATGCAAACTATCCCACGGCTCATCCGGCCCCGATGGAATAATCTGTACCTGCGCATCTCCCACCGAAGCGATCTTCGCTGGAAAATACCGCTCATCCGCCAGACCTTCTTGGGTCGTATAATACCAATCCTCCCCAAACACCAATTGCAGATCCCGCACTGCCGGCCCCTGCAACATCAAATGCGTATCCCGCCAATGTGTGTCTCCCCCCCAAGAGCCTTTGTATTCATCGCCGATATTCAAGCCGCCCGTAAAACCCACCACACCATCCACCACCACGATCTTTCGGTGATTGCGAAAGTTCATGTTTGAACCACCCATCCGCGCTTGAAACCGAATCGGCGAAAATGCCGACACTTTCGCCCCCACCGCTCGCAGCGAGGCCCAAAAGTCTTCTCCCAACGCATACGAACCGATCGCATCGTAGAGAACGCGCACCTCGACCCCTTCTTTGGCCTTTTTCACCAACAAGTCTCGCAACCATCTCCCCGTTTCATCGGGGCGAATGATGTAATAACAAACGTGGATGTGAGCCTTCGCACCCAAAAGCGACTGCTCCATCGCAGAAAATGTCGCCTGACCGTCCTGCAACAACGTGATCTTGTTGTCCTGCGATATCTGCGCGTCCGAAACCCGCTGCGCCAACGCCATCAAACTCCCAAATCGCGGATCTTGCGGCAGCCCCCCCGAAACACCCAACACACCGCGCAATCCTGACTCTTCCATCTGCAACAGCTCCGCAGTATCCGCTTCCCACCAAGGCAACTCTACGCCTCCCAACCCCACCATCGGATGCGCCAAGGTCTCCATCTGAGAACCCATCTCCCCCAAACGCCGCACCCGCTTGCGGCGATGCCGAGAATAGCGCATCCGACCAAACAAGTAATACGCCAACACCCCAAAAAATGGCACAAAGATCAACGCCAAAATCCACGCCAACGTCGACGTCGGATGACGATGCTCTAACAACACGAAAAAGCTCAATACCACCCCATGCAGCACAAAGATCACCAACAAGATCAACCACAACATCTGCGCTTCCTCTACCCACGCGGACTCATCATCGTTCCCCATCTCGCCCTTCGTCTCGGCGCGCATGGGAGGTGAAAGCTGTCTTGTGCCGATGCCGTTTGTCAAGCACACCCCCAAGGATTATATCTTCTCCGCATTTCTCTAAGGGGAGTTCGCCCCCCAAACCAACGAAAGGATCTACACCATGCCACTCTACGAATATGGTTGCTCCGCCTGTGGTCACGTTGTCGAATTGATGCAAAGCGCTTCCCTCGCCAAAGCCCCCGATGCTTGCGAAAAATGCGGCGCATCCAACATGGAAAAAATGCTCTCCCGTACTTCTTTCATCCTCAAAGGTGATGGCTGGTACAAGGACGGCTACAGCAAAGACTCCGCTCCAACCAAAGACGCCGCCGCTCCTTCCGATTCGACGACTTCCACCTCTTCGGATTCTTCCTCCTCTTCTACAACACCTTCCGCCTCCCCAACCCCAACCTCAGCCCCTTCCGCCCCTTCCGCCACCCCTTCCGCTGCCTAAACGATCACGATCATCCTTTCTGTTATTTGCTTCTGTCAACCAGAATAGGAGTCACGCAGTTGAAAAGGAAAACCCTCAGATGTCAGCACATTGTAGGGGCGGTTCGCGAACCGCCCGCGCCCGAACATTGGCCTTTTTCGTATCCAACTGCG
>CAUJFU010000205.1 GCA_963169055.1 Myxococcota bacterium
CGGCGCAAGGTTTGGCGTGTAATTCCGAGGATCTCCGCAGCACGGGTGACATTGCCGTCGCACAAGCCCAGAACACTCCGGATATGATGGAGGATCGCCTGTTCGAGGCGCAACGCAGGATGGGCCTCATCCAAAGCAAAAAGCGCGGAAGGATCCGCCGAACAAAAGCATGGAAATGAGCGATGGGGCTGTTGAGTAAAGGGTGGCGATGTCGTATGCGCGGAGAGTTCAGGAGAAGATTCGAGATACGTGGGAGAGAAGGGCTGCGCAAAAGAAGGTGTAGATCGCGCATGATGAGGCAAAACTGGCGCGAACGACGATGAAGATCGCGCATTATCCGGCAAAACTGGTTCAAATGACGATGACGATCGCGCATTATCCGGCAAAACTGGTGCGAACGACGATGACGATCGTGCATTATCGGGCAAAACAGGTACGGACGATGATGACGATCGCGCATTATCGGGTAAAACTGGTGCGAAAGAGACCGATTTTGACGAAGCCTCTGAGTGTGTTGAATTCGCAGCGTTTTTTGCGGGAATCTGCCCAAGTGTAGCCAAGGAGGCAGGCGTTTCGCGCCCGTCCAGAGACATCTCCCGCAATTCGCGGGGTAGGTGGCGGGGTAAGATCGGCTCGCCACGAGAAAGAACCAACGCACGTTCAACAACATTGCGGAGTTCTCGGACATTTCCGGGCCAAGGGTAGCGTTGAAATAGTGCGATGGTTTCAGGGGCGAAGTATGCACGCGAATGTCCCATCTCAGCGCCGAGATGAGCGAGAAAATGCAAGGCCAACTTTTCGATATCGGGCTGTCGCTCTCGCAAAGAAGGGAGTCGGATCTCAAGGACTTTTAGGCGGTGATAGAGGTCTTCTCGGAAAAGACCTTGTGCGATCAAAGACTCCAAAGGGCGGTTGGTGGCGGAGATCAAGCGTGCTTTGGGAAAGATATCCTTTTCACCGCCAAGCCGTCGAAATGGCTGACCTTCCAGAACGCGCAGGAGTTTTGCTTGCAATTCAAGAGGAAGTTCTCCGATCTCGTCAAGAAAAAGAGTCCCTTTTTCCGCTTGTTCAAAGAGACCGCGTTTCAGGGTAGAAGCTCCCGTAAATGCGCCGACTTCGTGACCAAACAACTCAGACTCCAAGAGCGTCCCGGGAAGACCCGCGACGTTGACGGCGAGCATCACTTGTTCGGCGCGTTGGCTCCATTGGTGGATCAAACGAGCCGCGACTTCTTTTCCGACGCCGGGTTCACCTGTCAGCAGGATCGTGGTTTTGGGCGCGCTTGCAGCGGCTTGGATCATCTCGATGGCTTCTAACCATGAGTGCGAATCGCCGATCGCAAGGGATTGTTGTGTGCGAGCAGACGGTGGGCTTTGTGTGCGCGAAGGTGCGGTGCGCAAAGAAGATTGATGGATTTGTACCGAAGCATAGGCTGTTTCGACGGCTTGCAAGAGTTCGTGTTTTCGGATCGGTTTGGTGAGGTAGTCTTTTGCCCCCAAGCGTAGGGCTTGAACAGCAAGCTGCGCGTCGTTGTGCCCGGTAAGCACCAAGATCCCCGAGTCTGGCTGCTGTTCGCGAATCGAAGAGATCACACGAATCCCCGAAGCGTCTGGGAGAGAAAGATCCAGCAAGATCACATCAAAACGCTGCGTCTCCAAACGTCGAAGCGCTTCCCCAAGCGTCGAAGCGGCCTCAGCGCAGAAGGTGTGCTGTTTCAGCATCAACGAGAGACCCAAGGCAAAGTCTTGATCATCTTCGACGATCAAGACCGTAGGCTTGTCTGCAATTTTTGCGTTTTGCGGTGATTTTTTGTGAGGCATCCTTTCCGACTCCGTATGGTAAAGTGAACCTCTTTTTTATGATGGAGTTTGAGGTTCCATGACGCATAGATGGATAGTTTGGCATACCTTAATAGGTTATTTCTAATCCATTGGAGCAGACTCAGGCGTAAACGTTGGTAAAAATAAGCGAAAAACGGAACCCAAAGAGCTTGTGCGCCAAAGCAGAACATCGCCATCGTTGAGCCGCGCCAAGTCTCTAGCGAGGGCAAGCCCGAGACCCGTTCCGTTGCTTTTTGTGGTGAAGAAGGGTTCGAAGATATGTTCGAGGTGATCGTCGGAAACCCCGCGCCCACGATCGACAAAGTCAACCGCCATCAGCTTTCCATGCGTATAAAGATAGGTTGTATCGGGGATCTTGGGTTGTAAGATCAATTCGATTGAGACACGTTCGGGGCCCGCTTCTTCGATGGCATTTTGCAGAAGGTTGGTGATGACGGAGATGATGTGTTCGCGATCGACAAAGACGGGTGTTTCGATGTGTTCTTGAGGGAGGGGTAGAGATTGAACGCGGATGCCCGCCTGTTGCAAGATATCGATCGACTGGCGCAAAAGGCTGCCGATCTGGTGCCACGAAGCACGCGGTGGGCGAGGGCGGCCATAAGAGAGAGCGATCTTTAACAAGTTTTCGATCCGCTCCACGAGCGGAGGGATGCGACTGAGCGCCCGCAAGGTATAAGGCTCCATCTCGGGGTGCATCACGCCCTCGGCGAGACTAACGATGGCAGCGAGCGGATTGCGGACTTCGTGTGCAAAGCCCGCGATGATCGAGCCGATGGTAGAGCGCAGTTTGACTTCGGCTGCGGAACGATACGAATGACGGACATGATCCACACACAAGCAAGAGAGGATGTAGGCTCTTTGCGGGGAGTCGAGAAGCGCGTTCACGGGTTCGGGGTACTGTTCGGACAACAAGCCTGCAAGGATCTCGGGGGTGATCATACACGCCCGCACCGCGATCATTAAACGGCAGCCGTTGTTGAGCGCGCAAGATATCTCTTGGTGGGTGCGTGCAGCTTCTTCGAGTACGCTGTTGTCGAATGAGGCGGCAGGAGCAATAGAAGAAAAAAAAGTACAGACTTCTAAACCTTGCCAAGAAGGCAACACAACCCCTAGACGTGCGGCGATATCTTGGTCTGCATAAAGCACGCGCCCATCCGAGCCGACCAACAAAAAAGCCAGCATTTTTCGATTCATGACGCGATGGGGGTCTATCTGCTCAACCATCCAGTGAATCTCCTTGTTCTAGAGACAAAGCATTGCTTTTCCTCAACTTTTTAGCAAGAGTTCCCACATTCCTTCAGGCGTTGTTTTGGGTTGGAGCAAAGGCAAGACGGAGTCGGGATGGTCTGCCAAGGACAACACCACCAAGATCGGCGTTTGCAAAAGCCCTGAACTTGGGCCGTTGCGTTGGCCCCCGACCTGCGGCCACGTCCAACGCTGCCCTTCGTCGGTCGAAATGGATTGCAGCCCCGCAAAGTTCTCCGCCAACGCGACGTCCCACGCTGTGCGCTCGGGCGCATACGATTCGGAAACCACAAGCGTTCCGTTGCGCAAGCGTCCTGCTGCACGCCACAAAGCCAGCGGAGCAAACGAGCCACAGACATCGCGCAAGGCATCCACAGCGCACAACCAAACCAGATGCCACACCCGACAAACGGCGTGGTGTTGCATGTTTTGAGCGTGTAGATGGGCCTCGGCTGCGAGGCTTTTTTGTTCGAGGGCTTCGAGGCGTTGTTGGATCTGCTGTTTTTCGGACGCGACCTGCTCGATATCAGCGAGTGTTTGGCGATGTTGGGCCTCGACTTGTCGTTGTTGTTCTTTGGCTTTGTGGTGCTCTGTTTCGAGTGCTTTGAGCTTTTGTTCGAGTGCAGCGAGTTCTTGAGCGAGGGATTGCTTGGCTTCGCTCTCTGTTTTGACTTGTTGCTGTAGTTTCGCCGTGGCGGCCTCGTGGGCGGCTTGGGTGGTTTTTGCCGATTGGAGGGCTTGCGCGGATTGCTGCTCGGCTTGAAGCAAGCGCTGTTTGGTTTGTTCGGATTGAGCTTGAGTTTGCGCGAGGGCTTGTTTGGTTTGTTCGAGTTGGGCTTGAGTTTGTGCGGCCTGCGCTTGGAAAGCAGAAAGCTCGGCATTTCGGCGCTCAAGCTCTTTCCTTTTTTCGGCTTCTTGGACTAGTTTGTGGATATTATCATCGACAATTTTTTCTAGGTCTTTTACACGAGCAGCCGTAGATTGGGCTTGTTCGAGCGATCGATTGAGTTGTTCGTGTTGAGTGGCCTGCCGTTGAAGCGCTTCGTCGCGAACGGCGAGTTGCTTTTCGAGTTGTTGGGCGCGGGCTTGAAGGTCGGCGTATGGCTGAAGTTGTTTGCGAAGCTGCTCTCTCTCTTGGAGGGTCTTTTCGAGCGAAGATTGGGCGCTTTGAAGCAAAGTGTGGCGTTGCTCTTGTTCTTGGAGGAGATGTTTGGCTTGGTGTTCGCATTGTTCTGCGCGTTGGAGGGCGCGGGAAAGTTGAGCGTCTTGCTCTTTGCGTTGTCGTTCGAGGGCAGCGTTGAGATCAAGCGCCTCTTGAAGTCGACGGCTTTTTTCTTGGAAGCTTAGGTTTTGTTTCTCTTTGTTTTGAAAAGCAGTTTCTCGTTCTGCAAGAAGTTGTTGTATTTCGGCTTCGAGCGCCACGATGCGTTCGTGTTGCAGCTCCAGTTCGTGTTCGATCTCTTTACGGCCTCCACGAAGCCGATCCCACCAAGACTTGGTTTCCGTCATCGCTCACCTCATGTATCAGAAAAAGTTGTGTCTTCCGCTTCAAAGCCTAAGAGATGGCTGATTTATCCGAGCGCATCACGGAGTTGTTCAGACCAAGAAGGTAAATGAGATAGCAAATAACCTCGATTGATCTCAGGTTTTGCAATAATCCCTAACAAGGCTTTTTCTCCAAGGTCCGCCAAAAACACAACGCCGTTTTTGAATTCGATTAACGTGTGGCGCAGATCTGCTGTTTCGGCAGCCTCTCCAAGGCGTCCCAACGCCCCGCTTGCAAACAGCATGGAATCACCGAGATTTGGGGCGTAGCCGTCTTCGCTGTGTGGAGTTTCTTCGAGCAGTCGCCCGTCTTTGCCAACGACTAGCACTCGGCAAATAAAATCCATCTCTGCGATCTCTGTAAGGATCTGTTTTGTATCGACCATCTGACTTCGCTTTCTTCGTATACATGACGAGTTTTTGCAATCTCAAAGAAAGTGTAAAACCACCTTCGAGAAGAGACGAGATTTCCTTTAAAAGTACCGCGTTCGTCCTACGCGGTGTTCTCGAAAACTTCATGCGTTTGTTTTGTCTAACGGTCGCGAAAACTTCGTATATTCGTTAATATACGACGGATAAACTCTTCGCCAACACGGTGTCAAGAGGGCTTCGCGCTCTATGACGGGGCGTGGGTTCTAATCCCACAACACCTATCCAACAAGCCACTCGCGGCGATAAACACTGCAGCGAGTAGAGGACCAAAGTACACCACAAAAAAGCGGGTAGAAAAGAAAACGGAAGCCTTCAAAAAAGCTAAAGAGATATCTCTTTATGGGGGATTATATCTCGTCCATCCAAGGCCAGCGGGGCATCGGATCGCGTTGAAAGGCAAGGCTCCCAGCGATGTAGGTCGCGGCGATCATCTCGTCTTCAGCGACGGTCATAGCGCGAAATAGGCGCTGATCGAGGGGTACTTGTGCGCTGTGTTCGAGTGATCCGAGATAGGTGTGAGGCCGAGGGTGAAGGACGACCAGATCCGCCCATGTACCCGGGCTGATCCAGCCCATCTCGTCTTGCATGCCCATGACACGGGCTCCATCGCGGGTCATGGCGCGCAACAAGGCTTCGCCATCCAAAGGCAAGCGTTCGGTTTCTGCGAGACGCATCTGTGTCAAAAAGGCATGGCCGGCCTCACGCCACATCGAAAAGGAGATCCCTGCTGCTACGTCTGTTGCGAGGGCGACATGGACACCTGCTTGTTGATGCCGTCGGTACGGGAAAGCACCGCTACCCAAAAAGGCGTTGGAGCTTGGGCAATGGGCGACGTGTGCGCCGTGTTCAGCCAAGCAGCGAAGTTCGTCATCATTGCTGTATACAGAGTGCGCAAGGACGGTGCGAGGTGTGAGCAAACCGTAGCGTGCGAAGATCCCGATGGGATGGGGTGCATCCGTCACACCTTGCATCGTTCGCTCGACTTCCATCCGCGTTTCGTTGGCGTGGCTTTGTACGAAGAGGTCGGGCTGTTCGCGCAAGATCGCACCGCAACGTTCGAGCATCTTTCGCGAGCAAGACGGCACAAAACGCGGAGACAACGTATAACGCAAGCGATCTCGATTGTGCCACAGCGCGATCTGCTGTTCGACGCTTTTCCAAAGCACAGCGTCCTCTTGCAACAACCCCGATGGAGAGTCCGTATCCTGTAAGGTTTCCCCCAAACAAAGCGCCATCCCCAATTGGAGCGCCAACTCAAAAAGATGTGCGTTGGCATACGCGAACTGCGATCCAAAGACAACAGCGCTGGTCGTGCCTTGGCGAAGCATCTGGCGCACAAAAACCCGCGCTACTTCTTCGGCAAAGACAGGCTCGCGCAACAAGGCTTCTTCAGGCCAGATATGACCTGACAGCCAAGCAAACAACTCGACAGCGGAGGTTCCCACCATCCGCGTTTGCGGGTAATGGATGTGTGTATCCACCAACCCCGGCAAGATCATCGCGCTATGCGGCAGGCGTTGAAAGATGGCTTGGGGATAGTGTTGCGTGGCTTGTTCTTGCGGCAAGACATCCACGATCCGCCCCGTCGATTCATCCCAAACCACGGCACTTTCCTCACGAGAACGCAGACGCCCCTTGTCATCGATATCCACAAGATGCCCGCACAAACCACGCATTTGCTCTGTCATCGCTCGACCTCCAAAACGAACAAAGAGCGCCGCCCCCTAATGCAATCGGCGGGCCGCTCCTTGCGAACACTGTTTTTTTGTGAGACACCGCCTAGAACAGAGGCCCGTTCTTGTTGTCGCGGGTGCCTCCATTTTCAACCGAAACAGACCGTCCGTCAACGACCCACCCCTAAAGGGGCGGGCTTGTGAAAGCAAGCCCGGTTGACCAGACGACAACAGAGGAAGTGGCGCAAGCCAAGTTGTTGTACACGATAGAGAGTATGTAGAGACCCTCGGATGCCGCCTCAGTTCGGGG
>CAUJFU010000206.1 GCA_963169055.1 Myxococcota bacterium
GATATCTCCTTTGCGTGGGGGACAAATCAGGCGGAGAAAAACAAGGGTGTGTGTGCGATCATGCGAGGAAAGCAGCCGCGACGACTTTGATCGAGAGGGTTGTCCAGCGACCTTCGGCGGCGCGTTCATTGGAGCGGGCAGCATCGAAGTCAGGAGAGACTTGCACGAGTTCAAGTTGCGCGTTGGAGGGGGTAATACACTTTTTCTCGTCGAGGTCTTCCCTCCACGTGGGGCCAGCGATGTCAAGAAAGAAAGTCTCGAAGTCTTCTTGCAAAAAGCGTCGGGGTTGGAGAGAGACAAATTGCAGTGCGCTTTCGAACTCGCGCTCGTCGGCATCTTGAAGGACGCGGTGGTTTTCTGGGGGAGTGAGCAGGGTCAAGAAAAACTTGAGTTTTTCGCCGATGGATTGGATGTGTTCGCGCCCTTCGGTTGTTTTGTAAAAGAGGTTGGTCTTGATCTCGTTTTGGACGGCGGTTCGGGCTTTTCCGCAGAGGGTGCGAAAGTCCGCAGTGGGGTTGGGTCGTTTTTGTTGGTTGAGTTCGGCGGCTCTTTGTCGGATCTGTTCGTTGTGTTGGTCGAGATAGCTTTGTTGGAATTGTTGGAGTCTCTGTTGAAGGGTTTCGAGGGAGAGCCGCCATGCTTTGGCAGAGAGGGGGGGGGCGTTGCGGTGGGCTTGTCGTTGTTCGGCATCTTGGAGAGACAAGACGACGGCTTCGAGGTCATTTTCGAGGGGGAGGAGGGAGGCGGCGGGGATGGAAAGGCTTTCAAAGATCGGCAATCCCAAGCGTTGACCGCGCTCATCGAAGGGTTGGATCTCGATCGTGATCTTCCAGCCTCCTGCGGCGATGTCGTCGGCATAACCGCAAGCCACCACAGGTTGCGGAGGGGTCTTGAGGTCGAGACGTTGTGTTTTTGTCCAGACTGCAAGGTGACGGATGCCTTCCATCCAAGCGCCTGCTTGTTCGTTGATCTCATCGGGGAGGGTTTGTTTTTCAAGAAGTTCTTGTTGGCGCTGTTTGAGGAAAGCGGACAACTGTTCTTTGTATGCGTCATCATCGGGGGAGTCGCCTCTTTTTTTACGGATCTCCTCGATCAAGTCGCGCAATTCGTAGAGCAAGAGTTCGTCGAAGTGGGTGTCTTGGATGGCCGATTCGGCCTTTGTCTTGAGTTTGTCGCGCAAGGCGATCTCGTTTTCGATGGCGCTTTGGCTCCAACAATAAAAGATATCGACGATCTTGGGAGAGTTGGGATTGTTGGGATCTTTGAGTCGTCCGCCGCCGCGTCGATCGATCCGCCCGATCCGTTGTTCGATCACCATGGGATTCCAAGGCAGATCCAACTGAAACAGCGCGGTGGCATCCTGCAAGTTTTGTCCAACGCTGATGGCTTCTGAACCGACCAAGATCTGGACTTCTCCGCCAAACTTTTTGATCTCGTCGGCGGTTAGATGTTGTGCTTTGGGAGAAAAGGCTCGCAAGAGCAGAGAGCGGTCGACGCTTTTGGCGCGTCTTTCTTGGACGAGCAGACGGGCGTAGCGCTCTTTGCTTGGAAGAGAGAGCGCGGCCTCCCACTCGGCATCGGTCAAGGGCTTGGGCTGGTGCGTGTTTGGATCATACAACCAAGCGCCATCTCCACCGATGGCAAGGCCGATGCGCGCATCCGAGGCGCTTTCGATGGCGCGCAAAAAATAGATCAAGGCGGTGTCTGTATAACCCGCCACCAAGACAAGCTTGCGTTGATTTTGGTGGTGAAGGTGCAACAGTTCGCCAACATACGAGCCTTTGGGTGAGCGGATCTCTAGGGGGAGGCCGATCCTCTTTTGAAGGTCGGCAAAGAGAGATTGATCGGGAGCGACTTCGGCTTCGATCAGGCGGTGAACAGCCTGTTTGATGCGGTTGTCATCGAGCTGTGCAAAGAACGCTTGAAGGTTGCCATAGCGTGCTTTTTCGTGCGCTGTCATCAGATCTTCGTCGACTTCTTCGATATCCTCTATCTGCATCGCGTTGAAGTTCAGGCGAAGGTATTGTTTGTCCATCCATGCCTTGAGGTCATCGCGTGGGTTTTTGGAGGTATAGGCGATCTGGACAAGCTCGATCTCGAAGAGGCGAAGGCGCTGGAGGACGTTGTGCAAAGAGACGGCGAGCGCAAAGAAAGAGCTTTCAGCGCGCTTGTAGAGTTGGATCACAAAGGAGCGGTGAAGATTGGAAAGCGGGATATCGGTGAGATGTTCGGGGGGATGGGGATAGGTGGAGGCGACAGCGCGTTGAAGCGCTCGAAAGGGTTCACGATACGACAGAAAAGCCGCTTCGAGGACGCGCTCAAGCCGATCAAAGAAGGCGTCATGTTGGGGACTGGAAGGCAACGAATAGGGGGTGATTTGACGGGAGGGGAAGTCGATTTGGCGTTGATAAAGGCGTGCGATCCGATGGCGGGTTCGTTGGACAAAGGTCTCGCCAAAAATGGCCCGATATTCGTTGCGTGGGAGTTCGACAAAGGTCTTGGCAGCGGTCGTGGGAGTGCCGACAAAGTATTCGAGATGCTTACGGGTGGGAGGCATACCCAACAGCGGATAAGGCTCCCAAAGCATCCGTCCATCGTGCCAAGCCAACAAGATGTAATTGAAGATATCCTCGCGGGTATTGTTCCAAGGCGTAGCACTGACGAGCAAAAGCCGCGCCTTGGGATGCCTTTGTAAATGCGTTCGCAGATACGACCACATCTTATTTTTTCGTGATCGCAAGATCTCGTGGGCTTCTTCGACAACCAACAGATCAAACGGCGCGAGTACGGCCAATGCCTTGGCTTCGTTGTGGCGTTCCAAGATGTGTCGATTTTGGTAAGAGACGATCCCTTCGGGCATACGGATACCTTTGCGGTCGGCCTCCCATTGGGCGAACAGTTTTTTCGGAGCGATCACCACAGCCTTTTGGATCTCTTCAATGCGGTACAGATACCACGCAGCGCCGAGCGAAGTGACGGTTTTCCCCAAACCGACGCTGTCGGCCAAAAAGGCAAAACGTAGCTGCAACAAACGTTGTGCGAGAGCGAGCACACCACTTTCTTGTTCGGGAGCGGGCGACAATCTACGCAACGCATCCGCAGGAAAGGCAGGTTCATCGACATAAACGCGTGTCATATCAATGCGCTGACGATACAGCCGCGCCAAAAAGTCCAGATAACGCGCAGCAGGTTCCAATCTCCGCGCACGTCCAGCCTCCCACACTTCCCGCAACCCTTCGATGGCAAAGGTGGGCGGTGGGGCGCTTTCTCGACGTGTCTCAAGGGCTTGCAGCAAGAGTGTGTTGGGTTCCTCAGCTTCTTCCCAACGCGCCTCAAACCACCCCATCACCGAACGCAAAGTGTGGCGGTCGTCCACATAAGCGTTCAACTCCAGATTGCCGTGATGAAGCAAGCCCGGCCCCGTCACGTTGGAGCTACCAAGGATCATCGCTCCTTGTGGAAAGCCTTGTCGGTCGATCCACCGCCAACCGAGATAAAGCTTTGCGTGCAAAAAGGCGTGTGGATACACGCGGATCGCCAACCGCTGTTCTTCAACGGCCTGATACAGCAGATCGGCATCGCTGGATTGTCCCCGTTGATCGAGTTCGCAAAGAAAGACTTGCTCCAAGAGTTCTGCCGTAGCACGATCCGCCTGACCACTAAACAACAACCGCAGCTTTCGGATGTGCTGGTTTTCCAACAACCGCAGCAAGTACACCAAACCTTTTTTGTAGAGATACCCCGTGGCGATCGCGACATTCGGCATGGCTTGCTCTGCTTGATCGGTAAATTGCATCAAAAACCGCTCAAGCAGCCGATCCATGCTCTTTTCGGGATCGGTGTTGTCTGCGATCCGCTCTTCGGGGTCTAACACCACACGCGGCAACGCATGAAGAAACAGCACCTCCTCCACATCCCCCACCCGATGTGCCTCTTCGCTCTCTGTCAGATACCATCCCCCTTCCAAACCAAGATCCGCACAAAGCGCGTTGGCTTGGGCGAACGAGAGGCCCTGTACCCACGCGCAAGAAACTCCCCCCTGTCCTACCCGAACCACACGCAACAGAAAACTGGCCACCCGCAACCCAAAACGTTCTTCGGCTCTTTGTATCACAACATCATGTGCTACCCCTTGCTCGGCGATTTGTGCCTGTGTCCCTAGCCCTAGGTTTTGCGATCCTTGTGTACGCAAAGAAAAAAGCGTGGCAGGCAAAGCCCATCCTTTGGGGGGAGGCTCTTGGAAAAATAGCGGGGTCTGAGAAAGCCGTTTGTGCGGTCGCAGCGTCAAGCGCACCTGACTCTTTGCCTCACCCAACGGCGGAAATAAGATCTCGCAATCGCTCCATTCCGTTCGTTCCATCTGTCCATCCTCAGGTTGAACAACTTAATTCTTTTCCGATATCTCCCAGTGTAGCAAGAAAGATTCTTCTAGCAAGAGGGCTTTCATCTTCCCCCTTTGGACTCGGCGTTGGAAAAACAAACTTTTATCAAACCGAAACCAGATAGGACTTACGCGGTTGGGCTTGTGTTGTCGGGTTCCACCCCACGCCCCGCGAGAGGGCGAAGCCCTCTTGACCCCGAGAGGGGCGAAAAGATCACTGCTTTTCAAACCAACGACGCTCTCGCTTGGAGGGGCGCGAACATGGGTTTTTTTGTCAACTGCGTAAGTCCTAACCAGAATACGCCCTTTGCTTTTTCAGACAGCTCATCCGAAACCCGAATACGCCCTTTGCTTTTCCAGACAGCTCATCCGAAACCCGAACACGCCCTTTGCTTTTCCAGACAGCCCATCCGAAACCAGAATACGCTCTTTGCTTTTCCAGACAGCCCATCCGAGGCCAGAACGCCCCCACAACACCCTTCCACCGCGCAAGTCTTCATCCATACGAAAACGCTCCCCCTTTTCAAGAAAGATATCTCGTGATACGACCTGTCGCCCAAGAACCACTCCCCCAAACCACGTTTCTTCTTTCACAAGAAAGGATGCCGAACAGATGGCAAAGAACGCTTATCTCCAAGACGAACAGCGGGTCACGCTCGCCGAAGACTTCCTTTTGGCTCTCCAAGATACAAAGTTCCACAACGACACCACAGCAGAAGAGATCGCCAGCGAGATCAACGAACATCTCACCACACTCAAAGCGTGGAAAGAACAAGAAGCCCAAGCTTCTCGGATGAGCGATGCAGATGCGGTTCTGGACGCTTGCTTCCAAGGTTTGGCAAGCCACATCGAAGCGATCCAACGCAAAGCCTTTGTCAAAGGCGAAGAACACACCTACAACCAATCCAAAGCTGTGCAAAAGAAACTTTTTCCTAAAGGCATCAGCGCCATCATCGAACTCCCCTACAAAGCAGAGGCGGCGCAGACACAAGCCTTTCTTCGTGACGCCAAAGACAGCCAAGTCGTCGACTTCCTCCAAGCCCACCAACTCGAAGAATGGTTGACTCTGTTTGAAACTTCCCACCAAGACTACATCCTAGCCCTCAACGAATTTCACGGATCGAAAGAAGAACGCAAAGCGGTCTCCGAACAAGCGAGCGTCGCACGAAAACACCTCGACAAAACATTCACACGCTTTTTGCGCTACACCCGCGCCAAATACCCCGATGGCCATGCGCTCGCCCCTTGGCGTCAAGAACACATCGAAGCCCCTCTCGAACGCGCTGAAGCCGCTGCACTCGCACTCCGCAAACCACGCACACCCAAAAAATAACGGCAGACAGTTTAGCGTGGGAGAGCTTTGGGTTGGGGGATACCTTGGTAGGGTTGGAATGGGTGGGTGACTTGTCGGCATTGTGGGTTGGTGCAACCGGGACAACGCATGCTGTATTGAAGCGAGGCGACTTCTTGTTTTTGGAGATGTTGTAGGACGATATCGGCCATTGCTTCGATGAACAGGGGATCATCGTTGAGCGCAGGAGCGCGGTGAAAGTGGGTCAGTCCGCATTGGTGGGCCAGCTCGCCGTACTCTTGATCGATCTCGACCAACGTCTCGATGTGATCGGAGGTAAAAGCGATCGGCACCACAAGGACATGGCGATAACCTTTTTCGGGGAGGGCGCGGATCATCTTTTCGGTGCTGGGTCCAAGCCATCGGACAGGGCCGACTTCGGACTGATAAGACAGCAGATAACGGTGCCGATATCCCATCGAGCGCATGACGAGATGGATGGTTTCGGCGATCTCTTCGGGATAAGGATCGCCGCGATCGACGATCCGCAACGGCAGAGAGTGTGCGCTAAAAAGCAAGACGACTTGTTCGCGCTCTTCTTCGGGGAAAGACGCCAACCCTTCTTCGATCTTTTTGACCATCGCCTGAATAAAACCCGCGTGGGTCGGCCAACGATCGATCACGCTCCATGCAAAGGCATCTTGCATTCCCAAACGATCGAGCGCTCGCCATAGCTCGTTGAGGCTGGAGCCTGTGGTGGCACAAGAAAAGTGCGGATACTGCGTAAAAGCGATGGCACGTTGAACACCATCGTTGCGCATCGCCTGAAGGGCGTCTTCGCTGAGGGGGGCCGCATAACGAAACGCGATATAGGCTTTGTGGGGGGCGGTTTCGGGCGAAAGGGTGTCGAGCAAACGCACCATCCCGTCGCCTTGTTTTTGCGTCCACATCTTGATCGGCGAGCCGCCACCGATGGTTTGGTAAAGTTTCTGGACTTTGGGGGTGCGGCGTTTGGCGAGAAAGGGCCCGAAGACGCTTTGCCAAGGAAGCTGGATGATCTCTCGATCCGCAAACAGGCGCATCAAAAAGGGTTGCACTTCTTCTTGGGTTGCGGGGCCACCGAGGTTGAGCAGGACAATTCCTGTGGGGGATTTTTTTGTCGGCATGGTTTGGATCAGTAATTCATCTTCATGGAGACGGTGAGTGGGGTTTGTTTGAAGTGAAAGCGAGCGTCGCGGAATTTGGGGGGGCCCATAAAACCTTTGGCGTTGTTGGAAGCGGCTGTTCCTTCGCGGGGGATACCGATCCAATTGGTGTCGAGTTTGCCGTTGGCGTTTTCGTCGTGGTAAGCAGCGACAGCGTAAGTGCCGAAGGGAAGGGCAGGAAAGACGAAGAGGGCTTGTTTGTTTTGGATCGTGGCATCGCGTTTGGCGAAGGCGAGTTTAGGCTTCATGGGATATCCGTCAGCGCGGTTGTACAGGGTCAAGGAAACGCGGCCATCGTTGTTGCGCAAACCTTGGATCAGGATCGTCAATGACCCGCTAGAAGGCGCTTTGGGGGGTGGTGTGGGTTTGGCGGCGCTTTGGGGTGGTGTGGAGAGCCAAAGCATCGATCCCACAACAAAGGCGAGGAAGGCAGAGCCGAACCATCGATGTGTGGAGAGGACGTCAGCGAACATCGCGAGAACTCCTTGGGTTGTGGGTGTGGGCGTCGAGTCGATCAGGGATGCGGAGCGTGGCGATCAAAGCGTTGCACCACGTCGATCAGATGCGCGAGATGTTCGGGGGGCGTTTGGGGAAAGATCCCATGACCGAGGTTAAAGACGTGGGCTCCGCCCATACCGCGCCGCAAGATATCCCGCGCTTGTTCTTCGATGACTTGGGGAGGAGCCAACAAGATCGCAGGTTCCAGATTGCCTTGGAGGGTTTTTGCGGGCAAGGCGCGGCGGACGAGATCCAGAGGCATCCGCCAGTCCACGCTGACCGCCTCGACAGGCAAGGCGGCGATCTCTTCGTAGAGATGAGATGCACCGACAGCGATATAGATACGCGGTACGTTGAGATCAGCCAGACGATCAAGAACTTTGGCTGCATAAGAAGCACCAAATGCGCGGTATATCGGGGCGCTGTGCAAGCCTGCCCAAGAGTCGAACAACTGGATCGCTTGGGCTCCCGCTTTGATCTGCATACGCAGGTAACGTGCGGTCATCTCGGCCAGCTTCTCTAAAAGAGCATGTGCGAGATCAGGCTCGCCCCATAGAAATTGCCGAAGGGTAGGGTATTCTTTGCTGCCTTGCCCTTGGATCAAGTAGGTTGCAAGCGTGAGGGGCGCCCCTGCAAAGCCGATCAACGGTACACGAAGTGAGCGGCGTAAGATGCGGATAGCCTCGCCGACATAAGGGGATATCTCGTCTTCTTCGGGGACACGAAGAGCTTGGATATCGGCGGATGTGCGGATGGGAGCGGCGACTACAGGCCCGGGGTGAAAGGCCACGTCCACGCCCATCGAAGACAACGGCGTCATGATATCGCTAAAGACGATGGCGGCATCGAGAGGATAGCGGGCCAAGGGTTGAAGTGTCACTTCGGCAGCAAGGGCGGGTTCTTCGCACATCTGCCAAAAAGAATATTTTTCCTTGAGCGCCCGATATTCGGGCAGATAGCGACCGGCTTGGCGCATAATCCAGATCGGAGCGCGTGGTGTATCTTCGCCCCACAAGGCGCGCAAAAACAGCGGAGATTCGGAGAGGTCGGTGGGGGGAGCGGGATTCGTAGGATGCAATGGGTTCTCCTTGAGAGTCGAACGGATCTTGTTTGAGGCAGACAAGGGGCGGATGGATGGTGTTTTCAGAACGGGTCAGCGTGTCCCTTTGGATAGAAGGCAAAGCGCAAGCCCCGATGGGAATGGAAGAATCGTGGATGGAGTGGATCGGCTTCGAAGATATCTCGCAGTCGCGCAAAATAACTTTCTAATATGCGGCTGGAGGGGAAGATATCGTCTTGCCAGACGCCATCAAGGAGCTGATCTCGTCCGAGGGTGGTGTTGGGGTGAGCCAGAAGAAAACGCAACAGGCGGATCTCTTCTTCTCGCAACAACAAGGTTTTGCCCTCTTCGGAACGGACGGTCCATTCGCGCAGATCGACTTGATGTTTGCCGATCGAAAAGGATTCGGAGGGCGCGGTGGAGGGGGGCCATGCGGAGCGTTGGAGAAGGGCGCGCACTCGCAGCAAAAGCTCAGGAAGATGGAAGGGTTTGGTGAGATAGTCGTCGCCACCGACAGCAAGCCCTTGGACACGAGCTTCGGGCTGGCCTTTGGCGCTGAGGAACAAAACGGGCGTGTGATCGCCTTCTTCGCGCAAGATCCGGCAGATATCGTATCCGCTTCGGTGTGGTAGCATCACATCCAACACCACGAGATCAGGCACAACCTCCCGCCACAAGGCCAGTCCTTCGCGGCCATCTCGTGCGCTCGTCACCTCGTAGCCTTCGGCCTCAAGGTTATCGACCAAGAGTTCGGCCATATCGGGTTCATCTTCGATCACCAGTACGCGCTTTGCCATCCTACTTGACCCCGATCGATGGGGCGGATACACGCGGCAAACGCACCTCGAAACGACTGCCTTGTTCGAGCGCATCGACCGACACACCGCCGCCCATGTTTTCTGCGAGGCTTTTGACAAGATAAAGCCCGAGTCCCAACCCATCGCTTTGGCGTTTTAATTCGTCGCCGATGCGATAAAACGCATCAAAGATCCGCTGGCGTTCTGTGGCGGGGATACCCGGTCCATCGTCATCGACCCGCAAGACACCATAGCGGCCACTTTCATGAACCGCAAGCGCGAGATGCTTTTGGGGATGAGGGTTGTGCTTGATCGCGTTGTTGAGCAGGTTGTTGAGGATAATCTCGAACCCAAGCGGATCGACGCGTACAAACACAGGCGCGGGAGCGGATCGCCAAGACAACACGCCTCCGCGTTCTTCGAGATCCGTTCGGTTTTGCTCGATGTAGCGAGCTACAAGAGCGTCGAGATCGTGTTCTTCGATCCGCTTGTTGTTTCCGTGTTCTTCGAGCATCGCAGCGGCAAGGACTTGTTCAAAGGTCGCTTGCAGGCGATCCAGATTGGCGCGCAATCGATCGAGGTAATGGGCCTGTTTTTCTTTGGGGAGTTCTCGGTATTGCAGCGTTTCCAAGGCGAGACGCATCGTGCTGATCGGGGTGCGGAGTTCGTGGCTGACTGCGCTGAGAAAGTTGCTTTGGCGCGTTTGAAGTTCGCGCTCCGTTCGGATACTTTGCGCCAACAACACCAGTCCACCCGCGATCACCAATACAAAGAACACGCTTTCAAAGAGAAACATCCGCATCGATCGATCCCCGCGCTCGCGGATCTCCCAAAAGGATTCTTGGCGTAGGGTGATGCCCTCGCTGGTGCAGTGCAGATGAGGATAGTGTTGACGGCAGAGTCCTAACCATCGGCGCTTTTGCTTGGGGTATTCGTCAAGCAAACGCTGGATCGTTTGGCGATCGGTGAGCCATCCACGGATGCGCTGTTCGGAGGCATTTTTGATCTGGTCGGACAAAAAGATCAGCCACCACACCACCTGCGCACCAAGAAAAAACAGCACCAACATAAAGATCACGGCAGCCTTGGTTTGTGGACGGTGCTTGCGGAGCGTCATGGATGCGAGGGGTGAGTGAGAGCGTGAACCATACGCGAAACGACGGTCTCTGCGGGGGCTTGGAGCGTGCGGTGTTGTCCTTGGTAAAAGGCGATCATCTCGATCTGCTGATCGTGGCAAACACGCGCAGAAGCCCCAAGAGCCAACTGGCACCCGCCTTCAAATTGAGCCATCAAAGATCGCTCTAATTCGACGGTGTGCGCGGCGTTTGGATCGTGGAGATGGGTTTGCAACAGGCTCTGTGTCTCGTGGTCTTGGGAGCGGCATTCGATGGCGAGTGCTCCTTGGCCGGGGGCGGGAACGAACAGCGAAGGGGGAAGCGGAAAAGTCCGAAGATCCGAGAGATCCAGTTCGAGTCTTTCCACGCCCGCGCAAGCGAGCAAGATCGCATCATAGCGGCCTTCGCGTAGGCGTTCGACGCGGGTGGGGACGTTGCCTCGTAGTTCTTCGACTTCGAGATCGGGTCGAAGGTGTCGGAGTTGCGCTTGGCGTCGTGCTGCGCTGGTTCCGACACGCGAGCCGACACGCAAGGGAAGCCATGCCTCGGTGTCGTCGTGCGCAGCATCGCGCATCAACAACATATCGCGTACATCCGCACGGCAAGGGATGGCTGCAAGAGTGAGTCCTTCCATGCGGGCGGAGGGTAGGTCTTTGAGCGAGTGGACAGCGATATCGGCTTCGTCGGCAAGGACGGCGTCTTGGACTGCTTTGGTAAAGAAGCCTTGGCCTTGCATCAAACGAAACGCGGACATCTCTCGATCGCCTTGGGTTTCGATCAAGACCAGACGCCCGAGAATGCCGACTTCTTGCAAGCGCGTTTGAACCCATTCGGCTTGCCACAAAGCGAGGCGACTTTTGCGCGTTGCGATCCGTATCGTAGGTTGCATCGTTTATTTCCGTTGATGATAGATATTGATTCGTCCCGTGAGTCGGGCGTTTTTATGCGTTCGGGCGTGGATTTGCAAGATCGTTTTTTGGGGCGTTTGTGTCGCTTAGCGTGCCTGCGCTCGAACAGGACTTGGCGCTGCTTCGCTTTTTTGGGCGTTTGTGTCGCTTAACGTGCCTGTGCCTCGATCACCGACAAG
>CAUJFU010000207.1 GCA_963169055.1 Myxococcota bacterium
CACAACGGAAAAATACAACAGCGTGATCGAACTCCGTTCTGGGCAAACGATGGTTCCCTTGCGTCAGTCAACCTCTTTTGCAGAAAATGACACGACTTCTTTTTTTCGGGCCGTCCAACAGCTTCAACCCCGCAGCCGATATCAACTTGTACTGACGCTTCGTTCGATTGATGCTCCGACGAAATCTCGAACAAAGAGCCTTTCTTTTTGGACAGGAGCTTGCAAAAAAGTACGACCAAAAAAAGCGCCTCTTGCACAACTTTATTCGGGAAAGATCTTCGTTGGCGAATCGATCCCTCCCGGCCCAAGTTGCGGAACAGGGTACGCGTTTGTAAGCTTGCGACTCCACTCTGCAAGAAAGACGCGATTTCGACCGGTTATCCATGCGATCTACGTGACCAAAACCAACAAAGCCTCCGAATGGAACAAGCTCCCTCCCTTGAAGCTAAACTTCAAGAAGCCCTCCACCGTTTCACCCGTCCAAGATCAGCGCAGTGATACCGTTCAAGAAAAATGGCCTGTCGCTTACATTTCCGGCTCTCAAGAACTCGGATTTGGACGTCGAAGTTATTGCGATGATAGAAGTTCAGCGGATGCCTTGCCGTCGGGACAACATCTTCGCTTTGTCATCGAATCCATCGACATCGAAGGGAATCGCTCGAAACCTCGCTTGTCTCGATCTTTCTGGGTGCCTCAAAGATTTTGATAAGCTTGGTCAAAAAATCGTACAATCAGGATGGACATGGTGAGTTCAACGAACCGATCAGGATCTCAGCCTTTTCCCATGCAGCGATATCGCTCTCTTTGCAAACGAGTCTTGAGCGGAGGAATCGGGCTTTGGATCGCGTTGATATTGAGCGGCTACACATGGAAAGGCAAAGGCAAACCACCCAACGAACAGGCCCCGCCACCCTATCTGTTGTTGGCGCGCCAAGCCCTGCAATCTCGCGATACCAAGGCCGCCCAACGCGTTCTCGAAGCTGCGCGACTTTGTTGGTCGAAGCACAAGCAAGCTTGTGGTTTTTCAAAGCAAAACTACTTGATCACAGCAGGCATCTTCTTTTTGGAAAGCGGCCAGCCCCAACGAGCGATCGCCATTTTTCAACAAGCCCAAACGACTGTGGCGATCTTGCCAAATCAAAAAACCTCGATACTCCTTCGTCCAAAGTCTCTATCCCCTTCATCAAAAAATACGCTCGGTAAAGAACAAAACACGCTAGACCAAGAGCCAAAAGAACGCCATACACCAGAAGAACAGCGTCACACCGCGCTGTCTTTGTGGTTTTATCTCGGGCAAGCCTTGTATCGCGTGGGTCGTTTTCGCGAATCAGCCGAGGCGCTAGAGAATGCCGAGGGCTTGGGACAAGGCATCTCGGGCTTTTATCGCTTGTGGTCGCGTGCGTGGTCGCGTGCAGGACAATTCGAGCGCGCCCGCCAGATCCTCGAAAAAGGACTGAGATCTTCTCCGCAAGATATCGGCCTTTTGCGCGAAGCCGTCGTGTTGTACGCGGAGGCTGGTTTTTTTCAAGCTGCGGCGCAAACCGCCCAAAAGCTTACACGCCTCAACGAAGCCGCTGGCGCACAAGTATGGCTGATGTTGTTGGATCGGATGCGAACCACCTCAGCAAGCTCGCAACGGTTGGAGTTGTTGGAAGCCTTGCGTCTGCGGTTCCCCCACAACGATGGGATCTTGGTGCGGCGTTGTGTGGCTTGGGCAACTTCGCAAGCGCATCGCGCCGCAGCAGCTTGTTTTGCACAAATGGCCCACAAGAGACCTGAGATGGCCTATTATGCGGCGGCAGCACACCTCCAAGCAGAGGATCTCTTTCAGGCCCTACGTTGGAATCAACGCGTTCCCTCCGAACCACGGCGCACACGACAGCGTGCAGCGTTGTGGTTGTCCCAACGCGCCTACGCACAAGTCTTCGCCCTACTCTGGCCGATGTGGGAAAAACGTGTGCTCCAAGAAGTCGAACGCTATCGACTGGCCTATTCAGCCCTACAGATCGGGCGCTACAAAGAAGCAAGCGCCCTGCTGCGGTCCTTGCGCAAAACTCCGATAGCTGCGATGGGACGAGGACTAGAGACTATCTTGGTACGATGCCAACAGGCTCCTTGGTTGTGCGTTGCGCATTAAAATAATCCACGGAAAGACACGGAAAGGCGAAGGAATGGGAAAGCGAGCGGTGGTGATCGGTGCAACAGGATTGGTGGGAAAAGCTGTCGTAGAAAAGCTGGTGGCCTCCGAAGCGGTCGATGAGATCGTCACGTTGACACGGCGGGCTGTGGAGTATGCGTCGCCCAAGGTGCAGAATCGTGTGGTGGACTTTGAGAAGTTAGAAGAGGCAGATTTTGGGATGACGGGGGATTGGATGTTTTCTTGTTTGGGGACGACGCGCAAACAGGCGGGATCGATCGAGGCACAACGCAGGGTGGATTTTGATTACCAACTCCGCGCAGCAGAGTTCGCAGCCAAACAAGGGATCAGACATTATCTATTGGTTTCTTCGGCGGGTGCAGACGAAAAAAGCAACAATCCATATCTTCGAATGAAGGGGGAGTTAGATCAGCGTGTGCAGACGCTCGGCTTTTCGCGCATCAGCATATTTCGCCCGTCGTTGTTGCTGGGCGAACGCCCACAGATGCGAATGGGGGAAAAGCTCGGCAGTTGGATCTTGCCGTTGCTTTGTCGGCTTCCGGGATTGCGGCCTTATCGCCCGATCACAGGAGAACAAGTCGCAACCAAGATGTTTCTCGTAAGCCAGTCATCTGGTTCGTCATTCGAGTGTTTTGCACTCGATCAAGTTTTTCCTTGATCTACGAATCACCAACCGCCGCCGTCTCCACCGCCACCCCAGTCTCCGCCGCCGTCTCCACCGCCACCCCAGTCTCCACCACCGCCGCCGTCTCCGCCATCGTTCCAACTTCCGCCATCATCCGAACCGCCATCGCCACCACGATCGTCATCCGCATCGTCGTAGCCGCCTTGATCGTCGTAGCCGCCTTGATCACCGTAGCCATCGCCACCATCGCCCCATCCGTGATCGTAATCAGCGCTGTAGCCGTAATCTGCGTATGCGCCTTCTTCGATACCGTGGTAAAAGTCACCTGCAAAACCATCGTATTCACCGAAGTATCCGTGATCATAGGCATCGACAAAGGGCAGGCTGTTGTCGACATAGATCCCGTCGTATCCATAATCTACGAAGCCGTCATGGAACCACGGATCATGGATCAAAAAGTCTTCGGCATAAAAGGCGGAACCAAGGGCATAACCCCACGGATCGAGGACATAGACATAAGGCAGATGCCATGAGTGGTGAAACAACATACAAGAGAAAAAGGTGTAAAGCATAAAGTCATAATAGGGATCGTAATAATAGACGTTGTAGACATCGACATAGAGGGGTTGTTGGTGCAGAGGGCGATGCGTGCGCACAATGGAACGGCGGCGGCGACGAGGCGAGGTCTCTTCGCGACGCAAGCGACGGCCACGGGGAGCCTCAGCACGATCATCGCGGCGCGCTCCGCGTCGTTCGAAA
>CAUJFU010000208.1 GCA_963169055.1 Myxococcota bacterium
TCGCGCTTCTTTGATGATGGGCGCGGATATCATGATCGAAGTCACCGTTTGGAACCAAAGCAAAGGCAACTCCACCAAAGGAGCCGCCGCTGCGAAAGCCTACGAAAGCACGACCAAGCGCTTGATCGGCAGCTCTTCGGCCTTTGGCGAAGAGTATCCCCTCGACAACCAACGCGAATTCCAAACCATGAAACAAGCCATCCAAGGCGCGATCGAGCGTGTTCTCGATCAAGTCAACGGCTACTGGCAACGCGATGCTGTCGCTGGCAACCGCTACTATGTGATCGTCGCTGGAAACCTCAACTCGGCCCCCGATCTCGCTGACACCATCTCCGTCAACCTCAAGAAGATGCCCGGTGTCGCTGAATTCAATCGCGAAACCGCCACTTCTTCCCGCGTGATCGTGTACTTCCAATCCAAACTCGACAACATCGAAATGAGCCTCGCCCTCAAACGCACCCTGCGTGAAACCCAAGGCGTCGCCTTCCTCAAAGTCCCGATCTCCACACGCAAGTTTTTCTTGATCACCATCAACCACAAACAAAACCTCAGCAGCAAAGACCCCGACTCCCTCCCCGCTGGTCTGTGATCCCTCTTGCGCATCCCATCCCATCCCCCTACACCATCCCCTCCCCATCCCGCCCCTTCTACTCCTTCTTCACCTGAGTCCGCTACAACCGAACCCGCTCTCTCTTCCCTTGCACGTTATCCCGTTGTCCCCGCCGATTTCTTGATCCATCCTTATCCCGTCCTTGCTGCGGCGCTGATCCTCTTCAACAATCTCTACCTCAAACGCCATCACCCCGGTTTTTTGAGCGGCAAACTCTCCGATATCGGGATCTGTTTTCTCTTGCCTCTGATCTTGGTCGCCCTCATCGAGTGGGCAACATGGCTGTGTTGCCGATGCCTTGGGCGTCTTTGGACCCCAACCCGCTCTCGCCTCCGCCTCTTCGCCTGTCTTGTCTCCGCTCTCTACTTCTCTGCCCTCCAACTCTCCGATGTCTGGGCTGCTTGGCACATCCTCTTTGTTCAAACTCTTCTGCCTCGCATACGCGCTGGCGTCACCCCCGATCCCACCGACCTCTTCGCCTTGGTCATGATCCCCGTCGCTTGGCGCTATTTGGCTGCTTGTCGAAAGCCGTGATGTTCGTTAAACAAGTTCTAACGCCTCGCCGCGCAAGCTCTCTGGGGCGCTCGGCTTCGTATGAACGAGATTTGGCGTAGGCATCAGGGTTTGTCTTTGCAAAGGAAGGTGACGTAGGTGATCTTTCCGGCTTCGATGCGAATGCGGGCGGTGTTGTCGCGGGCGATGCTTTCGGCGAGTTCGGGAACGCAGATGGTTTGGGCGTCGACAACAGCTTCGAGGGTATAGGAGCCGGGGGCGACGTTGGCGTAAAAGCCGTTGATGGAGAAAAAGTTAATGGTGAGGTGTGGGCCTTTGGCGCTGGTGGTGGAAAGTTTGACATCGGGTTTGGAAAGTCCGTCTTTTCCGAGGAAGTAGAGCAGGATGCCTTTGTTGGGGTCGAGTGCTTCGCCGATCACGGGTTCGAGAAAGGGCTTGAGGGTGTCTTTGCGGGGGATTTGAAAGGGGTTGGTGATGCGGCGGTGGCGTTCGATGGCTTCGTGGGTTCCGTAGAAAAAGAAGGGATCAAAGTCGGGGTGTTTGAAGTCCCACCGAAGCACCGTTGTATTGGGGATCTGCGAGAAGGCGTATTCGCCTTGGGCGGTGGTTTGGATGCAGCTTTCTTGGCAAGCTGCGCCTGTGATGCAGACGTTGGCCTGTGCGACGGGGATCTGGATGTAGCCTTTGCGGTTTTTCATTTCCAACAGCAGATCGGTGTAGTTGGTTTGGCCCGCCCCTTGGCAGGTTCCGCCGGTCGTGTTGTCAGGGATGATCGGCTCAGATGGCGGATTCTCCGTGGTGACAGGTCCATCCGCAAGAAATTCGCTGGTGGTGTTTTCGCCCGTAGGATCGTCTGGAGCGTTGCCGTCGGGCGTTGTTCCGTCAGGTGTTGTTCCGTCAGGGCGCGAAAGATCAGGCGCTGTTCCGTCGGGCGCTTTTTCGGTGGGGATCTGTTCGACGCCGACCAGTTCGATGCCTTGGCGTTCTGTGTCGCCCCCGTCGTTGTCGGCGATGCCGTCTTGGGGTGGACTAGGGCGGCGCAGATCGCAAGAACATCCCCATCCACCCGCGATGATCAAACACAGCGCGGAAATGAAAAACACAACACGCTGTTTGTTTCTTCCCAATACACCGACCATCTTGACATCCTCTAAGGTTTCCGTGTTTCACATCGCACCACAAATAACCGAACGTCTCAATCATTTCTATCATACAAGGGGGCGCGATCAATACAGAAAAATCTAGAGCGTCGAGCGATAAGGTTCCAAAGCGCGGGCGATGCGGGTGTAGAGATCCGCGAGCCAAGGAAGAGCAGGGGTTTGGAGAGCAGGCTTGGCTTTTTTGCGCAGATCGTAGGGAGCGAAGATCACGCGATTGTTTCGGTATTGGCCGTTTTGGGCGACGATGTAGAAGACTTCTTCGATGGCGTCGTCGCCGATCGGGACGCAGCCGATGGTGACGGCGTCGCCGTGGATAAAGATCTCGCCGCCGAGATGGGTTCGCTTGTCGAGGCGGGCTTGTTGGCGGTCATAAGCGTTGGGGTAGTTGATCTTGAGCGAGAGATAGAACTGGCTGTTGGGGTGTAGAAAAGTCAGTTTGTAGATGCCTTCGGGGATTTGGAGATCGCCTTCGCGCAGTTTGGGGCCGATGCGGCCCGAAAAGGCGGTGAAGGGGTAGCTGCGGATCTTGTGCCAACGGCTGCCTCGTTTCTTCCATAGCTCTAAGCGTTGCTCGTGTTTGAAGGCCAACAGCGCAAGGGGTTGGCCGTCGGTCCATAAGGCCAGTTTTTTTCCGAAACGTTGGCGCATCTTGGGTTCGAGGTGACGAACCACCGATTCGACGGTGCGTTTTTGGGTGCGCCCCAAGATCCAACGCATCGTCCAACGTCCCGCAGGATGGGAAAAAAAAGCTGCGCCGATCAAGATCACAAGCAACGAGGCGATCAACAGAGACTTGAGAGAGAAAACAGCCATCTGTGGGGACGATGGGACGGTGGTTTCGTAAGGCATTCTTTTTCTCCGAGGTGCGGGGGATGAGGGGAGGTTGGTCGATTTTTTTCTCTGAGGTGCGGGGGATGAGGGGAGATTGGTCGACGCCTGAGAAATCATCGCGAAGCAGGGGTGAAAGTTTAGGGAAGAGGTTGGGCAGGGGGTTGTGTGAGGGAGGTGGGCAGAGGTGGGCTGGAGAGAGAGCGCAAAAAGGCGATGAGGTCGGCTTTTTGGTCTTTGTCGAGTTGGAGGGGCCGTAAGGATTCTTCGCGGTGGCCGACGGGCGGTTTATCGGGCAGTTCGTTGTAGAAGTCGAGGACGTCTTCAAGCGTGGCGAAGCGACCATCGTGCATATAAGGAGCGGTGTTTGCGATCTCCCGAAGCGTGGGCGTCTTGAACGCACCCATGATCTCGGTGTTGCTCGCGAGGAATTTAAGCTTGGTGTATTTTTCGGGCGCAGCATCATCAGAGAAGGTGCCAATCGCGTTAAATGGGTCTTTGAGAACTTTGTCGATGGCATCAAAACGCCCGATGTCTGGGGATTTTCCAGCGGGGAGATTGAGACCGATGTTGTGGAATTCGCTGTTGCTGAGATTTTTTCCAAAGTGGCAGAAGGTGCATTGGGCTTTGCCGATAAAGAGCTTGAGGCCGCGTTGTGCAGCAGGGGAGAAGGCTTTGGTTCGGACGGGATCTTTGTGGCGGACGCCTGCGACAAAGGTGTCAAAGGGGCTGGTTTTGCTGATGATCTTGCGTTCAAAGGCTTCGATGGCTTTGGCGATGTTGGTGTAGAAACGGTTGGCGGCTTCTTGATCGGTGGGGGACATGGCGGCCCATGCTTTTTGATGGGGGTGGTTGGGGTCGTCGGAGACGGGTCTGGCTTGTGGCGGGAAGCGTTGGGGGTCGCTGGTGTCGGGGAGTGGGCCAAAGAGGGCCTCGTAAGCTTTTTTGAGATCGGCTTCTTTGGTGAAGGTATGCAAGAGGCCGACGCGGGTTGCGCCCATCTCGATGGGGTTTTCAAAGGGCTGCGTGGCTTGCGCCCACAAGGTGTCTGCGCGGCCATCCCAAAAGAACCAACGGTTGTAAGCGGTGTTCCAGACGGTTGGGGCGTTGCGATCACCTTTGGCGATGGTGTTGGCGGTGGGAAGGCCGTCTCCCCAACCTTTTTGGGGATCATGGCAAGAGGCGCAAGAAAACTTGCTTTCGGCGGAGAGGCGTTTGTCAAAGAAGAGGAATTGGCCGAAGTGAGCGGCTTTGGGATCGTCAGCGTAGCGGTTGCTTGGCGATGGAGGGGGCTCACCGAGGGGTGTAAGTGAGTCAAGGATCTTGTTGTCGGCGTCTGTCAACGTGATCACAAGGCCCAGATCGACAGGCTTTGGTGGATCGGGTGTGACGGGAGGCGTACACGCCGAAGCCATCGCCATCGAAAGCACAAACAGCGCGCAAGCCCACCGCAGAACGCCGCGTTGGGGGTGCGGAAAGCCCTTGTGGGGGGGGGGATACGGATGGTTTCTCAAGTGCGTCGCTCCTCTCGTTTTCGAGTGATAGGCGTTGGATGGTTTTGTGGGACTCTGCCCCGCAACTGCGTCATACGAGATCCGAGAGAAGTGCGCTCGAAGGGTAGGTGCGATCCACTGTAGACGCCCTGCCGTTGGGCAGCCACAGGGGGCTGCCCCAACATGTTGCGATCACACGATGGGCGGATTTCGTATCGCTCCTCGATCAGTTGGACATATTGATCTCGAACTCGACGGTTTCAGTTTTTGCGCCCGAAGTGAGGTCGACTTTCATCACCCATTGACCGGGCATGTGGAACTTCATCCCGTCGACTTTGTACTTTCCAGCCGTTTCTTTTTGGATCGTGGGTTTTTGGAGCATCCCGTGTTTGTGGGCGGGCATGGTGGCGTCGGCTTTCAATTCAAGATCAGCGGGGAGTGCCGCCTCACGGCCATCGGCGTACGTCACAGTGAAGTTGACCGCAAAGTTTTCGTTGAGGGGGATCGGATCGGGCGCAGGAATGTAGGCTACGCGGTAAGTGCCTTCTTTGGTGACCAGCGAACGGATCGCACCGCTGCCGTCGGGAGTGGTTTCGGTGCTGCCTTCGGACATGGTTTCGGTGCTGCCTTCGGACATGGTTTCTTGGGTGCTGCCGTCGGGGGTGGTTTCGGTGCTGCCGTCAGGAGTGGTGTTGGGTGCGGGGCAGGCCGTTGTAAGGCTCCACGCGGCGATCAGAGGAAGAAGAAAGATGCTGAAAAGGCGAAAGATACGGGAAAAAGCAACAGGGGATGTGTACATCAAAACCTCCATACATCAGAGACCCATCTTGGATCGTGATGGGCTGTGGTCTTTCGCGTGCTTTGGACGCCCGCTTTCGAACATAGACCACGCAAGACAAAAATGATGCGACAGGTGTTTCTTGTGGGCTTGGCAAGGGGGATCGAGAAACACCTTGTTTACCTTTGGGGGACTATGCGTCTTTTGCGGTACGCAAGCAAGAGTCCAAGCAAGCCAAGCCAGACAAGCCCTTCGTGGGGAGAGAGGGCTTCGCAGTGGCACCCGTTGTTGGGGGGAGTGGGATCTTGAGTGGTGGTGTCGGGAGCGGAGTCGGTCGAGGCGTCTGTCGATGCGTCTGTCGATGCGTCGAGTGAGGTGTCAGCGGTCGTCTCGGTGGATGGGGGTTCTTGGAGAGCTTCGAGATCGGCTTCGGGATCGAGGGGTGTTGGATCGCGAGGGTCGGTGCTGGCGTAGCGTGCAGCAAAGAACAGGGGCTGATCTTTGGGGAGGTTGTTGAGTCGGATGGACTGGAGTGTACTGCGCTCGGTGGGAGCGGGTTCTTGGAGGATATCTTGGGCGGCGAAAAACGCGGTATGTTGGGCAGGATCTTTGCCGAACGTGCGGGTTTGTGGGTTGTAATCAAGCCAGTCGACGATCGGTGTTTGGGCGTATTTGAACTGGTAGGTTTTGACGGCGGGTGGTGCGAGCCAGCGCAAGATGTAGGAGCCATCGCTTTCGCGGTCGACGCGCAAAGGCAGGGGACGCCAAGCCGCGTAGAGGATGGTGGCTTCTTGGGCGTGGTGAAGGGTTTGTCGAGACGGATGATCGGGGAGATCTGCGCGTTTGGCTTGATTGTTGGCGGTGGCTTCTTGAAGGCGTTCAGCGTTTTCTAACCAGCGTTTGTCTCGGGAAAAAAGGTAGGTGAAGAAAAAGCCGAGGTATCCCGCACGCAAGCCGTCTTGCCAATCGGGAAGCGTGGTGGGGTCGGTGGGTGGGGCTGTATCGAGGTTGTATTGTTTGGGATAGCCCGATGCAGCAGGCTTTTGGGTGTTTGGACGCCAAAGCTCATGCGAAACAAAGCGAGCAAGACCTTCGAGCAGGCTGCGTGTCTTGTCGCGTTGTGTCTCGTCGAGGGCCGCGTCATCGAGAAAACTGGCATACGCACGCAACAGCAGTTCGGCGATCTCTTCGGTGTTTTGGGTGCGTTGGGCATCTTTGGCCTGTGACGAAGGCACAAAAAAGCCGCGCATCCAATCGGTGCCACTTGATTCTCCGACTTTGGCCGATTTGTCGAGGCTTTCGCGCTGCAAGAGCGTCCAAGCCGCTTGTTGGTAGCGAGCTTCTTTCGAGATCACGTACAACTTCGTCAGGTTGAGCAGCTTCCACGCATAAGAACGGAGGGTCTCGGTGGGTTCTTGTTGGCTTTCGTAAAGAAGGTGCTCGCCCCATGCCAGAAAAGCATCGCGCAAGCGGGGATCGCCTGTGGTGTGATAACCGAGAGCAAGGCTGTAAGCGTGGCGGTCATGGAGCGGAAAGCGCGGTTGGAAGGGCGGTAGGCCCTCGGCTCCTGCCAGATCGGCGTCAGGGGTGGGTAGGTTGTTTTTGCAGAGGGCAGCGGCTTGTTGACAGCGATCCGACGCATCAAAGTCATCGCTGTGGAAGACCGATTGATCGGCGTAATAGGCGAGCCGTTGGTGAGCTTGGAGATAATAGGTTCCCGCGTGAGGGGCTTCTTGGCGAAAATAGTTCAAGAGGTCGATGCGTGCGGGGTCATGCAGTAGAGGAGCGGTCGCGTCCCATCGAAGAGCGCGCACAGGAGCAAATTGTGGGCGGCGATCTTGGATCGCGAGGGGATCGCCTGTCACTTTCCAGTTGCGGGCGGTAAAGTAGCTTTCTTCCTCCTTAAACGAGATCAGGCGATCGATGCCTGCGGAGAAGGCTTCATTGTGCCACTCGGGGGCCTTGGGGCGGATCACGAGCGGGTATTGATAACGAAAGAAAGAGGCCGAAGCATCGGTCGTTTTGGTCGCGAAGTCCAAGAGATGTTCGGTGGTGTGGTGGCTTCCGAAGCGCAAGGTGTAGGTGTGGTTGGGTTGTGGTGGCAGGGCGTAAAGAGTGAAGCGCCCATCGGGGCTGATCTCAAGGCTTTGAGGGGCGTATTGTGCCGCAAAGCGCGTACCGAAGGTGATCACGCCTTGTGCGGGTTGTGATGCAGACAGTTGAGCAAAAAACAGAGCGATGGGTTGTTCTGTTGTGCCCGAAGCGAGGGATTGTTGTGCTTGTTGGATCGTGTATCCATCGGAGCGTGCGGGGTGTTTGTCCGCAGGGTAGAGATCGAGGCCAAGAGCGGGGAGGCGATTGCGTCCTTGAAAGAGGGTGACGGGAGCGTCGTTGGTTTGGAGGGTTGTGGAGAACGGGGTGGTGTGGGTCGAAAAGGTGGTGCGTGGTGCGCTGATCTGGCTTGCGAGGGAAAAGCGCAGGCTGCGCAAACGAAGATGACGGATGCGCTGCTTGCTGGCATTTTGGAGAGTGAGTGTGAGACGGACGTCCGAGCGTGCGCGTGTAAAGGCCAGACGGAGGGTAAAATCGGCAAGGCTTTCTTGGGTAGTGTTGCGCAATGTCCCTTGGATACGCAGGATCGCACGAACAGGGCCATTTTCTTCGATGGTGGCGCGCAAGTTGGGATCGGACTCGGCAGAATAGGTCTTGCCGTCGGCGTCTTCGGCGATCAGGCCGGACAGCGGGGCGCTGCGTAAAAACGTGGTGCTGCCGATCTGGACTTGATCGAGGCCGTTGAATTGGGCTTTTCGGAGAGTAAATTGGGCGGCTCCTGTGTCGACCGTGATCTTGTCGGGCGAATCTTTCGCCATATCGGGCGCGGTCAGGTTTCCTTCGCCGAGGGTAAAGAACATCTTTTGATATTGTTCCCCGCCGCGCAGATCGACAAGCGAATGGAGTTTGATCCAACGGGGTCTTCCATTCGGCCATGCGGTCAGAGGTGTGATCTGGGCGTACTTTGCGCCGATCAGCACGTAGTTGATGCTTTCAAGATCGGGATCGAGCGGGATCGTGAACGTGACGGGTTCATCCAAACGATCCATCCCTTTGAGTAGCTGAAATGTCGGACTATCGGGATTGTTTGGCAGAGCTTCTTGTAAGGTGAGCGGGATATACAGATTGGTGTGAGCGTGCGCCTGCGCTGGAAGCCACAAACACAAACCCACCCAACACCACAAACACAATCGCATCCGTCCTCTCCTATCCAAAAACAAACAAAACATACAAAAACCCCCGCGTTCGTACCCGTCCAAGCGACAGCGTCGTCTGCGTGAAACACAATGATCTCTTCGCCAACACGGGGTCAAGGGAGCCGCGCTCCCTTGCGGGGTTTGGGGCAGCGCCCCATAAAACAAAACCAACTCAACAAACGACACCAACAAAAGAGTTGCCGCTCTCAGAACATCGGAGTTTGGGGGCCAAGATGCAAGCGTCGAGTGCCTTGCAGAGGATTGCGAAGGAGCGGGGGGTTGTGAAGGAGCGGAGGGTTGCGAAGGGGCGGAGGGTTGTGAAGGAGCGGAGGGTTGCATTGGAGTGGACTCTGCTCCACGATAACAGCCTTTGCGAGGCGTTGGGGCGTGCTGCTTCGGTGTCTTTGGCTCGGAACATACGAATCTTGCGGAGTTTGTGGGAGCGATGGAAAGTCAGACAGAGATGTTTTTTGGTGAGGTCGTGTTGTGGCGAAGAGAGCGTGTTGTGAGGGGCTTTTTGCGGCGAGGCGTGGTGTGGTGTGTGTGCGTTTGGCTGGTGTGGTGGGGGTGGCTTGGAAGGTCGGAAGCAGGGGGAGATCCATCGTGGAAGGCTTTGGTGCGGAGCTATCGGGCAGCACCGACGGTCTCTGCAAAGGTTGAACACCTCGATGCGATCGGTCGATTGGGACATAAAGGAAAATCCGCGATCCCGACGCTGCTTAGGGCGTTGAAGAACGAATCGTCTGCGATTCGGCGTGCAGCGTTGCTTGCGCTTGGTGATGTGGGGGCCAAAGAGATCGGGCCGCATCTATCGCAGGTAAAAGCGGCGAGCCTTGAGTCGCATTGGATGGTGCGGATGGCGGCGGTGCAAGTGTTGTTTCAAGCTGCACAGCACGAGCGGTGGTTTGCGAAGTGTTTTCCGTGGTTGGTGGCCTTGGTGCATGATACACGACCCGAAGTACGGGTTGCGGCGGTGGAGGCGTTGGGGCGCTTGGGTGGGCGGGCGCGGCCTGCTTTGCCGACCTTGCTTCATGCGCTGCGCGATCCCCATACACAAGTCCACCAAGAGGCCATCGTTGCGATCCGACCGATGTTTTCGGGCTTTGCAAAGGCATCACCTCAGATAGATGCGCTGATCGTTCAGTTGCGTACGCTGCTCAAAAGCAAGGATTATCTAACGCGGGCATTGGTGGCGAAAACGCTCGCAGGATGGGGCAAGATGCTTGCGGGACTGGAGCCAATGGTAGAGCCGTTGGTGGCGGATCTTGGGGCGGCGTTGGCGGATCTTGAGTTGCCGGTGCGATTGGCGGCGGGGCATGCGTTGGCGCAGATCGGGGAGCGAAGTTTGGTGGTGTTGCAAAAGGCGTTGCGTGATCCGCGTAGAGATGTGCGTTTGGCGGCGATCAAAGCTTTGGAAGAACGCGCACAAACCCCTGCATTTTTTGCGATCTTGCGCAAGGCTCTCGAAGACAAAGACCTCATCGTCCAAGAGGCTGCGATCTTGGCTGTCGGAAGTGCCGAACAATCGGGGGCTTCTGCGGTGGATGCGCTTATTCCTTACCTCAACGCGCCGCAAGCGACTTTGCGCCAAGGTGCGATATGGACGTTAAGTCGGATCGGCAAAGCAGCGGTGCCAGCGTTGCACAAAGCAGCTTTGTTGGACTCGTGGTGGTGGCGGGTGGCGGCGATCGATGCGTTGGGTGCGATCGGGCCTGCTGCGGCTCCTGCGGCGTTGAGCCTTTTGCAAGGGCTACATCATCCCCAGTGGCAAGTTCGGCGTTCGGCAGCGTTTGCGATCCCGACCATCGGACGGGAGCTTTTGCGCTACTGGCCCGCAAAACACGCAGTATCCGAATTGATCCGCGCCTTGCTTGACGGACAGTGGCAGGTGCGTTATGGGGCGATTGCTGCGCTGCGTTGGTATGGACCCCAAGCTGTTGCAGCGATCCCTGCTTTGCAAAAGCAGCTTACAGCCAACGAACCGATCATCCGCCAAGCCGCCCAACGTGCGCTGCGTGTGATCCAATCATCCTCGGGGAAAATGTCCATCCCCTCGATGCCAAGGAAGAACCAACGACCATGATCCCTTTATCCTCGCTTTTTTCCCGCTTCTTTCCTGCCAAAAAAACGGGTCAAGAGGCTGTGCCTTGTTTGTCCCGTGAGATGGCCTTTGTGGGGCTGCTTGTCGAGATGGCTTACGCAGATGCCCAACTGGACGAGCGCGAGATGGAGATGATCAAACACATCGTCCAAGAGCGGCTTCATCTCAAAGAAGAAGATGCACTGCTTTTGTTGCGCCAAGCCCATGAGATGATGCAAAAAGATTATGACCATCGACCTTGCACAAAGACCGTTGCGAGCGGCTTTTCGCATGGGGACAAACTCTCTTTGATCGAAGATCTGTGGCGGATCTTGCTTGTGGATCGGTATGTCGATGTGCGCGAAAGCAAGCTGCTACGGTCGGTTCAGCTTGCGCTCGGCATGAGCCTCGAAGACATCGAAAAAGCCCGCGAACGCGCCACCTCCACCGAACCCCTCAAACCCCTCGAATGCTCCTGCCAAGGCTGACTCCCACCGTCTTCGTGTTCTGAGCGTCCAAAAAGCCAACAGTCTGTGTCGCGGGGGTTGTGCGTGTGTTGGACACCTCGTCTGGGTGGGTTGGGGAGGGCGGGCTTGCTTTTGGCGGTGATGAACGGTATCGATCCGATCAAAGAAAAAACAATCTTTTCGGCATATTTTTTGTTGTAGGCGCACCCCGCAAAAAGTGAACAGCACAAAGGCGAAAAGCAAAAGGGCAGGCAGATGGTGGATTTAGCAGTGGATCGGTTGGACGGAAAAGTGATCGGGGGGTATCATCTTTTGGAGCGTGTGGGGCGCGGGGGGATGGCGTGGGTGTACAAAGCAGCTTCGTTGCAGCGTCCTGAACAATCGGTTGCGGTGAAATTTTTGAACGAGGATTCCTTTAAGAACCCAACGTTACGCTCCAGATTCCGCCTCGAATACAAGATCCACAAAGAGCTTGATCACCCAAATATCGTCAAAGCCCACCAGATCCTCGAAGAGGATGGCTTGTTGGGCTACGTCATGGATTGGATCCAAGGCGAGACGTTCCGCAAACGGTTTTTGGACCCGATCCGGCCTTCTTTCATCTCCCGAGAAGAGATCCGCGTCTATTTTTTGCCTCTTTTGGATGCGATCGATGCAGCCCATCAAAAGGGCTTTTTGCATCGCGATCTCAAACCCTCCAACCTGATGATCGTTCAACACGCAGGCGAAGAAACCCCGAAAGTTCTGGACTTTGGCATCGGAAAGGATGAAGACGGCGAAAAAGTCCACACTGGAACAGGCGAGATTATCGGGAGTTGTCATTATATGGCTCCCGAACAGATCGAACGAAGCAAGCACGCGCCTGCAATGGGCCGCCAGACAGACGTGTATCAACTGGGCGCTGTGTTGTTTCATTTGATCACTCGCCACCTCCCCTTCAAAGGCAACACCGCAAACGTCCTGCTTGGGCATACCCAAGGCGAATTGCCTGATATCTTTCGCTATCGCCCTGAACTGGAACGCTCGACCGTTGGCCCACTGCTCAAGCTGGTGATCGAACACGCCATGGAAAAAGATCCCGCCAACCGTTTTGCTTCGTGTGCCAGTTTCCGAGAATACTTGTCCGCTGCGCTGCGCGGTGATCCTTTGGCGGCGGACTTCGAGAAGATCCAACGGACCACGCCGCGTTCTTATTCGACGCCTGTTTACGGCGACGAAGAAGACTTCGATGCACCCCAAGTCTCGGTCTATCCTCCTTCTGGGATCTACGCTGCCCCTCCAGAATTCAAAGCCCTTGCAGCGTTGTCTGTTCCCGGCAAACCGCTACTGCACTCTGTTCCTCCGCCACAATCCGGCTACTCGCTACACCCTTCCCTTTCCTCACTCCCGCCGAGTTCCTCGCCCACAGACGAAGAACACGAATTCACCCGACACGTCGCTTCTCTGCCGCAAGAAGTGAAAGAGGTGATCGCGATGCGAAACGCTCATCATTCGGGTGTTTCTTCGCTTCCGATCTCTTCGTCATCGTTGTCCTCGTCGGCTGTCTCATCGCCCTCATCGCCCTCAACGGCTGTCTTGACCTCATCGTCCTCGTCGGCGGCTTCTGTCTCGGAAAGCGTGGCTGCGCGGCTACGCGAGGCGCTTGCGAGTGATTTCTCTGTGAAACTGCCCACCCCTCCACCCGCTTCTTCTGAAGCATCACCCGCTGAAGAGACCACAGAAAGCTCCATCACCAAGCCCAACGGCTTCGAGTTTCAAAAGACCCAGCGCAATCTTCTTGAGGGCGTGCCAAGGGAGTTTATCGCGGCGGCGGTTGGCTTTGCAGATACACATGAAGAACCGATCGCTTCAAACGAGCAAGCGCATGGTTCAAACGAAGCTGCCCCCAACGCTGAAGCATGGGACACTTCGACGGCGGATTTCCCTCTCGATATCGAAAAAACCAGCCTTGACCGACAAGCCCCGTCGATGCAAGAGATCACAGCTTTTCTTGCCCAACGCGATGCAGCACAACAATCTCCCCTCGCCCAACGCGACGCAGCACAACAAGTCCCTTTGCCCGTCTCCGAGGTTGCTTTAGACAAGACCACACAGGATATGCGCTTTCCGCCAGAAGAACTGGCGCGCTTTCTTGCGCGCCAACCCTCCGTACAAGATCCACACGCATCTCTTTTGCAAGGCCAACAGGTCTCCGCATTGTCTTCTCAACCGCAACCTTCGTCGTCCCATGCCTCTGACGCTCCGATTCCTGCATACCCACCGACGGTATCCCATCCATCGCAATCTCCGCCCTTGGCTGCACAAGGGATCTCGATGCGTGTGGTTTGGTTGATCGCGGTCGGCTGCTTGATCGCGGGAGGTCTCGGAACTTTCTTGTTGACTCGCTTTTGGCCGTGAGAACGATGCTTTCGCTTTTGGCCGTGAGAACGATGCTTTCTTTGTTTCCGCATATCAGGAGGTTTTTTTGAAATCAACAAGTCTCCCTCAGCACAAAGACTACCTTCCGCCTGCCTTCTGCGCGTTGGAAAACCCACAGACGGATATCCCCCGTATCGCAAAGGATAAGAAAGCGCTCGCGGAGATCGAAAGCCTTGTTCAGCAGTTTCCAACCGAACATCATCTTGTTGAAGGGGATTCCCGTGATCTCTCGTTTGTTGAGGACGAATCTGTTCATCTCGTTCTCACGTCTCCCCCATATTGGACACTCAAAAAATACAGAACACACCAGCACCAACTCGGCGACATCGAGGACTACGACGCGTTTCTCTGCGAACTTGACAGAGTGTGGGCGCATTGTTTTCGGCTCTTGGTTCCGGGAGGACGGTTGATTTGCGTCGTGGGCGATGTCTGTTTGTCTCGGCGAAAAAATGATGGAAGGCATACTGTCGTACCGCTTCATGCCTCCATTCAAGAGCGTTGTCGGATGATCGGTTATGATAACCTTGCTCCAATCATCTGGCACAAGATCGCCAACGCTTCTTTTGAAGCCACAGGCAACGGTGCAGGCTTTTTGGGGAAGCCTTACGAGCCAAATGCTGTGATCAAAAACGACATCGAGTTTATCTTGATGGAGCGCAAGCCGGGCGGTTATCGCAAACCTTCTTTGGAAACGCGAGTCCTGTCGGTGATCTCCGAAGAGAATCACAAACGGTGGTTTCAATCGATTTGGTCTGGTTTGACGGGGGCTTCTACCCGCAATCATCCCGCCCCTTACCCCGAAGAACTCGCCGAGCGGTTGATCCGTATGTTTTCTTTTGTTGGGGATACTGTGCTTGATCCCTTTGTGGGTACGGGGACGACGGTTGTCGCTGCCGCGAGGTGGGGGCGGCATTCCATCGGTATCGAAGTCGATCCACACTATCTCGATATGGCGCAAACGCGCATCCAAAACGCAAGCGTTTCTTTGTTTTCTCGCATGGTGCTCAAAACCACAAGGAGTCCATCCAATGGATAAACACCGTGTCGAGCAGGCCGTGAGGTTCTTTTGGGAAACGAGAACTCAACAACAACAAGCGCAAGGCCGAACATCAGGGAGAAGAGACTCTGGCAATCGAAGAGCCGTCACGGGAGGGCGGCACTTGGACGGTTTTGCAAACCTTTTGGTGGATTTGCTTTGCGAGTCCGGCCTGCCTAGAGAGGCGATCCACACAACCGCCACAACATTGCCCGGTTATTTTCGCCCCACCAAAGATTGGGATCTTGTCGTGGTAGTCGACGGCGTGCTGTTGGCTTCGGTCGAACTCAAAGCGCACATCGGCCCATCTTTTGGAAACAATTTCAATAACCGCATCGAAGAAACGCTTGGGAACGCGGTGGATCTCCTCACCGCTTACCGCGAAGGAAAATTCAGCCCCACTCAAAAGCCTTGGTTGGGATGGTTTCTTCTCTTAGAAGAGGAACCCAGATCGTCTGCCCCTGTTCGTATCCACGAACCTCATTTCACAGCGTTCGAGGAATTCAGGGATTCTTCGTATGCTAGGCGCTACGAACTGTTTTGCGAGCGTCTCGTGAGAGAACGTTTGTATGATCGAGCTTGCCTTCTTCTTTCCGAACAAGAGAGCGGGTTGCAAGGAGCTTACCGAGAGCCAAACCAAGGATTCGGTTTTACAGCTTTCGCAACTTCTCTTTGCGCCCACACTACAGCCTACATCACCTCATTTCGGAAGTGAGCGACAACCCTTTTGCGCCTCTAGGCGCGGGCTTTTGCTTTGCTGGTTTGAGGCACTCCTGTTTTCCCATCATTCCGTTGTCTTGGTTGGTTTGCTTGCTTTTTTGTGGAGCCTGCGCTAAGGCTCTTGTGTATCCGTTGATTCTTGTTGTTGACGCCGCTTCTTTGCACGAACACCCTTCTCCAGTGTCCTTTCACCTTCATCCTTACTTCTTTGCGAGGTTGCCATGACGTACACAGAATTTAAAGCCGATCAGTTCGATCAAAACGAAGCGATCACACTCTCCACAAGCCTACACACCCACATCCAATCCCTCCTTGATACCTACACATCCGAAGATATCACCCAAGCCATTCTGGACGCCCTTCGGCTTCTTTGTGATGCAGCCAAACATCTTCAACCCGACACCGCCTACTCCCCCGAAAGCAAACGCCAGATCGATAGCTCCAGCGACAATATCAACAGCAGTTTGGTTGATGTTCTTTTGTCGACGATTCGGGCGTATGACGCTTATCTTTTTGAACTCACCCCCACCCAACTCCAACACCTCCGATGCGCCGAGCGCATCCTCGCTGCGGTGTATCCCAATGGCAAAGATTACCTCCTTGCCTCGCGCTCAGGCCAGTTTGGCGCCCAAGAGCAGATCTTCACCACCATCGATCAGTCTCCCCAACTTCAACAAGATATTCAACACATCGGTCTTGCTCCGCTGTTTGAACTCGCACGCCAGTCCCATACCGAGTACGGTATCCGTCACGGCTACACCCTCAAAGCCGACACCAGCCCCAAAGCCGTCTGGGATCAAGCCCTCGAACGTTATCTCGCCCGTGTTCTCGGAAACCATGACCGAGGAACCCCGCTTCGTGAAGCGCTCCTCACCCCCTACATCAAAGCCTCCGATGCGATCCGCGCCCGTCGCCTCAAAGCCCAGCACAACAAAAAAACAGAACCTACACCCCCTGCTCCCCTCCAATAGCGCCCGATCCGATAGCCCCTTCGCTCTCGAAAAAGTGACCCT
>CAUJFU010000209.1 GCA_963169055.1 Myxococcota bacterium
CTCACAACGCCCAAAAAAGAAAAAGTCTTCCTGAAGTCGTTCGATTTTTTCGTGGGGTTTCACCCCACACCCCACGAGAGGGCGAAGCCCTCTTGACCCCGTATTGGCGGGGCGATTCGAAAGGCCAGAGTCGTTGTTTTGAACGCAAGACTTCCACCGTCGACATGGGGTCAAGGGGCGAAAGTCCCTTGCGGGGTTTGGGGCAGCGCCCCACAAGATCAAACAAGATCAAACAAGGCAACGATCAGTAGGATTGATTCCCGTGGAGGCGGGTCCACCAGAGGGGTTGTTTTTTGAGGTGGCGATCGAACCATGCGAGGATGGTGTGGCTCCAGAGGATGCGTTTGCTGGGTTGAAGGATCCAGTGGTCTTCGCCTTTGACGACGACCATCTCGACGGGCCGTTTGAGCAGTCGCAAGGCGGCGTACATCTGGTAGCTTTCGATGGCGGGGACGTTGGTGTCGTGGCTACCGTGGAGGAGGAGGAGGGGGGTATGGATCTTGTTGGCGGAGAATAGGGGGCTTTGGCGCGTAAAATAGTCGGGATGGCTCCACGGGTAGCGGTGGGCTGCGGAGATGGCGCTGTAGAGGTAGCCCCAGTATCCGCCGCCCCAGTAACTTGGGATATTGCTGATCCCTGCGTGGCTGATGGCGGCAGCGAACAGTCGGGTTTTGGTGACGACGCTCATGGTGGTAAAGCCGCCGTAGCTTGCGCCGATGCAGCCGACGCGCTTTGAATCGATAAAGGGATGGGCGCGAAGAAACAGGCGGGTGGACTGGATGATCTCGGAAGGAACGAGGGTTCCCCATTCGTTGACGTGGCGTGCGGAGAAGCGTTGTCCAAAGCCGATCGCACCGCTGGGTTGGAGGACATACACAACGTATCCTTGCGCAGCCCAAAGATGGAAGGGATAGCGTCCATCGAAGGTGCGCGTGACGGGGTAGGTTCCGCCGTAATAGTACACGATCAAAGGATAGCGTTTTCGGGGGTCAAAGCCGGGGGGGTAAAAGACGTGTCCATCGCGTTGTTCGCCTTGTTTGAGGGTGACGTCCCAGTCGGCGATCGGTCCGAGTTGAAGGTGTCGGGCGGCGGCTTGGTTTGGATCATAAAGCAGCTTGGAGCGGCCTGTGCGCAAGTCCAAGCGGTAGAGGCTTTCGCTGTGCTGTAGACCGCTGCCGATGTAGGTGAGCAGGTGGGTTTGGCGGCCTGCTCTCAGTTGGCTGAGGATATCGAGGCCCTTGGCATGGGCAAGCGGGCGGATCTGTCCGTTTTTCGGATCGAGTTCGTACAGCAGTCGGCGGGTTCGGTGAAGCGCGTTGAGGTAGATCTTTTGAGTGAGCGGATGCCAAACAGCCCGCTCGACGCTCGGATCGAAGGTGCGTGTGGGGCAAGTGATCTGTTTGGTCTTACGGTGGTACAGGTAGATCTCGCCATCATAGTCGTTGGGGACGGTGTTCGGTGGAAGATCGGGTGCATGGCCGAGGATGCCAAACAGCGATGGACCGCCGCTGATCAAGATGGCGTCGCCGTTCATGGCGTAGGACGCACCGAAAAAACTGCCCAAGTTGTCGAGGATGCGGGTGATCTGCAAGGTTCGCAGATCGAGTTCAAACAGAGCGCTTTTGCGAAAAGGACGGGCTTTGTCGTCGGGGATCGAGCGTCGAAAAAGAATTTTGGGTGCGCTTGGGTGCAGTTTGAGGGTGTCGTTGCCCCAATAGCCCGCTGTGAGGCGCAGGTGCATCTTTCCATCCGCAGACATCGCATAGATATGGCTGCGGTTGCGATGCCAAGGCAAGCGGTCGAACATCCCGCGCAATCGTAGGAGTCCAGCTTTTTCGGTCTCGGTGGGAGTGAGCGGTAGACTGGCGTTATAGACGATCGTTCGGCTGTCGTGAACCCATGCGTGTCCCCAAAGCCCCCGAAGGCCCGAACGCAGCAAACGCACGCTTCCATGTTGCCGATCCACCCGCCAGATCGCGCCTTGCCCTTTGAGGGTCGTCGAAAAGCTGTAATAACGGCCATTGGGAGACCATTGCAGATCGCGCAGCGCCCCGACAGCACGCAGCGAATGTAGCAGGTGGCCGTGTCGGGCATCGCGCAGCTCGCTCCAGTACTCGTGATGCCCGTTGGGATGGAGCTTTTGCATCGAAAGGGCAACGTGCTTTCCATCGGGAGAGAGGCTTTGGGTGGTGATGTACTTGCGATACAGCACGAAGTCGATCGAATGATAAAAGGTGGGTGTCCGATCAGCGGTGATCGCTCGAAGACTCGGTGCGTCCGAGGCTTCAAGGGTCGCTTGAAGTCCCCAACGTGGTAGACAGTCTTGGGTCGCAAGCGTCTTGATCACGAGGCGATGCAAACCGGGTGTGAGCTTCAAAGAAACCCGTAGTGTGGGGACTGTGGGGCTTTTGGCTTGGGCTTGGGCTTGTTGGAGCATCCCCCCAAGCATCGCTGTTTGGCGCTCGATCAGTTGGGACTGGCGTTCGAGGATCTGGGCCATCCGCAACATCAAGAGATCACGCGGATCGGTTGCGGTGGTGGGCAAAGAGGCGGGAGGCGGAGTTGGTTTGGCCGATGAAGAGGCCGTCACAGCAGCAGTTTGAGGGGATTTCGCAGGTGTGCAAGTGGCTTGCGTGCTGATCGTTTTCCCATCGAGCAATACGCGCAAACGCTGATGGGAGCGCAAGATCAACGTCGCTTCGGTGTAGCGCGTAGTGTGCAGCCATGTGGCGGCCCATGCGGCTTGTGGAAGGGGGCTTTTGCGAGAAATCGAACCACCCCCCCAAGGACGCCAACGCAACGACCGGCCTCCCAACCAAGACACTTCTTGCCCGATCTGTGGGCGCAAACGCTCTTGATCAAGATGCTCGTCGGCAAGCAGTTGGGTTTCTTTGTAAGAGCCTTCTTTGTCTTTTGAGAATAGCGGCAAGGGTAGCGGTGCAGGCCCAAGCAGCAGCCACGCACGCAACGGACGCGGCGCAGGCTTCGGTGCGTTGGCTGGCTTGGCAGCAGGGGTCTTGGGCTTGGTTTTGGTTTTGGCCAGAGATGCCGATGCTGCGGGTTTTGTGGTGGGGCGAGCTTTACGAACAATCGCAGGGGCCGCAGTATCGGTTGTGGTCGTTCGTTTCGTTGCTTTGGGAGATTTGGAGGGTGTTGGTTGTGCCGTAGCATCCGAGGCTTTGGGATGCGTTGGTTGTGCCGTAGCATCCGAGTCTTTGGGAGGGGCGGCGTGGGCACGGGGGCTTGCGAAGCCAAAGACAGCGGATGTCAAAAGCACCGTTGCAGCGGTGCAGTAGGGCAGAAAAGATCGCGGTGGTGTGTGTTGAGGGGGGCGTATGGGCATGGGCGGCTCCTTCGGGTTGTTGGAGAAGCGGGTTAGTTGTTGGAACAGCGAGTGTTTCAGGGAACGGTGTTTGTTTCGAGTCAGACGATGGCGGAGGGGGCTAATACGAAATCCGCCCATCGTAGTAGACGGAAGATGTAGGGGCAGCCCCCTGTGGCCCAACCACAGCACGCCCACAGCGGATCGCACTGACCCTTTGAGCACACTTCTCTCGGAGAGCGTATTAGGAGGAAGACTTGTCGTGAGGATGATCGGGGTCAGGAAGGGCAGGGCTGCTCATCTCGGCCTCGCTCAAGGTCTCGTAGGGCGGTTGTTCGGGGAAGCTGCCCGGGGGGAGGTGGACGACCTCTTCTTCTTTTGGTTCGATCAGCAAAGAGGCGATCACCGACGTGCCGAGCATACCCACCACCACCACCAAAGAAGCGAATGTGGGGATGTGGTACCAGCTATCGATCAGCATCTTGACACCGACGAACGTAAGCACCGCAGCGAGGCCGAACTTGAGTAGGTGAAAGCGATCCATCACACCCGCAAGCGCAAAGTACAATGAACGCAACCCAAGGATCGCGAAAACGTTGGAGGTGTACACAACGAACGGGTCGCGTGAGATCGCAAGCACCGCAGGGATGGAGTCCACCGCAAACACGACGTCGGTCGCTTCAACGACCGCGATCACAACAAATAACGGCGTTGCCCACAGCACACCATTTTGGCGGACGAAGATCCGATCGTCTTGGTAGGTTTCGGTCACACGAAAGAGGCGGCGCACCAGCTTGATCACGGGGTTGTCTTCGGGATGGACGCCTGTTTCTTTTTCGAGGGCCATCTTGATGCCTGTAAAAACCAAGAAAGCGCCGAAGAAATAAAGGATCCAATGGAAGCGATTGATCAATTGAACCCCCGCAAAGATCATGATCGCACGCATGATTAACGCGCCAAAGATCCCCCACGCAAGGACTTTATGTTGGTAGGTCGCAGGTACCTTAAAGAAGGAGAAGATCAACATAAAAACAAATAGGTTATCGACACTTAGCGACTTTTCGAGGATGTAGCCTGTAAAAAATTGAATCGCAAATTCTGGGCCGCGCCAATGGTAGATCCCCACGTTAAAAAGCATCGCCAAATTGATCCAGACAGCGCTCCAAACCAGCGCTTCTTTCACGTCGATCTGATGGCTTTTGCGATGAAATAGTCCCAAGTCCAACGCAAGCATCAATACCAAAAATACATGGAAGAGGATCCACATCCAGCTTTGCACAGACAACGCACACCTCCGACGGATTGCGGCAAGGGATAGCACCACAACGCGCAAACACGCGCATCGTAGAAAAAAGCAACAGACCATAGCACCGCAACGCATACGAGGCTAGATGCTCTCGAAAAGGGCGGTCTCTAGGTCTGCTTGGCGCTTTTTCCATTGGGTCGCGCAATGGTGGGCTTGTTGGTGGAGAGTGTGCAGAAGGTTTTGACGGGCATCTCGGAGGCTTTGAAGAAAAGCATCCAATTGTTGGCGTTGTTTGCGCAGTTCTTCTCTACGGTGCGAAACCGAGGACGGAAGGCAAGCGATATCATAATATTTTCGCATCCACTCGGCGTATTCGGTCATCCACGCACGACTCGGGCGTCGAGGGGGGGCGGTGTTGTCTTCTCGCATCGCGTAATAACTTGCGTGGAGTTCCGCCAAAAAGCCGATCCAGTACACAAAGCGCAGCGATATCTGACAAGCCATGCGAACCATGATCAGCGTCAACGGATGCGCGTCATCCAGATCTCGCCGAAGATGGGGGGGCGGCGCAGAAAAAGCGTTGGCCGCTTTCCAGTAAAATTGATCGATCTGGCGTGGAAATTCTGGATATCGTTGCGGATCTTGCAGCCACAACAGCTTTTGTGCAAGCAGGTTTCGCAAAGAGGTCAGGCGCGTGTGTTCTGTTGCCTCTTCGCGCTCGATGCAGCGCAGCGCAACATCGTTCATCCAACGGTGCGCGATATCGGCAGGGGCATACGCAGCAGGCAGCCTCCGCGATGACGCGACTCGCGGGAGTTTTCGCGCCGTTTGTGACAACAACGGAAGCCCCTCGTCTCCGTAAAACACGACTTCGCCGCCATGTAGGACGTGATCGCTGTAGAGCGGGCTGTTTCCCAATCGGCGGATAATGCTGCGATCTCGGCCTCCATATCGCAAACGCGGCATCTGGCTATGAAGCAGAATCTCACACGTTTGCTCTAATTCTTCGGCTGTTTCCGGCATCTTGGCAAATGAATAGCTTGGTGGGTGGGTGCTGCTCGACACCAACAACGAAAGTCTCGGCGCGATGGCTTGCATCCCCTCTACTCGCCCCACCATCGCATAAAATGGGCCCGCCGCATTTTGAAGATCCCGATAAGGGTGAATGTACCACACATCTTGCGAGAGATCGGGCATCTTTTCCATCACGCGCCCTCCTATCCATCCTCTGCGATCCGCAGGTGAATGACGATTCACACGCCCAAGACCCCGAAGATAGCGATCCAAATCCACCCGCGCAAGGAAAAATAGGCGGCTGCCGTCGACGCAAAGAAAAGCGGCTAGGGCCGTTCGAGGTTAAACGACCCCGAATCTTTGAAGGTGATGCCCAAAACGGTGGACTCCACGGTATAACTTCCCAAGATCAGACCATTTTTGATCTCGCCTTTGAAACTGTAGCGGCAGTTCCCGATCCGTGTGAGCAACGTCACCGCGCCTTGCTCTGTCACCAAACTTCCCGACTCAAGGAGGGTTTTGCTCAGAGATTGCCCGCCGTTGCAGCTCCCTACGTTGGTGAGCTCAATGCTGCCTTCCACCAGCCCACCGCTGTTTTGCTTCTGGATCTCCAGCTTGATGATCCCCGCTTTGGGATTGTCCTTGCCAAAATAGCCTGTCCACGGCCCGCTCAGATTGTAACCACAGCCGCTTTGCACCCACAGCAAAACCATCGAAAACACAAAAAAACACCAGATATTCAACACTTTTTGCATGACAGAAATACTCCTTTTTCACCTGCACGAAGAAAGCATACGGAGCCAAGAGGGCTTCGCCCTCTCGTGGGGCGTGGGGCAAAGCCCCACAAGCACAAACCAACTGCGCCATCTTGATGAGCGGAACGAAGAAGGTGTCAAGGGTGGAGGGGGCCGAGGATGGCGATGCTACAGACGTTCATGGCGGGAAAGCCACCGAGGTTGTGGGTGAGTCCGTAGTGTAGATCGCGTTGGATCTGGCGGGTGCCTGCCCGATGGAGAAATTGAAGATACATCTCGTAGATCATGCGAAGACCCGAAGCACCGATGGGATGGCCGAAACATTTGAGCCCTCCATCGATTTGGCAAGGAATAGGGCCGTCATGGTTATAGAAGCCGTCAAGGATATCGCGGGGGGCTTGGCCGCGAGGGGAGATGCCGAGATCTTCCATCGTGACGAGTTCGGTGATCGAGAAACAATCGTGGACTTCCATCATGGAGATCTGTTCGCGGGGATGGGTGATGCCAGCCTCGGCGTAAGCGCGTTGGCTTGCGATGCTGGTCGTGAGGAAAGAAGAACCATCCCAGCTATTGTGGGCCATCTCTTGGCCGTTGCTGAGGGCCACCTGAAGTGCTTTGACAGAGATCAGGTTGTCTTTGCCCAACTGTCGGGCGATTTCAGGTGTGGTGACGATCGCACACGCCGCTCCATCGCTGACACCGCAGCAATCGAACAACCCAAGCGGGTGGGCGATGATCGGTGCAGATAACACTTGTTCCATGCTGACGGGCTTTTGGAGGTGCGCTTTGGGGTTGCGGCTGCCGTTGTCATGGCTTTTGACCGAAACTTGGGCCATCGCACGTTTCAGGTCTTCGCTTTTGACGTTGTATCGGGCGCAATACGCCGATGCAAGCTGCGCAAAAGACCCGGGAGCCGTCATGTTGGGACTCCACAACCAGTTGAGTGTTCCTGCCCCTGCCCCCCAGTTTGGAAGCCCGCCGTATCCGACGTCTTTGAGCTTTTCCACGCCCATCGCAAGGCAGATGTCATAAGCTCCCGATGCGACGGCGTAACAAGCTGCTCGAAAGCTTTCGGTGCCGCTTGCGCAAAAGTTTTCGGTGCGTGTCACAGGGATGTTGGAAAGCCGCAGCGCGATCGAAAGAGGAAGGGCGCTTTTGCCGACGTTGACCTCTTCCATGCAGGTGCTCAACCACGCAGCCTCGACTTGATCGGCGGAGATACCGGCATCTGCGAGGCACTCTTGCCACGCCTCGACCATCAGTTCTTCGGCTCCTGCGTTCCAACGCTCGCCAAAGCGACTACAGCCCATCCCCAAGATCACCACTTTGTCTCGAATCCCCTTGCCCATGTTGGTTTTGCTCCTTTTCCTTTTTTTGAGGCGTGATGCAGCGGGTTTGTGGGGCGGTCACTTGCCAAGCTTGAAGAGTTTCGTAATCAAGCGAGAAGCCATCATATCGCCCGTAATACGGAGTTTTCCAGAGGTAAAGGCTTGCATCGGATCTAGTTCGCCGCGCACAAAACGCAAGAAGTCCTGAGAGTCCATCTTGAGCGTGACGGTCGGGGCGCTGTGTTCGCCTTGTTGGACGGTGCAGCGCTGATCTTTGACGATCACATGCCATACGCTGCTCGCTTCGCCCGAGAGGGCGTATTGAAAGATCACGCTGATCCCTTCGGCTTTTTCGGGGCGGAAAGCATCGGGCATCTGCGCAAAAACCGATCGGAGGGCGTGTTGTGTCTCGTTTGAGGCTGTACCTGCCGAGGGTGCTGCGTTGGATGGGGAGGGTTTTTGTGGGGGCGGGGGCGGAGCGCTGAATCTTCCGATGAATTCCATCGCATTGTTTGCGGGATACAGGTCGCGCAGGTCGTGGATCTGTGAGATGGCATCTTCGATATCTTCGGGAGATGCGGGGAGACCGTGTTCGGCAAGCGCGACGGTTGGGCCTGTGAGCACGAGTGCGCGGTTAAAATAGCCCATGCCTGCGTTATAGAGATGGCCGCTGTTTGGACATTCTGGCGAGGCAAGGAACAAGACCAACGGAGCGACTGCTTCGGGGTGAAGTTTTTCGAGCATATCGGGCGGCATCACATCTTCGGTCATGCGGGAACGTGCGATCGGGGCAACCGTATTGATCTTGATCCCGTAACGGTCGGCCTCTTCTTTGAGTGCGTGCATCAGGCCGACAAGTCCGAGCTTTGCGGCGGCGTAGTTGGCTTGTCCGAAGTTTCCGTACAAACCAGCGGCAGAAGAGGTCATGATGATCCGCCCGTAGCCTTGGGCTTTCATGATCTCAAAAGCAGGTTGC
>CAUJFU010000210.1 GCA_963169055.1 Myxococcota bacterium
AAGTATCACTAAGTTTCTTCAACTTTCGCGCCCGAAGAACGGGTTCGTTCAAAAAAGATGGCGATGAAGAGGTCACCGACGCAACAGATCGAGGGCAGGCACGGGGGCCTGCCCCTACGAAACACCGTGTGATTTCCAACATGTAGGGGCAACCCCCTGTGGTTGCCCTGGCTGAAATGTGTTGCATCTTGATACCTCTCTCATGGCGTTGGTTTGAACGGACCCCGAAGAACCTTGCTGCTCAAGCACCAAAGTTACAAAAATCAAGCGATACTGACTTAGGAGTTACGCGGTCGGCTCAAAAAAAGCCGTGTTCGCGTCCGTCCAAGCGAGAACGTCGTTGGTTTGAAAAATAGTGATCTGTTCGCCAAACACGGGGTCAAGGGAGCCGCGCTCCCTTGCGGGGGTTTGGGGGCAGCGCCCCCGAAAAAGAAAAAGTGGAGAAAAAGCAGAGGAAAGAAAAAGTGGAGAAAAAGCAGAGGAAAGAAGGAGGGGGGGTTAACGGCGGGTGACGGTAGCGGCTTGGATGTATTCGCCGTTGAGGCGTTGGATCCATTTGGGGGAGATCTCTTTGGGGCAAGCGGCGGAACATTCGAGGGTGTTGGTGCAAGAACCGAAGCCTTCGGCGTCCATTTGAGCGATCATATTGAGGGCGCGGTCGTGGCGTTCGGGGTGTCCTTGGGGCATGAGGGAGAGGTGTCCGACTTTTGCGGAGACAAAGAGCATGGCGGAGGCGTTTTTGCAGGCGGCGACGCAAGCGCCACAGCCGATGCAGACGGCGGCATCGAAGGCTTCGAGAGCGACGTCTTTGGGGATGAGGATGGAGTTGGCTTCGGGGGCGTTTCCGACGTTAACGGAGATGTAGCCACCGGCCATCTGGATGCGGTCAAAGGCCGAGCGATCGACGAGCAAGTCTTTGATCACGGGGAAGGCTTTGGCGCGCCAAGGTTCGAGGACAAGGGTGTCGCCGTCTTTGAAGCGGCGGAGGTAAAGTTGGCAGGTGGTGGTGCCACGGTCGGGGCCGTGGGCCATGCCGTTGATCATGATACCGCAGGTTCCGCAGATCCCTTCGCGGCAATCGTGTTCAAAGGTGATGGGTTCTTTGCCAGCGGCGATCATTTCATCGTTGAGAGAGTCGAGCATCTCAAGGATGGACATATCGGTGCTGAGGTCCTTGGGTTGGTAGGTTTCGAAGCGACCTTTGGCGTGGCGATTGGCTTGTCGCCAGATATTGAGCGTCAGCTTGATGCTGTTGGACATTACTTGTAGCTCCTTTGTGTCAACTTCACGGACTCGAACTTCAGTTCGTCTTTGTGGACGGTGGGTTCTTTGTCGAGGCCGTTGAATTGCCAAGCGGCAGCGTAGGCGAAGTTGTCATCGTCGCGTTTGGCTTCTCCATCGATTTGGTGTTCAGCGCGGAAGTGTCCGCCGCAAGATTCTTCGCGGTGGAGGGCGTCACGCGCCATGAGTTCACCAAATTCGATAAAATCGATGATACGGCCCGCTTTTTCGAGTTCTTGGTTGACATAGCTTGCATCACCGGGGACGCGGACATTGTTCCAGAAGTCTTCACGGAGGGCTTGGATCTCTGTGATGGCTTCTTGGAGTCCTTGTTTGGTGCGGCTGATGCCGACTTTGTCGAAGAGAATTTTACCGAGGCGGCGATGGAAGCTTTCGGAGGACTGATTGCCTTTGGCTTTGAGGAAGCGATCGATGAGATTGCGGGTGTTGTCGATGGCTTCTTTGCAAACGTCGTCAGAAGCGGAGAGGGGTTGTGTGTTCATCTTGTTTGCGAGGTAGTTGCTGACGGTGTAGGGGGCGACAAAGTACCCATCAGAGAGACCTTGCATGAGTGCGCTTGCCCCGAGACGGTTGGCTCCGTGATCGGAGAAGTTGGCTTCGCCGAGGACGAAGAGTCCGGGGATATTGGACATCAGGTGATAGTCGACCCAGAGTCCACCCATGACGTAGTGGGGGCCGGGATAGATCTTCATGGGTTGTTTGTAAGGATCTTCGCCCATGATTTTATGGTACATATCGAAGAGGTTGCCGTATTTGGAGCGGATGGTGGGTTCGCCTTCTTTGGCGATGGCTTCGCGGAAGTCGAGGTAAACGGAGTCGCCGCTGGCACCGACACCATGGCCTTTGTCGCAGTATTCTTTGCAGTTGCGGGAGGCGACGTCACGGGGGACCATGTTGGAGTAGGTGGGATAACGCTCTTCGAGGAAGTAGATGCGCTCGGCTTCGGGGATATCGTTGGGATGGCGTTTGTCTCCCGGGGTACGGGGAACCCAGATGCGTCCGACGTTACGGAGACTTTCGCTCATGAGGGTAAGTTTGGATTGGTAGTGTCCAGAGACAGGGATGCAAGTGGGGTGGATCTGGACGTAGCAAGGGTTGCCGAAGTAAGCGCCGCGTTTGTAGGCACGCCATGTTGCGGAGACGTTGGAGGCCATGGCGGTGGTGGAGAGATAATAGACGTTGGTGTAACCGCCAGTGCAAAGGAGGACAGCGTGTGCGGTGTGGGCTTCGACTTCGCCCGTCATGAGATTGCGGGTGACGATGCCTTGGGCGACGCCGTCTTTGACGATCAGATCGTGCATCTCGTGGCGGGTGTAGAGTTTGACGCGTTGTTCGTGAACTTCGCGCATCAAGCTGCTGTAAGCGCCGAGGAGGAGTTGTTGGCCTGTTTGACCGCGAGCATAGAAGGTACGGGAGACGAGGACGCCACCGAAGGTACGGTTGGCCAAGGTGCCGCCGTATTCACGGGCAAAAGGGACGCCTTGTGCGACGCATTGGTCGATGATGTTGGCGCTGTTTTGAGCGAGGCGGTAGACGTTGGATTCACGGGCGCGGAAGTCGCCGCCTTTGATGGTGTCGTAGAACAGGCGCCATGTGCTATCACCGTCGTTTTGGTAGTTTTTGGCGGCGTTGATACCGCCTTGTGCGGCGATACTGTGGGCGCGTCGTGGGCTATCGTGGAAAGTAAAGCAGTGGACATCGTAGCCTTGTTGTCCCAAGGAGGCGGCAGCGGAAGCGCCGGCGAGTCCGGTTCCGACGATGATGACTTTGAATTTGCGTCGATTGATCGGTCCAACGAGACGCATTTCTTCTTTGGCTTTGGCCCAACGTTGATCGAGAGGGCCGCTTGGAGTTCTTGGATCTAGGATCATGCCTCAACACCCTTGTGTTTGTTTCTGTGCGCGTGTGGATGGGGGAGCGCTTCAGATCACTTTGTGATAAAACCGACAAAGATCGCGATAGGCATCGACGCAAACAATGCGCCGATCAAGACCGCAGCGATCACTCCGAATTTTTGGATGTAGGTCATGTATCGGGGGTGACGCATGCCCAACGAGCGAAAACCGCTTTGGATACCGTGGAAGAGGTGCCATCCGACGAGAAGACTGGCGATTGCATACAAGAAGGCGCGCCACGGGACTTGGAGCGCGGTGACGACCTTGGCTTGGGTGATCAAGTTGCCGTCCATGAAGCGCGCCATGCGGAAGTCGGCCATGTGGACGACCAAAAACACCAAGATGATCACACCGCCAAGTAGGGTGGTTTTGCTTGCGAACAAGGCCAATTGATTTTGGGGATCTTGTTTGCTGCGGACTTCTGCGTAGCGCTGCTCGCCACGGGCGAGGCGGTTGGTGTAAGACAGCCAGATCACGAGGACGACGTGTGCGGCAAAAGCAAGCAAGATCAGGGCTTCTGCGAGGGCAAAGCCGGGGAGATCGTGCAATTTTTTGGCGTAGGCGTTGAAGGCGGGATCTTGACCGACTTTGGTTTTCATAAAGAGGGTCATGTTGCCCGATACATGGGCAATGAGGAACAGAAACATACCGAGTCCGGTGAGACCTGCCAAGAATTTCTTCCCGACAGAAGATGTAAAAGTGCGAGTCAACCAGCTCAAGATGAACTCCTTTCTTCGCGTGTAGGCTCCGAAACACTTGACACGCTTGGGTTTCGAGCGCTGCGGGTAGCTTGGATCGCACAAGCCCCCGTTTGTTCTTGTGCAACATACACGTTTTTGTTGGCTTTGCAAGTTGCTTTACGCCATCGCTGTGGGTGATATTCTCGTATTTATCGCTATTTTTTGTTTGTAAATCAGATAGATATGGCAGTTGTGCTGCTGGATAGAGATGTGGCGATTCACCCCATGCGCCACCATAGGCTATCGCTTCGTGAGCCCGTAGGGACGGGGTCATCAGACGTTTTTGAGAACAACACCGCCGCGTGAAATGGCGCGAACACGGGTTTTTGTCAACCTGTGGCGAGAAAGTCCTTGACGAGTCTCAACAAGCGTTGCACCAAGGGCGCGAACACGGGTTTTTGCTTACCTGTTGCGAGACGGCGGCGCAAACCCAAGCGGCGCAAACCCAAAAGGGGCGCGACACGGGTTTTTTGTCGACTTGTGGCGAGGCTGCGAGGCTCTCTGTTTTTTGGGATGCCTTGACAAGCGGTTGGTTGCGTGGACAACGATCGCGGAGGGTCGAGGGTTGGGTTTTGTTGGTGTAGAGGTGGTGTTTCGGGAGGTTTTTGAGATGCGGTCTTTGGGCTGGAAGTATGGTGTGTGGTGTGTGTTGGTTTGGGTGGGATGGAGTGTTCAAGCGGAGGCAGCGGGGCTTTGGATCACGAAAGACCCACAGCGTCAAGTGCGAGTGCGGGGGATGCGGGTGTTGTCGCACTTTACACGCGATCAACTGGCGTTGCATGTTCAAGTGGCGGTGCAAAGCGACGATACGGAGGTGGCTTGGATGCTTCCGATCCCGCTCGAAGATACCAAAGGTTTGGGCGTTTTGATTAGCAGCACAGATCGGATGAAAAGCCTTGAAAAGCTAACAGCCCCGATTATCGAGCTTAACAGCATCAACCAGCGGACGGGATGTGGGCGGCCAAGCGCCCATTCGATCACCGCGCCTGAAAACGCACCGATCTCTTTAGGGCAATTGTTCGATGCGCCGAAGCTTTCGTTGCAACCAGCGGATGTGTCGTACAGTAGCGATGGCAAAGTGGAGCCGTTGGCGCAGATGTTGGGGTGGCTCCAACAACAGGGCTTTGCGCTGTCTTCTTCTCAAGAAGCCCAAGTCAAGGCGATATCCGCACAGCAGCGCACGCAATGGATTTTTGCTCGGTTGCGAACCAGCGGCAAGTCGGAGATCCAAGCGGTGGAGCCGTTGTTGGTGCGGTTGCCTCGCCCGACCTACCAAGATTGGACGCATCGGTTGTCTTTGAGTCCGCACGATGGGGATGTTCCTGCGGTGTTTTGGACGATCGGAAGGGCGCGATACGCGATCACAAACAAAGCTTTTACAGAGAAGTCGCTTGAAGAGATTGGGCGGGTGGTGCGGCAACAGTTTGATGCCGAAGGGAAGGGGAGTTACGAAGGGGCATTGCGAGATCAAACCAAGGCCGCGCAAACTGGTTTATTTGTTCCCGAATTTAAGCAAGATCTGCTCAAGCTGTGTCCAAGAGAGATTCCCGATGACGATCCGAATTATGCGTTTTGCCAAGAGTTCCAAGAGATCGTGTCGATGGCGGAGAGCGGCTATTCGGTGTTGACGCGGTTGCGTGTGCGTCTTCAAGGTACGGGTGCGCTTCCCGATATCGAGATCGGTTCCGAAAGTGTCGATCAGAGCGATATTACGGGGCGCGTGCTTGCGTCTGCGGGGGGGGGCGTATTTTCGGGCGTTTTGATTGCTGCGGTTATGCCGATGAATCGGCCTTTTGGAACGTTTAAGCCCTACGAGCGGCGATTTGAACAACATCAAACGATCCGTTGGAGTCCGTCGCTTGGGGCGTCTTCTCTTTCGCAAGTCGCCTTGTTGTGGGTGTTTGGATTGTTTGGACTGTGGGCGATCCGTCGAAAGCGCAACTGGCTTTGAAGGTAGAGAGGAGCGGTGCGGTCGCAAAAACCCCGTGTTCGCGGTACTTCAAGCGAGAGCGTTGTTGGTTTGAAAAGCAGTGATCAGTTCGCCAATACGGGGTCAAGGGAGCTGCGCTCTATGGCGGGGTGTGGGGTGGAATCCCACAAAACCATTGCGCAACATGAGTTTAGAGGGAGGATTTGTCTCGTCCTGTGCCGAGCAAGGTTTCGATGTTTTCGACGTGTGCGGTGGGTCCGCGAGTGCTGAGTTCGTAGGCGTCGAGTTCGATGATGGCTTTGCGGATGGGTAGGATAAAACGCCGATCGATCTTGATGCTGAGTAGAAAGTCGAGGCGTTCGAGAAGGCGGTTGCGTAGGAGTTCGCAAAAGACTTGTTCGTCTTCGACGCGCAGGGGGTGGAAGAATGAATCGAACTGGGGGAAGACGCTTTCAAAGCAACCGGGTGCGGGGATCTGGGTTCCGGGGAAGTAGGGCCAATCGATCCATCGGATCTTGTTTTGCGCGAGCATCGGATAGATCGAGAGAGATATCTCTTTGGTGACTTTGCGAAGCTGCCCGCCGCGTTGTTTGGTGGCGTTGATGAAGAAACTGCCTGTGTTCATCACGATGCCTTGGCAGCCAAGGTGTTGTACGAGTTTTTCGAGCGATTCGGCTTCTTGTTGCATCCCCCATGTATTGAAGGGGTTTGCACCCGGGATCATGCGCAGCTTACCCATCTGTTCGACAGGGAGATTTTCTGCGGAAGTGGAGCGGCTGGCGAGGCACATATACATCGAAACCATCAGTTGAGAATTGGTGATGCGTACGACGGGAGGGAGGGTTTCGTCTTTCATGAGCAAGCAGAGGTAATCGGGGTGGGGTGTATTGAGATCGCTGTCTGCGCCCGATAACAGGTGGCGTGCGGTTTGGACACGACCATTCCCGTTGAGGATATCTTGGTGCAAGATATCGAGCTTTCCTTGAGCGTTGCGAAAGACCATGACGTTTTCAGCGGATTGTACGGTGCGAAGATACATCGAATCGGGCGTGTAGTCGTTGGATTTGTTGTAGCACCCGTCTTCGAGTCCGACGGTTCCGTGATCGCGTAGGTTTTTGTCGTAAAGGATCACGAGGGCGTCATCGTTGCCAATGCGGGTGTGTTCGCCTTTTTGAGGATCGAGGAAGGCGTGGTGTGGATCGTTTCCGATGGTGGACTTGCCCGAACCAGACAAGCCGATGGTGATAAACGTGACGGCTTGTGGTTTGGAGGGTGCGATGGTTTGGGCGTTTGGGTCAAGTGATGTGGGTGCGGTGGTTTGGGCGTTTTGGGGGATCACGAAGAGAGTTTTGGAGCTGCCGTGGATGGGCATTCCGATACCGCTTTTGATGGCGGCGTCCCAGATCATGGTGAGGCAGGCTTTTTTGACTTCGCCGAAGTATCGAGCACCGAGCAGATAAGCCGTGTAATAGGCGATATCGAAGACCATCATCAGGCGCTTGGGTTCGGGATCTTTGGCGATCTGTTCTTGGTTGGCGGGTGTGACGCGGTTTCGCCATGCTTGCCAGCTTGGGTTGAGCCACTCGGGGTGGCAGACGAGCCAAAGGTCAGGTGTTTTGAGGACATTGGAGGCATCGTAGATCTTTTGCGTTTCAGGAGTGACGCGGATAAAGTTGAGTCCGAGGTCCAGAGCGAGTTTGGCGTACTCTTTGGGGACGATCATGTGGATCTTGCCCATGAAGGAATGGTTTTTCCCAAAGAAGACTTCGGTATGAACGAGGGTTTGTTTTTGCATCAGTTGGATGTTCATTTCGCGCACAAGTCGCTCGATGCGGTCGCGTGTATCGAGAAGTTCGGGGTGTCGTTCGATCTCTTCGGGCTGTGGGCAGATCAAGCGCGCCCAAGACGAACGGCCCGTATCTTGGCCGCTATAAGAGACGAGCACGCGGTTGTGTTGTGAGCTGAGCCCTGCGTAGGCAGGATCCGCCATCGGTACATCCGTGATGATCGCGCTGTCTTGCTTGCAGGACATCTCGTAGAGTTCGTCCATCGTTGGGTTGTGGGCGATGTTGCGGGCGCAACTCAAGGTGATGGCAGATGCGCGGATATGACTCAGTTCGTTGACCGCCGTTCGTTCGTCGATCTTGTACCTTGTACTCATCGGGGATCCTTTTGGGCTTGGGGCGGGGACCGTCTGTGGTTGGGCAAAGATCGGTCCTCTGCGCGGGTGGTGAGGTTTGGTGGCCGCTATCAATCACAACCCACCCCAAAAAGGCAAGAGGCCGCTCGTGATGGGCTTGCAACGGGTGGTTGTGGGGCTCGGTGTATGGGCTTGGATGGGTGGATACGTTGACAGGGGATTGGCGATGGACTAGGATGCGGCCACTTTTTTTGTGCATGGATGTAGAAAAATGAGGTGAAGAAGTCGTTATGGCAAAACCACAAAAAAGCGAGAGTGCGCCTGTTCGGTTGACACAGCGAGCTGTTGATCAAGTGAAAACGGCGATTGATCGGGAACTAGTGGCCAAAGAGAGCGGAGTGCGGATTTTGTTGATCGATGCAGGGAACGGGTACCGTTATGATCTGGCGTTTGAAAGCAAGGTCAAACCGAGCGATCATGTCTCGACACAAGGCGGTTTGCGTGTGATCTTGGACAAGAGTTCGATTCCTTATTTGGAAGGGACGACGTTGGATTTTATTGACAACCAGTACGGTGGTGGTTTTGTGTTTGTGAGGCCCGAGGAAAATTGAGCTTGTCGTGTGTGGGCAGGTGACCCCTGATGGTATAGAGAGGTGTTTTGTGATGTTGCGATCTTGGCGTTTTGTGCGAGCGGTAGCGTTGGGATGTTTGGGGATGGGTTGGTTGTTGGCGGGGGCTTGTGGAGGAAGGACGACACCGATTGTTTGCAGCGATGCGGCGCAAAGCCCAAAAGCGATCTTTGGGGCTGCTTTACAGATTCCGACACCTGATGGACCTTACAAGCTATTCCAAGGCGGAAAAGAGTACGGGTGTGTGGGCTTGCGTTGGAGCAACCAAGCCGGCGATCCGCCGACCTACGTTGTGCAGTACAATCCTGATGGAAAATATCTTGTGCGCGATGCGGGCGGGACGTTTAGCGACGCTTCGGTTTCTGCTTCGGTGGCTGCGGGGGTGGATAAGTTCGATGTGTTCTTCTTTTTGTCCAAGGAAAGTCCCGATAGCATCGATTGCAAAGGTTACATCCAGCGCGGTTTAGAGAGCTGTGTTTCCAAAGTCGGAGCCAACGCGAAGTGCGTGTTGGCTTGGCGGATCCAAGGGGCCAGTATGGGCGGAGACAACGGAACCTGTAGGCTGTGTTATCGTGAGCAATGCAACGGGCGCGACGACGATTGCAATGACGATGGAACAGGCAAAGGCGTTGATGATGCGGGCGCTTGTGGTTTTGTGCTTGGGCAGAGCTGCTTGTATGTCCCCACCGTGGACGCCAAAACGGCAGGATGCGATGCAAGCACCAAAGATATCAAATGCTTGTTGGACAAAAGCAATGAAGCTTACTTGTGCGCAGGAACGGTCGCAGAACCCGCAGCTTTGCAGTGGCGCAAAGTGTCGGAAGTGGCGGCGGGTTGCACACAAGATGATGGTACACAAAAGATCAAAGCCGGGAATCGGGAGCTTGTGTGTGACGCGTGTAAAGATGTTGGGAAGGTTTTTCGGTTAATAGACGGCCCGCGTTGCGCAGAAAATGCGGTGGTTGCCTACATACCACCGAAATGAGGCTGAACGAGACGGAGACGTGGCGAAAAGGGGGAGTGTAAGGTGAGGGGGAGGAGAGCGTTCATGTGGCGTTGGAGGTTGGGCGTACACGAAGTTGGAGAACAGGTTCGGCCTCTCGACGATCGAAAAAGATTGGTGTAGGTTTGGAAGTCCTTGTCGGAGAAGCCTCTTTTGGGGGCGGAAGATCCCGATGTATGGGAAGCCTACGAGATACCCCGCGAGGACACACAGGGAAAGGCAAAGGAGAAACAAAAGATGCGTTGGATGAGAGTGATGGGATGGCTGTTGGCGTTGGCGCTGTGTGCGCAACCCCAAACAGCGAAGGCAAGCAAGATCCAAAAAGCGGTGGATGCTTATTTGAAGGGGCAAAGCCACGCACGAGCGAAAGAATACTCGAAGGCGTTGAAAGCGTTTGAGGCTGCACACAGTTATGTGCCGCGCCTGCCGCGTTTTAACTGCCGGCGTGCGACCTTTTTGCAGTACCAAGGGCAGATGCTTTACAAGATGAATCGCCCGTACCAAGCGATGCAGCGCTATTATCAAGCGGCGCACGGTAGCCGCTGCGAAAAGCCCGATGTGACCAAGGCAGCGGCTTCTTGGTATGCGACGTTGGATCGGCGCTATATGTGTTATCTGTCGATCGCTTCGACGCCACCCAAAGCGCGGGTGATCCAGATCACCACCCAAGGCGAATCGAAGATCGGCGAAACAACTTGGAAAAAGCGTTTGATGCCGGGGCGTTATCGCTATAAGGTCAGCCTCTACGAACACAAAACCGTGTATCTTGACTTTGATCTTCGCCCGGGGCAGCGGATCAACAAAGACGTTCAATTGGTCAAAGGGGACGACCCGATCTCGCGTCCTGAAAACGTAGACGTGGCTCCTCCTCCACCGATCGGCGATGCCCCGGGTTCGGATCCCAACGCCGCCAACACAGGCAGCGGCGAGCCTGTGGCTGCTCCAACAGAGACGGAACCCCCCGCACGTCGGGGCGTTGTGTTTGAAGACGATCCCAACGAGAAAAAAGACAGCGAAACCAAAGTCGCCTCAAGCAACGCCATCGGAGCCAAAGACGATGATCTCGGCGTCACGCGCCGTAAGGTCGTGAAAGATGGCCCCCCGATCTACAAACAAGCTTGGTTTTGGATCACCATCGGAGTGGTTGTGGCGGGTGGCGTGGTTGTCGCGATCGTGGTTCCCAAACCCCAAACGGTGAACGTCGGCCAAGGCTCCTTGTTCCAATAAACCATCCCCAACAAGCCAACAAGAAACAAGCCGTTTGCAAAGAAACAACAGACCCATCGCGAGGTTCGTATGCCTTTGTTCGAGTATGGCTGCGCGGCCTGTGGACGGCGTTTTGAGCAATTGCTCTCTTCGCGTGATTTGATGGCGGAGATCCTCTGCCCATTTTGTGGCTCCGAGGATGTGAGCAAGCTGCTGTCCACTTTTTCAACGCCGTCTCGTGTCGCCTCTGCTGCTGCTGATCCTGCCGCATCTTCCGCCCTCCCCATGCCACAAAGCGATCACTGCGGCCTCGACTGGCGCAGCGAACACAAGCCCCCCTCCGCATAACACAAACCCCCATCCACATAACGCAAGCCCCCTCCACATAACGCAAGCCCTTTTCCACCCAAACAAAGACAGATATCAAGGACGGATCTCGACGCGCTGAAGTCCCCGTGTATCCGACTCGATGGAGATCGATACGTGGGGCAGAAAGGACATGATGATATCTGCGTTGGTGAGAAGATGGCCGGTGCGTTGGGGGGCGAGAAAGACCGAAGGGCCTTGTGCAAGAGCCAACGGAAGCAAGAGTTGATCGGCCATCCACTCATCAACCACAGCCTCGCTGCGTAAGAATTGAGCGGCGAGCGCAGCGGCTTCGGCTCCGACTTGTTCGGCGGGACGGCCTTTCCACCCCCACGCTGTAAATCCCGCACGCAGGGGGCCAAAGTGACAGATCACATGGCAGACCGCCCCCACACAAAGCGCATCAGGCTCGCTACACAAGAAAGAGGCGCGGAATCCGAGTTGATGAAGGAGTTCTTGGGCCGCATTTCCCATGCGTTGGGCTACAGGCGTAAGCCCGTTGCTTGGGCGTTTTTGTTCGGGTGGTTGCCCAAACAAGGCGAGGATCGAGATCCGATCGAGATCCGGGCGCTGCTCGTATCGGAAAGATTGAGGGCGTTGCTTGGATGGGATGGTGGCTTCGATGAGGCCGCCACCACGGGGATAAAAGCCATGTCGATGCAAACGCAAGCTTACATCCATCCCGCACACTCGTATCATCGGAGCCCACACATTGTTGAGGTAGTCGAATGTCGGGGCTTTATCGACGTGGGTTCCTCCCGCTAAGCGAAGCACTCCACCCTGATCGGACCACGCCATCGGGTAATACAGCGCATGCAGCAGCAAGGACGTTGCGCCCGCTGTGCCGATATCGATGAAGTGTTCTCCAAAAGGCAGATGGTTTGGGCTGTAGTGGATGCGTGAAGCTCCGACTTCTGCACCTTCTACATGGCCCCCGCACAACCGTGCACTCGCTTCGACGGCAGTCAGGTGTTGCGGGCGTAATCCTGTTTTTTGGCGACGCGCACGGATCCGATCCATCGAAAATGGGATACCGAGGATGTTAGACAGCGAAAGCGAAGAACGCAGCATCTGGCCGCCGCCTTCACCAAGCGACCCGTCGATCTCGACGGATGTAGGGGTCGATTCCATGTTTCTCTCCGCTTATACGATTTCCGTGAGAAGTGTACATGAAGGGTCGATGTGATCCGTTGTAAACGCCCTGTGGTCGGGCAGCCACAGGGGGCTGCCCCTACCTCTTTACGATCACACCATTTCGTATGACTAGGGCAGCACAATCCGCCATTGGCCTTGGCTTCGTCGAAAGAACCAAGCGCCTGCATCAGTTTTGTTGGGGAGGATCAGTTGGTAGCGGATCTGTACGACGCGACCAAGAGAGGGATGCCGAACCCAAAAGATCCGAGGCGGATCATAGAGAGATGCTTCGTGTCCTTGTTTTTGCAAGATAAAAGAAAAGAGTCGGAACCAAACCAAGGACTTGGTGGGGGTGACGCTTGGATCAAGGATGCGGCTCCATTCAGAAAAATCGCCGTTGCGAAGGGCTGCAAAGGCGAGGCGGGCATTGCGTGCGACGTGTCTGCGGATGGCGAAACTGCGGACGCGTTGGAGGATGATCAGTTTGTTGGGGCGCTTGGGGCGGCGATAGACGGGTCTGCGAGGGGGAGGTTGCATGGGAGGAACGGGGGGATGGGGCGGAGTGGGTGTGCCCTGTGGGGGCTGATCTTGGGGCGGGTTGGGTTGAGGGGGCGTAGGCGTCGGTGGATTGGGTTGAGAGGGTGTAGGCGTCGGTGGATTGGGTGGTGGAGGGGCTTGGGGTACGGCGAGGGAGCGCAGACCTTTTCGCATGCGAGCGATGGAGAGTTTGCGCATGATGGAAGTGACGACTCCAGAGATGCCGCGTTGGACGAGGAAGTTGTAGGTTTCTTGGTCGAGGACGGAGGGAGTGAGGACGAAGAGTTTGAGCAGGAAGCGATCGTTGGGGAAAGGTCGGGAGAGGGCGAGTATCCGCCATTCTTGGAGGGATATCGGTCGGGGGGAGACGTTGAAGTATTGGCGTATTTGGTTGCGGGTGGCTTCGTCTTGGGCTTGATCGAGTAGGATCTGGCCGATGCCGTAAGTGATGCCTGAGAGGCCGCTTTGGTAGGCGACCTTGGCGAGACGTTTTCCGGCGGTGAGAGCGAGGGGATTGCGAGAGAACGAGCCGAGCAAAGCCCCCCATGTTCCGAGCAGAAAGAGGATCTTGATTTTTTGGAGTTGGCCCGTTGCACCACGATCGATGCATTGTCCGCCAACGTAGATAGTATAAGCATCAGGGGCCGAGCCCAAGATCGCGTGGCTGTTTAAGAATTGGATGTAGGTGTTCCAACCTTTGTCGAGATTGTTGGTGGCGTGATAGGCTTGGAGGAGGATGCTGTGGAGGTAGGGGTGGTAGGGGTGTTTTTCTTTGAGAGATTCGAGCGAAGGGACGGCGGTTTCGTATTGTTTGAGCATGATCTGGCCGTGGTATTCGGAGATCTTGAGGTCTACTTCGTTGGGTGCGATGCGTTGGGCTTTGCGGTAGGCTTCGATGCTTTCGAAGTATCGGCCAGACGAGAAAAGGATCTGTCCGCGCATACTGAGTCCGTAGGAGAGGATGCCGCGAGTCAGTTGGTGTGCTTTGTTGGCGTCTTCGAGGGCTTGGGGGTATTTGGATTGGGCTGCGAGTAGGCGAGCACGCAAGAGATAAGGCGAGTAATATCCGGGCTGTTGTTGGATCATCTTGTTGATCAAGTAGGTGGCAGTGGAGAAGTCACGTTTTTCGAGAGAGATGCTGGCGAGCAATTCGAGGAGGGTGGAGTGGTCGGGGTCTTGGCGTAAGCCGTTGTCTGCCCATTGACGGGCTTTTTGAAGCATCTTGTCTTGTTGGTCGTCTTGGAATTTGTAGGATTCGCCGAGATAGATCTGCGCGAGTCCAGCGTAGGCAGCGGCGAGACGAGGATCTTGTTGGGCAGCGCGTTGAAAGGCCCGAATGGCGGGTTCGTGGTAGCCTTGTGCGTACCAATAGGTGGCGAGGTCGTACCATCGGAAGGCAGAGAGGTTTTGTTGGGGTACGGCGAGGTAGTCGGGGAAGTGTTGCCAGACAAGGTCGATGGGGATGGCGTAGTAATAACCGAGTCCCATCGCAGGGCGGGCGAGGGATTTGTCGAAGATGCCGACCCATGTATTGATGCCGACAGCAGCACCCGTTTCGAGGTGATAGAGGGGGCCACCGCTGTTTCCGCCAGCGACTTTTGCGGTGTGTTGGATCTCGTTGACGGTGCGGTTGGGGAGGCGGATCAGGCGGGAGATCGTGCCAGAAGTGGCGGTGATATCTTCGGTTCCCATGAACTGTATACTTTTGCCTTCGGTGGGAAAGCCCATGGCGACGATGTTGTCGCCGAGAGTGGCGGTTTGGATGGAGGTGAGGGGGGTGTAGGGATAAGGTCCGTCGCCTTCGAGTTTGAGCAGAGCGATATCGACGTGCAGGCGTTGGAAGGTGCGAGAACGGCCTGTTTTGAAGTCGTGTTGTTGGGTGGCTTCGCTGAGGGAGCCTTGCCGATAGGCGTGGATCAATCGGGCTTTGGTGGCGCTTCGCCCCGTACTACGGTCCCAATTGATCATAAAGCGTTCGAAGAAGCGGCCTATTCGGCTGTTAAAGATGACGTGGTGGTTGGTGATGACGTAGCCATCGGGGGTGACGACAAAGCCGCTGCCGCTGCCTCCGATAAGCCTTCCTTCGGCGTCTTTGCCGTAGGCAGTGATGCTGACGGTGGCGGGGATCTTGGATTGGATGATCTGTTGTTTGTTTTGGGGGGTGGTGAGTCTTGGGGCGCTATAAGCGTGTAATGGCGGATGTATCCGAAACGATTGCAGGAAGGTTTTGGCTTGCGCGTCAAAAGCGTCGAAGGTTTCGGGTTGTGAAAAGACACGGAGGATCATAAACGCCTTGCGACCGTGGCTCCAGAAGAAGAAAAAGCGGCTTTTGTGTGGATGCGCGCTGGTGCGCTCTTGTCCACGGACCAAGGTGGTGGCGGTTTGAAGGGTGTGAAGCTTTTCGGTGCGCAGAGGTGTTTCTTGTCGGAGTTGATCTTCGGAGGCCAAGAGGTTGGAGAGGGAGACTTGGGCGAGTTCGACCTCGTTGCGTATGCGGATCTCTGCGCTGCTTTGGGAGATGTACTCCGTAAAGAGGCAGATGCCTTGTTTGAGTTGGCCGGGGTGGAGGGTGTTTTCAGGCGTAAAGCACACGACAGGGCGGATATCGGTGGGGGATATCTCTTCGAGGATGTGCCAATCCGAAGGGACGGTGAATTGAAAGAAGCCAGAGGCCGAGCGGTAGATGCCATCGGACGGGCGCGGTGCGCGTTTGGCTTCGCGCTGTTGGAGGGCGCGTTCGCGTTCGGTGAGAGGTCTTTGTGCGGTGGTCGGAGGGGTTGTGGTCGAAGGCATCGGTGGGATGGGCGTTTGTGACGGATGGATCGGTGGTGAAGGATCGATCGGGAATGGAGAGGGTTGAGCGGGGGTGGGAGAGGGTTGCGTCGGCATCGGTGGGACGGGCATTTGTGCCGGGAGGCTCGGGGGCGCAGGAGCCACAGGGGGGGAGGGAGATTTTTGTTTGAGTTTGTGGATGAGTTGTAGAGTGGGGATGGAGAGTCCATCGCGGTTGAGTTCGAGGAGTTGGAGAGCGGAGAAGTCGGAAGGGAGGACACCGCGAAGGGTGAGTTGTTGTTGAATCCATGCTTCGTTTTTGCGCTGTGCGAGCCATGACTTCAAGAGGGCGAAGGAGACGGGCTTTGGTGGTGTAGCGGCAG
>CAUJFU010000211.1 GCA_963169055.1 Myxococcota bacterium
GGGGGCCAGCCAGCCTTTTCTTCGTTTTCGATTCAGAAAGCGCGGTTTGCGATAACGTGTGTGGCGATGCCTTCGTGAACGCCGAACACCACGACGTTTGTAGAGAGCTTCTTTGATCGCCAGTCCGCGATGTTGGAGTTCTGCGGCGAACATACAGACCAGTCCGCGCTGATAGGTCGCAACGACCGCGAGTCCAGAGGTGCGACTCCCGGGATCGACCTTCAAGCGCAGGGGTTGTGTGTGAGAAGTGGTGGGTTGTTGGAGTACGATGGCGAAGGGAAAACGCCGCCAAACGGCGGCTTTGCCCTCCGAGAGCAGCTGACGAGCGCGAGCAGGATGACAAGGCATCAGGGGTTGATGGTCAACGTCCAAGACGAGGACTCTGTTTTGTGCCATGAATACGTTACCTTTCCCCGTGTTGACGGGGTGTTCTCGAAACTTGCGTTTCGGTCAAGTTCTCCTTGCCCAGTTGAACGAGAGGTTTTGAAGACACGAAGCAGGCTTACCCAAGGACTGTCGACGTGCCCCGCAGATGCGTCGGACTGGAGAAGCATCCGACTGTGCCTATCTATTCTCTCTCAACGTTTCCTCCACCGAAGTTTCCCTCGGCTTCTGGGGGCGGGTCAACGGGGCAAGACTCACAAGCCCGCTCCCTTTCGGGGCGGGTCGTTGACTTCCCACTCCTTCTCGCTTTCGTGAGCGTAAGGCTTTTGCCACGCGGTGTATCTCATGATACAGATCGGGATGACCGTATACCACAAAAGCCAAAAGAATGGCGAGAGGCCAATCGCAAAAGTCCCAACGAGATCCAAGATCGTTGCTCTAATAAGCCGATCTTAAAGGAAAATCATCTTTTTGCGAAAAGTAAGAGGGCAGGGCCGATCTGCGGATCATGATCCGCAGATCGGAGGCGGGCGCAGTCGGGGGTGGCTGCCCAACCATCGGGCGTCTACAGCGGATCGCAGCAATCCTTCGAACACACCTCTCTTAGAGAGTGTGTTAGGGGGTGGGGCGATCAGAATGCCCGAGAGAACGGTGTGGATCGATGATATCGCGGAGGGCTTGTTTGATCTCGCGGGGCTCGGGGAAGCGTTGTTGTTGTGCGCGAGAGAACAGCAAAGAGCCGTTGAGGAAGACATCAAAAGTGCCGGAATCTGCGGGACAAAGAGCGACTTCGTGCAGATCGTTTTCAAAGGTGGTGAGGAGTTCTTGGGCAAGCCAAGCGGCGCGCAATAGCCATCGGCATTTTGTGCAAAACTGGATCGAGACGCGCCACGGTGGTTGGGGCGTTGTCAAGGGGGGGTTGGGATTAGAGGTTTCCACGGCGTGCTTGCTCGCGTTCGATCGACTCAAAAAGCGCCTTAAAGTTGCCTTTTCCGAAGGAGCGTGCGCCTTTGCGTTGGATGATCTCATAAAACAAAGTGGGGCGATCTTCGACGGGTTTGGTGAAGATCTGCAAGAGGTAGCCATCTTCGTCGCGGTCGATCAGGATGCCGAGTTCTCGCAAGGGGGCGAGGTCTTCTTCGATCGGGCCGACGCGATCAAGGATATCGTCGTAGTAGGCGCTTGGAACATACAGGAATTCGACGCCGCGATCGCGGAGACTGGTGACGGTATAGACGATATCGTCCGTGGCGACGGCGATGTGTTGGACGCCCGCCCCGTGGTAAAAGTCGATGTATTCTTCGATCTGGGATTTCTTTTTGCCTTTGGCAGGTTCGTTGATCGGGAACTTGATGCGGCCATTTCCGTTGGACATGACCTTGCTCATCAGTGCGGAGTATTCGGTGGAGATGTCCTTGTCATCGAAGGAAACAAGCTGTTCAAAACCCATGACGTTGCGGTAAAAGTCACACCATTGATTCATCTCGCCCCAACCGACGTTTCCGACGCAGTGATCGACATAGAGCAAGCCCGTATCGGTGGGGTTGTAGTGGCTTTTCCATGCTTCAAAGCCGGGTAGAAAGGGGCCGTTGTAGTTTTTTCGCTCGACAAACAGGTGGAGCGTGTCGCCGTAAGTGTGGATGCCCGATAGACGGGCTTCTCCGTGTTGATCTTTGAGGGTGGTGGGTTCCATCGCGGAGCGAGCGCCGCGTGTGGTGGTTTCTTTCCAAGCAGCGGTGGCGTCATCGACCCACATCGCAAGGGTCTTGACACCGTCGCCGTGGCGTTGGATGTGTGCGGCGACCTCGCCTTCGGGGTGGAGTGGGGTGGTGAGGACGAGGCGGATCTTGTTTTGTTGCAGGACATAAGAAGCACGATCGCGGATGCCTGTTTCGGGTCCAGCATAGGCGACCGATTGAAAGCCGAAGGCCGTTTTGTAGAAATGCGCGGCTTGTTTGGCGTTTCCAACATAAAATTCAACGTAGTCTGTGCCGTTGATCGGCAAGAAATCCTGTTTGGTTTGGGTCATGATCGTTTCCTTTTTTTGTGAGCAGGACTCAGTTCGTTGATCTGTTTGGTTTGGACGGGACGCGCTGATCGATTTGTGGGGCGCGGCCCCATACCCCGCAAGGGGTCGTGGCCCCCTTGACCCCGTGTTGGCGGGGTGAGCTTTCGCGTTCCAAACTAACGACTGCACCGCTTGAAGACTTGCGAACGCGGAGTTTTTGTCAACGGCATGATTCCTTCGTGGTGACGGGGGTTTGTGAACTGCGGGTGGTTTATTGTTCGATCCAAGACTTGTGATAGAGAGGATCTTCGAGTCTGAGAGCTTCTTCGGTGAGCTGAAGGGGGGCGAAAGTATCGACCATCACAGCCAGTTCGCGGGTTTCTTTTTTGCCGATGGAGCGTTCGATCGCGCCCGGGTGAGGGCCGTGTGGGATGCCCATCGGATGCAGCGAGATCATGCCGCGTTCGACGTGCTTTCGGCTCATGAATTCGCCGTCTACGTAGTAAAGGACTTCGTCGGAGTCGATGTTGCTGTGGTGGTAGGGAGCGGGGATGGCGAGTGGATGGTAGTCATAGAGGCGCGGAACGAAGGAGCAGATCACAAAGCCCCGTGCTGCGAAGGTTTGGTGAACGGGTGGTGGTTGGTGGACGCGGCCCGTGATCGGCTCAAAGTCGTGGATCGAAAAAGCATAGGGGAAGAAGTAGCCGTCCCACCCGATCACATCGAAGGGATGATAAGCATAAGACAACGGATAGATCTGGTCTTGTCTTTTGATCAAGATCTTGAAGTCGCCTTGTTCGTCGTGGGTGTGGAGGGTGGTGGGTTTGCGGATATCGCGTTCGCAAAAGGGCGCGTGTTCGAGAAGTTGGCCCGCGTCGTTGAGGTAGCGTTTGGGGAAGGTGACCGGGCTGTGAGATTCGACAATGAACAGGCGGTTGTGTTCATTGACAAAATCGATCTGGTAGATCACGCCACGTGGGATCACAAGGTAGTCGCCACTTTGGAAGGCCAGATCGCCAAGCATGGTGTGCAAGGTTCCTTGGCCTTCGTGGACAAAGATCACTTCGTCGGATTGGGCGTTTTTGTAAAAGTCCGTTGTTCCGTGGCGTGGGGCCGCAAGCGCAACGTGGAGATCGTTGTTGGTAAAAACGATCTTGCGGCTTTGTAGGAAGTCCCCTTCGTTCGGGAGGCGAAAGCCGAGGAAGCTGCGGGGGAGGATATTTTTGTCGAGTGCGACCTTGGGAGCGACGCTGTATGGGGTGCCGACCTCTTGGATCGCCGTGGGTGGGTGGATGTGGTACACAAGCGAATACAGGTTGGAAAATCCTTCGGTGCTGACGAGTTCTTCGGCGTAGAGTTTGCCGTCAGAACGGCGGAATTGGATATGGCGTTTGGGAGGGATCTCCCCAAGTCGGTAGTAGTGTGGCATACGGAAACCTCTTGTGGTAAAGCGGTGCTGTCCTTGTGGTCGAACGAGGCTGCTTTTGCGGTGAAGCGATATCGCGCAGCAAAAAAGCACGAGTGTGGTCAAACGGGCGCAATCCTATCACGCTGTTTTTCACCCGACAACCCTTTGTTCGATGGGCCAAGCAAGAGTCAATAGAGGTTTTTCAAGCCAACGACGGCACCGTTTGAAGTGCCGCGAACACGGGGGTTTGGAAGCGGCGTCTGTCCTATCGGGGCGGAGTGGTTGGAATGAACTGGAGGTGAGAGATGGCGGAGCGTGCGGGTGGAATGTCTTTTCTGGGAACCTTTTTTGTGTCGTTGTTTGTGTCGGTGGCGGTTTATGTGGGGATGGAGTTTTGGGTGTTGCCAATGTTGACGCAAAAACCCCCTCCCAAGGTGCGTATTGAAGTTCCGTCTGTCTTGTCAGGCCAAGTGCGTGTCCCAAGTGTGCGCAATATGCGCGAAGATCGTGCGAAAGAGATGTTGCAAAGTGCAGGCTTGCGAGTGGGGTCCGTGAGTTACGCGGTGGATGAAGACGTCACGCCGCTGTGGGTCTTGCGTCAGCGTCCTGCGGCTGGACAAAGGGTTGCGCCCGGAACATCGGTGCATCTGGT
>CAUJFU010000212.1 GCA_963169055.1 Myxococcota bacterium
GTGGAACCCATCACCAACAAACCAAAAGAGCTAGGAGAGATTGTAGCGGTCGAAAGATTTGCGGAGGTCTTCGATGACAGCGTCGCGGAGTTCTTTGGGTTCGAGGACTTCGACGCGGGGGCCGAAGGCGAGGAGCCAGCTTTTGATCTCGACGAGTCCAGAGGCGCGGAAACGCAAGAGGACACTGCCGTTGGGTTCTTCGATGATTTCTTGGGTATCGTGCCAGATGCGTTCTTCGGCGAGGTGGCGGACGTCGGGGTCAAAGCGCACAGAGATATCCATGATCTCGCCCGTCATGACGCGAAAGCCGCCAGCGAGGTACGCTTCGATATCGAATTTTTCGTCTTCGTCGAATTTTTGGCCGGTGGGTTTGAGTTCGCGGATGCGCGATAAGTTGAAGGTGCGGATATCGCGGCGTAGATGGCAAAAGCCGATCAGGTACATCACGCCGTCTTGAATCCACAAGCGATAGGGATCGAGGCGGCGGGTGGTGTTTTCATTTTTGCCCGGGGTAAAGTACACCATCTCCAAAGTCTCGGAGGCATCGAGGGCTTTGTTGATGATCGGGAGGAAGGCGGAAAAGCGCGAAGCGACTTGGCTGCGGTTTTGGCGGACAAAGACCTTGGATTCGAACTGTTCGAGGTGTTCGAGGACGCCGGGAGGAAGGGTGGAGCGGACTTTTTCAAAGACCGAGTTGATCGACTCGAAAAACTCCGTGCCTTCGAGTAGGCGCATCAGGCTTCGGCTCAACAGAAGAGCGTAAAGTTCGCTAAACTCGAAAGGGATTTGAGGGCCGTTTTTGAGGAAGGCCAACTTCCACAAAGAGCTTTTACCGCGTTTTTCTTGGACGAGGGGGAAGCCCGCTTCTTCCAAGTCGGCAAGGTCTCGGTAGATGGTGCGGATCGGACATTCTTCGACTTCTGCGAGATCCGCAGCGGTCAGTCCAAAACGGTGGGCTTCTAAACGCTTGAGTATCCGCCATTGGCGAGGGATCTGTTCAACTCTCGACATCGACCATGCTCCTGTTTTTCGTTCGCTCCAAAGGCGTTGGTTGTATCGCAATCGGTTGGTTTTGTCCACCCACACGAGACCAAGGAGCGGCTGCGCTGGTCTGTTTGGGGATGTGGCGCTTTTGAGGATGGATGTGTTCTGGAAAAATCTTTTGGGATGGCGTACAGTTTGGTCTTTGAACGGTTCCCCGCTTTTTTGCAACACGAAGGAGCAGCTCATGGCAGGATATCCGAGACCTTCTTTTTGGCGTTTTTTAGGGAGGATGCGTTGGTGCGTCCTCGTCGGGCTGTGTTGTTTGCCTGCGCTGCTCTCGGCTTGCGACAACGCGCCAAGTGTCAAGACTTATCAGTGCGAAGACGACAGCCAATGCACCAACGAACAAGTCTGCCAAGACGGAAAGTGCGTCAAAGCCGACAACGATGGAGACGGCTTTTCGCGCAACAAAGACTGCGATGACAACGATCCTTCGGTCTATCCGGGACGCCGAGAGATCTGTGACAACGGGAAAGACGACAACTGCGACGGGAAGATCGACGAAGAAAACTGCGTCTGTCTGGACGGAAAAGAGCGGAAGTGCGGCATCCAGCGCGGCGAATGTGTCGAAGGGATACAGCGCTGCGTTGCAGGTCTGTGGGACAAGTGCGTCGGCTCCAAAGAACCCGAAGCCGAGGTCTGCGACGGCAAAGACAACAACTGCGATGGCACGATCGACGAAGGTGTGCCGAACTGCTGTCAGCCCGAAGAGACCCGTCCTTGCGGCGAAAGCAGCCAAGGAGAGTGCAAAAAGGGCATCCAGCGTTGCAAAAGCGGAGTGTGGACGGATTGCGAAGGCGAGGTCAAACCCGCCGAAGAAGTCTGCGATGGCAAAGACAACGATTGTGACGGACAGATCGACAACATCAAAGGCGAACAAAAGCCCTTGCAAAAGCCCTGTTACAACGGCCCTGCCAACACCCGAAGCAAGGGTGAATGCAAGGACGGCTTTGTGCTTTGCCGCGAAGGCAAGTGGGAAGAAGACAGCGCTTGTCAACAGCAAACACAGCCCACCATCGAAGATTGCGATGGCAAAGACAACGATTGCGACGGGAATATCGACAACGATCCACAAGATCCGAACCGTCCGTTGGTGCAAAGCTGTTATAGTGGCCCCGCAGAGACCGAGAAAAAGGGCGAGTGTAAGTCAGGAACAAAGCGATGCGTTGGCGGACAATGGGGCGCTTGTCAAGGAGAGATCACGCCGATCGAAGAGTCTTGCAATGGTCTAGATGACGACTGCGACGGACAGATCGACAACCAACGTGGAAGCCAGCTTTCTCTTTCACGACCCTGCTTCGCAGGAAGTCTCGGCTGCAAGGCCGATAGCAACGGCGCGTTCCAATGCCTCGGCATCTGCAAAGCGGGCGCACAAGAATGCAAAATCGGTCGATGGCAAGCCTGCCAAGGCGAAGTCGCCCCAGCCATCGAGATCTGCGATGGCTTGGACAACGATTGCGATGGACAAGTCGACAATCAGCCCACCACCACGACTGCGCTGTCTCAGCCTTGCTTCGAGGGACCTGCTGCCAATCGCGGAAAAGGTGAATGCAAAGATGGCACGCAGACCTGTCAAAATGCCCAATGGGCGGCCTGTACAGGTAGTGCGCTTCCTTCTGCGGAGGTGTGCGACAACAAAGACAACGATTGCAACGGCCAAGTGGACGACGGGATCGTCCCCGGGATCGCTTGCCTCACCACAGGGGCGGGGATCTGTCGAGACGGTTCGCTGCGCTGTGTAGGGGGGACGTTTGCTTGTGTCGCCAACAAACAAGCCACCAACGAGATCTGCAACGGTTTGGATGATAACTGCGATGGAACCGTGGATGATGACTTTCCCGAAAAAGGCCGAAACTGCGATGTCCCCAACGCACTTGGCGAGTGCAAAGCAGGCTCGCAGTCCTGCGTGAACGGCCAATTGGCGTGCCTCTCCAAAAATCAGCCCGTCACCGAAGTTTGTGGCGACGGCAAAGACAACAACTGCAATGGTCAGATCGACGAAGATCCGCCCTGCGAGTGTGTCCCGGGCCAAAGCCGCTCTTGTTATACGGGGCCTTCGGGTACGCTCAATCGCGGAAACTGCCGCAGCGGTACGCAGATCTGCGTCTCGGGCCGTTGGGGGCCTTGTACCAACCAAACCCTGCCATCCACCGAAGTGTGCGACAGCCAAGACAACGATTGCGATGGCGTTGTCGATGAAAACAATCCGGGCGGAGGGGCATCTTGTCCGCTCACGAACCTACGCGGGATCTGCGCGACAGGGCGTCTCGAATGCCGCAGCGGTAGCCTACAATGCACTCAGATCGTCTTTTGGCGAGGCGAGACTTGCAACGGTCTGGATGACGATTGCGACGGAACCACCGACGAAGGGAACCTGTGCAGCGTCGGTCAGCAGTGTTCGTCGGGGGCTTGTCGGACGTGTTCTCAACCGCCTGATGAGGGCTGCACGTTGGGCATCTGTGGCGATCCGCCCGCTTGTGTGTGTGGCTATGTCCGTAAGTGCGTTTCAACAGACTTTCTGGGACTTTGTACCCGCGAAGGATGCCGCGCCCCTTGATCTGTTCGCCCTCGTGATCCGCCTGCCTCTTGATTGGCTCGTTCTTTCCTCTTCGCACGTCCATCCCATCTTGAGACATACAAAAAAAAAGCCTTTGTGGGCAGCGTGTTGAGCGGCCTTTTGCGGTGACGCACCGAACCCGACTTGTTTTTTTTGCATCGGTTGTTTTATGCTGTTTGCTTGCTCAAGCATCAGCGTGATCTGTGTTGCCGTTTTTTTGTTGAGTGAGTGTTCACAAGCAGCGAGCGGCGAAGTGTTCTCGAAATGAGAAAAAGTGAGTCGGAAGTGCGATCCAAGATGGAACGTGCTGGTCGAGAGGTGGGCGAAGCGATCCGTTTTGGATCGCAGAAGGAGGCAGAGGTGTTCCAAAACGGATCGTATGGGCACGTTGAGGATCTGCACAAAAAGAGAGTGAATCCTTGTTTGCCGTTGAAGATAGGCAGCTTTTCGACAGAACAACGGAAGTCGGCATTTTGTTTGCTTTTATGTCAAATCACTTACCGTCGAAGCGGTTTACCTGTAACGAAAAGAAGGGGGCTGTTATGAATCATACGAGCCACCCAACGGAGGAAACGATGATCACGCTTACCCTGTGGGGAACACGCGGCAGCATTCCTGTTTCGGGTCCAGAGTTCCAACGTTACGGCGGGGCGACGACCTGCATTGAGTTGTCGTTTGAAGATGCCGAAGAAGACACGCCCAAGCGTGTGATTATTGATTGTGGGACGGGACTGACGGAGTTGGGGAAGAACTGGAGTGGTCGGAGCTATGAAGCGCTGTTTTTGCAGACGCACATGCACTGGGATCACATCCAAGGTTTCCCGTTTTTTGGGCCGTTCTTTCATCCTGCGGGTCGTTATTCGTTTTGGGCGACACCTCGAAGCGGTGCGACGATGCGGGATGTGATCTCTCGGCAGATGACACAACCCACATTCCCTGTGGGCCTCGATATCATCCCATCGCAGCTGACGTTCAAGGATATCCCGCCACAAGGCGAAGCGCAGCTAGGAGAATTGACGATTCGTTGGTGTGAACTTTGTCACTCGCCCGGGAACACGGCGTATCGTTTTGATTATCGCGGTCGGAGCATCGTGTTTTCGGGAGACGTCGAAGTGCAGCGTGGCTCGCGCAAAGAATTGGTGGAGTTGGCGCAAGGGGCCGATTTGTTGATTATGGACGCGCAATATTTTCCCGAAGACTACAAAAACCGCGTTGGCTTCGGACACTCGACGCCCTTGGATGCGGTTGCTGTTGCGAAAGAAGCAGGCGTCTTGCATCTGATGTTGACGCACCACGACCCCACGCACACCGATCAAAAGCTCGATCAAAAGTTGGCGCTCGCACAAAAAGCAGCCAACGGCGAAGTGGCCATCGAAAATGCCCGTGATCAATTGCAGATGTCTTTTTCCACAAAGAGTTTTTCTTCGGCTGCGTTGTCTTCTCGGTTATCCCTCCAGATATAACTTACGCAGTTGAACTGATTTTGTGGGGCGCTGCCCCACGCCCCGCAAGGGAGCGCGGCCCCCTTGACCCCGTGAGGGGCGAACAGATCAC
>CAUJFU010000213.1 GCA_963169055.1 Myxococcota bacterium
GCCTTTCCCCCACAACAAGGCGGCTACCCACAACAAGGCGGCTACCCACAACAAGGCGGCTACCCACAACAAGGCGGCTACCCACAACAAGGAGGTTATCCACAACAAGGAGGTTATCCACAACAAGGAGGCTACCCGCACGGAGATCCTTACAAAAAGTCTTGATTGTTTTTGCTCGTGCTGGTACATCGCACCGCGCCTGACGACCATTCACATCATCGCGCGGCGACCTACGCTGCACAAGCTTGGAGGAAGAGATGGAAATCAAGATCACACTCGCTGGCCCAGAACAAAGAAAGCCCATTCCTCGCGATGGCAACACGCTCGGATTTGGCCGTTATTTCTCGGACCATTTTTTCTTGATGGATTATGCCCCCGAACGCGGCTGGTTTGAACCGCGTGTCGAGCCTTATCACAAGCTCTCCTTGGACCCTGCAACGATGGTTTTGCACTATGGTCAGCAAGTCTTCGAGGGGATGAAAGCCTATCGCGGCGCAGATGGCGGGGTGTATCTCTTCCGTCACCGAAAAAACTTTGAACGCCTCAATCGTTCTTGTCGCCGCCTCGTGATCCCCGAATTGGATATCGATGTTCTCGAACAAGGACTTCGTGAACTCATCCGCGTCGACCAAGAGTGGATCCCCACCAGCGAAGGATGCGCCCTATACATCCGACCTACCGTCATCGCAACCGACCCCGTTTTGGGGGTTCGCCCCTCCGATACGTATCTGTTCTACATCATCGCTGGCCCCGTCGGAGCTTATTATCCCGAAGGCTTCAACCCCATCTCGATCTATGTCAGCGACAAGTATGTTCGCGCTGTCTCGGGTGGCATCGGTGAAGCCAAAACCGCCGGAAACTACGCCGCAAGTCTCGCCGCACAACAAGAAGCCCGTAAAAAAGGTTATTCTCAAGTCCTCTGGCTCGATGCCAAAGAACGCAGTTTTGTCGAAGAAGTCGGAACCATGAACATCTTTTTCCGCATCAACGACGAACTGATCACCAGCCCTCTGACTGGCAGCATCTTGCCCGGTGTCACTCGGGACTCGGTGATCCAGATCGCCCGCTCTTGGGGCGTCAAAGTCTCCGAACGTATGCTCTCTGTCGATGAAGTCTTTGATGCCGCACAAAAAGGTTCACTCAAAGAAGTCTTTGGGGCCGGAACTGCCGCTGTGATCGCCCCCGTGAAAAAATTCCACTACAAAGACCGCGATATCCAAGTCGGTGACGGACGCAGCGGTGAACTCTCCCAACGTCTCTACAAATACATCCTCGATCTTCAATACGGACGCATCGAAGACCCCTTTGGCTGGCGCACCCGCATCCTCTGATGGATTGGACGAGTGCTGTTCGCGGATGTTGTAGGGGGATCACTCGGCGGGGGATGATTCGCTCGGACGTTGGGCGGGTTTGGTCAATTTGTGAAGCGTTGTCTTTGTTCCTTCTGCTTGTTGAAACAAGCGCATGTAATGTTGCGCTTGTTGGGCAGTCCGAAAAGAGCCGATCGTTAGGCGAAAATAACGCTTTTGCCGAAAGACCTCGCGGGTGAGCGCGGTGGAGGGGTAGCCTTTTTTGAGCAAGCGCTGATGGATGCGTTGCAGGGTCGAAAAGTCACTTGAAAAGCGCAGTTGGAGTGTGTATTGTGCGCGACTCGACGGGACCATCGCAAACTTTTTGATCTGGCGTTGCAAGGCGTGTTGTTTTTTTGCTGCTGCTTGGGCCTTTGAAGCATCGGTCTCTTTGGAGGCCGTGGGCGGGGGGACACGACGCGGTGTTTGGGCGGCCTCTTGTGGCAAAAGCCGAGCGGGGGGGGATGTGCGAGATCGAGGTGCGGGAGCAGCAGGGACTGCGGTATCATCGGTGTCTTCGCTGGGTTCGGCGTCTCTTGTTGGCGGTGGGGTACGGGACGCCACAAGAGAGCGAGAAGGCCGATCTTGCGGCTTTTTTTGCAAAGCGGCCACCCGCAAAGCAGAGGTAGGGAAACGTTGAGAAGCCGATAGCGTTGCGAGGGCCGGATCTTCGGGGCGTTGTTGATCGAGCCAGCCGAGCAATCGGAGTTTTTGTTCGATCGGGCGCTTATTGCTTTCGGCGATTGTCCACATGCCGAGGAAAAAGACCAAGAAGGTCCAAAGGATCGCACCCATCCCAAGAAAAAGCAGATGGCGTCGATCAACACGAAACTCCACTTGGTTGCCGAATTGAAACATCGCGGCGCTCCTTGTGTTTGGCGTGGTAGAGGGGGTGTGGCTTGGATGGCCTGCGTCGAGAACGTCTGGGCGTTTCTCGTGCGCCGATTGTAGCGAGGTCGAGACGGCAGCGCAAAATTTCTCGTGCGCGAAGCCTCTTTTGGGTCACCGAACCACAATTCTCGCATCTCACGGCGAATCTTATTTCGGAGCGCGAAGCCTCTTTGGGCCATCGGATTCGGCACACGGGGATTCTCGATGGCCTGAGTCGCAGCGATTTTTCAAGACCGCTCGTAAGCCCGTGGGGTCTTGGTTTCGCACCGAGTGAGTGATGCGTTCTTGCATTTTCCACCCGTTGTTGCGTAAAATGCCGATACGCAACCTTTAGCAACGATTGAGAGACCCATGTGGAAGTGTATCGAGTGCGATTTTCAAGAAAATGAAGCAGGAAGCGAGCTTTGTTCGCGCTGTCAAGCACCACGCGATCCCAAGACTTTCGAGGGAGAACAAATCGGTCAATGGCGGCTTGAAAAACCCCTTGGGGAGGGCGGGATGGCGGTGGTCTTTCTCGCCCGTCACGTCATGCTCGGCTCCAAAGTCGCCATCAAGCTCTTGCGATCCGATCTCACCAACAAACGCGAAGTGATCGAACGCTTTCGCACAGAAGCCCTTGCTGCAAGCCATCTCAAACACGAAAACGTCATCCAAGTGATGGATTTTGGATTTCAAAAAGGCATCGGCTTTTATATGGTCTTGGAGTTCTTGGAGGGAAGCGACCTCGAAGCCTACCTGACCGGACAACCCATGCCTCCGCGTTTTGTCAAAGAGATCGCCAAGCAGATCGCACGAGGACTCCAAGCCGCCCATGAATCGGGCATTATCCATCGTGACCTTAAACCTTCAAACATCTTTCTCGTCCCACGCGAAGGCTCCGATATCCCCCAAGTCAAGATCCTCGACTTTGGCATCGCAAAGATCCAAGAGTCCGAGCTTTTGGACGAGGAAAACCAAAAACTCACCCGCACAGGCACCGTCTTGGGGACGCCGTTTTATCTTTCTCCTGAACAACTCACCCGACGCCAAGGGATCGAACTTGGTGCAAGCGTCGATATCTACGCCTTTGGCGTCATCTTGTTCCAACTCCTTACCGGGAAATTGCCGATCGAAGAACCCAGCATCGCCGAGCAGATGGTCGCCATCCTTACACGAAAAGCACCGATACTCGGGGAAGTCTTGCCCTCCTTTTCCAACTCTGCCCTCGAACTCTTTTTGCAACGCGCCTTGTCCAAATCCCCACAGTCTCGTCCTGCCACCGTGGCCGCTTTCTGGGAAGAACTTGACCAAGCGATGGGCGTTTTGGAAGATGCCCAAGAAAATACTGCCCTGCGCCAAGTCTGGGAAAAAACCTACAAGGATATCCTCGAAAAAGAGCAACCCCCTTCTCTCTTCTATCGGCTGCGCTGGGTGTTTGCGCTTTTGGCCTTGCTCGTGGTGGGCGGTGGAAGCTGGTGGTTGGCCTCGATCTTTCAAACTCCTCCGCCCCCTCCGCCTCCCCCGCGCTTGACGGGTATCCCCCAATTCAAAGAACTCGGGATTCAAGATTTTCAAGCAGGCAAGTTCGCAAGCGCTCTACAACGCTTCGATCAAATCGTCAGCAGCAAGCGTTGGACAAGCTCTTCCAAAGACTTTGACCCCAAAATCTATCGCTTGATGGCTACCGCACTTTTTGAAGCCGAGAAAGATGCGTCCAAAAAGCCCGCTTTTGCGGCTTTACAGTTTTTTCAACTCTACCTCAAACAAGCCAAGTCCTTTGACCCGGGCGAAAAAGAAGCCCTTGAAAAGAACGTGCAGCGTCTCCAGCAGCGCGTCGTCGCTAGCGAGATCGCCACCAAAGATCTGTTGCGCGCCCTTGGAAAACACCTCAAATCTGGCGATGACAGCGCAACCTTGGGCGTCTTGGATACAGCCTTTGCTTTGCAAAAAAAAGAGGCTCTTGGGCGATTGGATTATGGCCCCGATGTATCGCTCAGCAGCGCCTACACACGCACCGCCGAACTTCTCCAACAGCGTTTCCCCGGCCTTTCCTTGGCTTTGTTGAAAAAAGCCTCGCAGATCCGACTCCCTCCGAAACAACAACGCAAACTCGTCTTGCGCTACGAAGAAATGAAGCGCGCCCTCCAAAAACGCCAAGACGACGGCCTCAACGAACTCCAAACGGCCCTCCAATCCAACGACCGCAAACAAGCCCAAGCCTCTCTTCGCCGCCTCTTGAGCGAAAATACCGACGAACCCTCGATCTATCGGCGTATCCGCTCGTTGTTGCTTCGTGACTATTATCAAACCCCCCAAGCCTCGCTTGCTCTGTTGCGCTTGTACCGCGACGAGATCAGGCTAGCCTTGCGCCCCAATGCACAGGCTTGGTATCGCCGCCTTGTTGGAAAAGAACTCCCTTCTGTCCCCTCTCTTGACCAAACCATCAAAGCCGGACAGCTCGGCATCAAAGGGGTTGTCGCGCACAAGCGCGCACGGGCTCTCCTCGAAAAGGGCGAGATCAACAAAGCCACCCCGATCTTTTCTTCTGTCCCCAAGCTACTCAAACGATCGATCGAAACGACTGAAAGCCTCTTAACACCGCTGTTTCAGCGATTGATTAACGAATCCAACAACGCGCAATCCAGCCTCCAACAGGCCGATGAAACGTGGAAAAAGATCGAGGCCATGGCCGAATCGGGCGATCTGCTCGGGGCGCGCAAAAGCGGTGATGCCTTGCTCGCCACGCTCAAAGACAACCCCGCTGCGGTGGCTTTGTACAAAAAACGCTTCGAAGAACAAAAGGCCGAATACACCAAGCGCTGCGAGCGATTTGCGCAGTCTGCGCAGCGCTCTCTTGGGCGTGGTGGGCTTCGCGAAGCCGAGAAACACTACGAAAAAGGTGTGTCTTGTTGGAAACAAATCGCTGCCGCCGAACCCGAACAAGCCAAACAACACGAAGGACGCGCCGCCTCCTCGCTACAGTGGCAAGAACGCCTCCAAAAAGCAGCCCCGCTTCTCGATCGATTGCGCAAAGATCGCGAGGCTCTTCGCAATATCTCCGCTAACCAAGGCTTTGATGCGGTGATACCGCTGCTCGAAGGAAGCCCTGCCAAACGTGTCCTCAAACAAGAGCACCTTGCTTGGGGACAACAACGGCTACGCTATATGCGCTTCCGCCAAAAAGGCGACCAATACGCCAAAAACGAGCGATGGGAGCAGGCCGTGTACGAATACAAACAAGCACAAAAACTCTTTCCTCGCGCCCATGACGCTCGAACTTTTCAGCGGCGCATCCTTGAATGTGAATGCAATAGCGGTGTAACGTGGGAGATCTGTAAGCAGTTTAAACGCGCAAAACCGCGTTAGTGTAGGTTTGAGTCATGTCTATCTCTTTGTCTTTGTTTTTGTTTTTGTGGTCGGCTGCTCCGATCTCCCCCGAGATCGCCGCAAAAGACAAGTATCTGCTCGCAAGACGCGCCTTCCTCAACCAAAATTGGAAAGAAGCCAAACAGCTCTTCCAAGAAACCCTTGAGCTTCTTTCCCAAGTCAAGGGCCAAACCGAGCGACAACGCCATCTCTTTATCATTGGCCGCAGCGATGTTCGTTTCCATCTCGCCCAGATTGCCGATCAACAAAAAGAGAGCTTCCCTGCTTGCCGACTCTACAAAAAGATCCGCGATCGCGTCGACCAACTCCCCACAGGATGGGAAAGTTGGCCCATCAATACCAAACTCCCCGAGCGCTTCGCTGTCTCCAAACGCCGACTCGACGAATGCAATCTTGTCCCCTCCGTCGTCTCGTGGACACTGACGCCTCCTGATGCCTCCGTTGAAATGCTTGCTCCCGTTCCTGCACCCGCTCCCTCCACTACAACCCCGCCCACACCGACCAACCCCACGACTGCTGCACCGCCTCCGTCCACCACAACGCCACCCTCGCCGACCAAAACCACGACTGCTGCACCGTCTTGGATGCCTGTCCAATCCCCGATCCAACGCCTCCCCGGTCTGCTTCGCTTGCGTATCCGCGCCGCTGGATTCTTGCCCCAAGAAAAAGATATCCAAGTCCTCGCTTGGGAAGAGATGCGTCTCGTCTTTTCTCTCAAGCCCCAACCCCGCAAACGCGATGTGGCGGTCGTGGTTCGCCGCCCCATTCAACCTGTTGCCCCCCCCACCACTCCCACATGGGTTTGGATTACTGTGGCCGCAGGGGTCGTGGTCGTCGGAGGGGCCGTTGCCATCGGCGTTTATGCTGCCACTCGACCTCTTGAAAAAGTGACCGTCTCTTTCCGATAATCCCGCTGTTTCGAGACTTGGAGGTCTTCATCATGGTCTTTTCCTCTCTCGGCTCCGCAGTCTTTCGGCGGGGGGTTTGGCTTGCCCCAGTCTTTCGGCGGGGGGTTTGGCTTGCCCTGTTGCTTTTGCTTTTCTCCGCTTGCGGATCCGAACTCACCCTCTAACTGGCTGTTCCTCCCGAACTCTCAGGCGCTTTTTCCATCCCCCGCGAAAACGCAGCGCCAGCCCAAGGCGCCCTCGGATACTTTGATGGCAAAGTCTTCAATGGCAACGATAGCCTCGGCACTCGCGAAGTTTCATGCAAAGATTCTTTCGGTCTGTTCCCTCCGTCCGTCAACGAACAAGCCCCGCTTTTTCGCCCCTACGATCATCTGCCTTATACGCTCGTAGAGTCCTGCTTCACCGGAAACAACACCACTTTCCTTGCTGCCGCTCGTTTGACTGATTCGTGGTTTTGCCAACACAAAAAACACGGACCGACACCTTCTCGCGTTGCGCTCTATCCTTCCGAAACATGGAGCGCCATCACCACAACCAACACCCCACCCGCTTCTCTCACCACACCTCGTTTTGGGCATCGCGTCACCGCGCTTCCCGATGGGCGCGTGGTGGTCTCGGGCGGAATCTCCGCAAAACCCGATATGTTGGCCGAATTCCGCAACCCGATCGCTGACACCAAAGTCTCCTCTTCGGAAATACTTCTCATCGATCCACACGCCACGGACGACGCCCTGCGCTTCCAAGTCCTCGGAACTACTTCTCGCGCTTATCACCAAGCCTTTTGGAATGGTGCAAAGCTCGTTCTATCGGGCGGTTTCACCTCCGACGGAACCAGTGCCGCCGAAACGTGGGAGATCCCTCCCGCCGGACAAACCAAACCGCTCTCTCAAACCGCTGTCGCCGGCGGAAATGAACCGATGCGCCGAGCTTTTGGAACAGCCTTTGCCATCGAACGCAGCGGAAAAATCTTTGCTGAACAAGTCGGGGGACTCCCCACCGCCTGCCTTCAAACCAAGCTCGACAGTTCTTGTGACGCGACCAAACTTCTCCCCCAAGAATGTATCGCACAACAAACTCCAGCCAATTTCGAGACGGCCTGTGCGGGCATCGAAGACGCGATCTTCTTCCACCAAACCACTTTTCTCCCACAGCCCGCCCCAGGAGAGACCCACCTATTGCTTTCGGGTGGCTTTGTTTTGCTCAAATCTGCCGATCCATCCGACGGATGCACCGATCTCAAAAATGGCGCGACCCTTTGTCCCAATCCCTACCTCGTCTTCTTGCACATCAACGCATCGGGCGCTCGCAACGCCCATCTCACCCATCTCTCCCGCTACACCGAAAAAAACAAACCCTATACCCTCTCTGCCCTCTTTGCACACCAAGCTCTCTATCTCGGAAAGCACAACCTCCAACTGAGCGGAAGCACCGCGCTAGATACGATCTTGATCGTCGGCGGATGGAGTCCTTTCGGACACACCAAAGGCCAATACATCGATCTGAAACTTTTTGGTAGCAGCACATTCAACTTTTCCCACCAAGCCTTTTTGTTGCAGCTTACCGATCGCAAACAAGCTCCCATCCTTTTGCCTTTCGATTTCAAAGATACCAGCGCTAAGGCGGCGGGTTTGCTCCTTCGCAGTTTTGCCTCTGCTGCTGCGTTTCCCACCGCCAACGATTCCAATATGCTTTTTGGCGTCTTTGCGGGGGGTGTCGCCCAAGATCTCCCCGCGATCGAAAACTCCAACAGCCCCTTCATTCGGGTAGATATCAGCCGTGAACCCTTCGATTCAAAAAACACCGAACCCGAACTGACTTTTCCAATCGGCGACGCAGTGATCCGTCTGCGCGTCTCTCAAGTCCAATCCCCCGCCCTCGCACAACGGTCTTCCCAACCTTGGCGCTCTTGGGCCGGTGCAGAAGGCGTACGCACCGCCACAGGGGCATTTGTCTGGTTTGGCGGCGTCACTCAATCCTCTCCGAGTACCCCCCCCTCGACATTCCCCAATATCTTTCTGTTTCAGCCCGGTCGCCTCGGCTCCAAAGCCATCGCAAAAACCCCTTGTGCGCTCTTTCCTTCGCGTCCATAACCACGCAAACGCTCTGTATCTCGGTGTCCTTGGGTACTTTGGTGGGAGGCGTTGGACTTGTTTTTGTGGGGTTTCACCCCACGCCCCACAAGGGGTCCCGGCCCCCTTGACCCCGTATAGATGGGGCGATCAGCGTTTTTCAAAACCAACAGATCTACGGCTCGAACGCTTGCGAACACGGCTTTTTTTGGCTAGGGATCGCTCCGATATGTGTACTTCCGAGCCTTCGATCACACATCTTTCGGGTTTCGTATTACACTTCGAGTATCTGGGGGGTAGAGAAGAGGATCTCGCCGTCTTTTGCGTCGATCTCGACGGTCGAACCGGGGGGATATTCACCTGCGAGAACTTTTTTGGCGAGCGGGGATTCGAGCAGGCGTTGGATCGTGCGCTTGAGCGGGCGCGCACCAAACACGGGATCATAACCTTCTTCGCTCAACAGATCTTTGGCTTCTTCGGTGATCGTCAGATGTAGCTGGCGGCGTTGTAGGCGCTTGCCGAACAGTTGAAGCTGGATCTCGATAATCCGACGCAGATGCTCTCGACCAAGCGATCGAAAGATCACGGTTTCGTCCAATCGGTTGAGAAATTCGGGGCGAAACTGCGCTTGCAAGGCCGTTTCGATGATCTGTCTCATGCGTGCGGGATCTCGTTCGTTTTGGATGGCTTCGCTGCCGAGGTTCGAGGTCATGATCACGATGGTGTTGCGGAAGTCCACAGTTCGGCCTTGTCCATCGGTGAGACGACCATCGTCAAGCAGTTGCAACAACACGTTGAACACCTCGGGATGGGCTTTTTCCACTTCGTCAAACAACACCACCGAATAGGGGCGCCGACGCACGCGCTCCGTCAACTGGCCGCCTTCATCGTATCCAACATAACCGGGCGGCGCTCCGATCAATCGACTGACCGCGTGGCGCTCCATGTATTCGGACATATCGATGCGCACGATGTTGTCTTCGTCGTCAAACAAGAACTCTGCAAGGCTGCGCGCCAACTCTGTCTTGCCAACCCCCGTGGGACCGAGGAAAAGGAACGATCCCAACGGGCGTCGATCATCTTTGAGATCGGCGCGGGCGCGACGGATACAATCCGCGACTTTTTCGAGGGCTTCTTCTTGCCCGACCACCCGCAATCGCAATCGATCTTCCATCTGCAACAGCTTTTGTTGTTCGCTTTCGAGCATCTTCGACACAGGGATACCCGTCCAGCGCGACACCACCTGCGCGATATCTTCTTCCGAGACTTCTTCGCGCAAGAATGATCCACCCACTTGCAGATCTCGCAAGCTCAACTCGGCCAACTGAAGCCGCCTCTCAAGGTCCGGCAAGATCCCGTATTTGATCTCTGCCGCTTTCTCGTAATCATTGCGGCGTTCGGTCAACCCCAACTCGGTGCGCGTCTTTTCCAAATCTTCCTTCAATCGGCGGATATCGCGGATCGCCACCAACTCTTTGTCCCAACGCGCTTTTTCTTTCTCAAACTGCCCTTGCGTCTCTTTGATCGCCGCTTCAAGCTCTTTCAATCGCTCTTTGGAGGCAGGATCTTTTTCCTTGCGCAAGGCTTGGCGTTCGATCTCCATGTTGGTTAGTTTGCGTTGGTATTGCTCCAACTCCGCAGGAAGACTGTCACTTTCAAGACGAATACGGCTCGCCGCTTCGTCCACCAAGTCGATCGCTTTGTCTGGCAAGAAACGGTCGTTGATGTAGCGGTCGCTCAGTTGGGCCGCTGCAACCAACGCAGCATCGCGGATCCGAATCCCATGATGCACTTCGTATTTTTCTTTCAGCCCCCGCAAGATCTGCACGGTGTCCTCCACCGTCGGTTCGCCTACATACACGGGCTGAAAGCGCCGCGCCAAGGCTGCATCTTTTTCTACATGCTTGCGATATTCATCCAACGTCGTCGCGCCGATGGTATGCAACTCACCACGCGCCAACGCTGGCTTTAGCATATTGGACGCATCCATCGCACCTTCCGCTGCTCCCGCACCCACCAAGGTGTGCATCTCGTCGATGAACAACACGATCTTTCCGTTCGATTCGGTGATCTCTTTCAATACCGACTTGAGCCGATCCTCAAATTCTCCCCGATACTTCGCACCCGCGATCAATGCCCCTAGATCCAACTGCAACACCATCAACTCTTTCATCCCCGAAGGTACATCCCCTCGGGCGATCCGCAACGCGATCCCTTCCACGATCGCCGTCTTCCCAACCCCGGGATCTCCGATCAACACAGGATTGTTTTTCGTCCGACGCGCCAACACTTCCAACACGCGGCGCACTTCGTCGTCCCGCCCCACCACAGGATCGAGCTTTCCCGTCTGTGCAAGCTGCGTCAAGTTCCGACAGTAGCGCTCCAACACCTGAAAACGACCTTCCGCTTCTGCATCCATCACGCGTTGACTCCCTCGAATCTCGACCAGCGCCTTGAGTGCGCGGTCATAAGTGAATCGCAATGCCTCAAACGTCGAACGCAACTCCGACGACTTCTGCAACATCGCCAAAAACAAGATATCTTGGCTGATAAACTCGTCCTTCAATTGCTCGGCCTCTCGAAAGGACTGCTCTAATACTTGTTGGAGATCCCGTGATATCGGGCGATCTGTATCTCCGCTCACTCGCGGCATCTTCTTGAGCAACCCTTCGACCTTTTGCTTGGCCTCCCCGATGTCGGACTCTAAACGACCAAACATCCCCACTATCGGGCCTTTTGTATCCTCAAGCAGCGCCAAGAACAAGTGCGCACTCGTCACTTCTGCATGTTCTCGCTTCGCGCTCAGGATCTGCGCTTCCCCTAAACTCTCGCGACTTTTGTTCGTGAATTTTTGAAAGTTCATCACCATCTCCCCCGATCTTCTCGGTGTTTCGGACTTTTACAGCCCTCTGCGTTTCAATCCACCTCATGCACACAAACCAGTACGCCTTCTTTTCCCAAATAAAAATCGATGTTTCGCTGATCTGTCTGCTGTTTTTTCTCCGCCTCCCAAGTGATAAGCCCGACACTTCCCTTGTCAAGCACCAACCCTCACTTCTTCCTTCCTTGTCCCCTGCCCCTCATCTCATCGAAAAATCAAAACTTGATAGTTTTTCTTTCCAAAAGCGACTAGAATACACCACATCACTGCACCCGAAACATAAGCCCCTGTATCGGCCTTTCAAGACGTTACAACAGATAGGAGTTACGCAGTTGGCCAAAAAACCGCCGTGCTCGAACTATTTCAAGCGACAGAGTCCTTTGTTTGAAAAACGCCTTCTGGTTTCGCCAACATCGGGGTCAAGGGGCGGTGCTTCCTTGCGGGGTGTGGTACCTCGCCCCACAAAACCATTCCACTGCGTCGCACCGAAAAGGATTGAAAAGATGCACACCAAGAATACCGCAGCGCGTTTTTTTTATGGCTTGTTATGGATCGGGTTGTTTCTGATCTCTTGTGGACCCCCACCTGAGAAGGCTTGCAGCGAAGATCGGCAATGTGCGAAAGGGGAGATCTGCTTGCAAGAGCGGTGTTTGAAAGGATGCCGTCAACATACCGATTGTGGCGAAAAGCAGTACTGTCGGGATCTGCAATGCAACGCGCAGTTGTGTACGCCCGGACAAACCAGAGAGTGCTATGATGGCGACGAAAAGCTCGTAGGGAAGGGGCTTTGCAAAAAAGGCAAGCAATGGTGCGACGCGCTGGGGACTTCGTGGGGAGCGTGTGTGGAGCA
>CAUJFU010000214.1 GCA_963169055.1 Myxococcota bacterium
ATTTTTTCTCTTTGGATATGTATTGGTCGCACGCGGCCACCCTACGGTGATTTACAAAAACTGGCGCCCCAAACAACCAAACGACTCCAACATCGTCTCGATTGACGCCAAAGGCCAACGTTCCGCCTTTTTGGCCCACTGGAGTCCCTCTTACCTAGCACAATGGATATTTGGCGTAGGTTCTGACAATTTCAAAATCCAAGGAATCCAAGACACCTTTTTTAACCAAGCCTCCGCCACACACCTCGCTCTGCACAACAACACCCTCTATCTCGCGGGCCTCTTCCGTGGTGACCTCGCCTACTACCAAGGCCACAACACCACTCCCATCTCTCTCTCGAAAAACTCCACAGGCCCCAACACCACAAACATCCAACGTACCTTTACCAACAAACTCGCCGACAACTTCCTACTCGCGATCAACCCGACTACAGGCGCACTCGCCTCCAGCAACAGTTATCGCATCCTTAGCAACACTTCTCTCTCCCCCCCCGTCCTTCGGACTCCTGCGGGCATCTCGTTTGACTCTTACGATGTCGCTTATCTTTTCCTCAACCAAGACGATCCCAGCTTCTTGCAGGCTACAACCAACTTCGAGATATTCGCCCCCACAACCATGCCTCCGCCCTACAAAGCCGAGATATACAAACACCCGCTGCCGCGCTAAACCACACAGGCCCCCCCCTCCGAAACGCTCCGATCTCACCTGTTGCGCCTGTGACAAAACCAGCGTACAAACGAAATTTGAACACGAACAACGATCGAGGAATACGCCATGTACACAAAACCGCAACGATACCTGCCGCTCGGGTGCCTGATGGCCCTGTGGATCGGCCTTTGGGCTTGCGCCCCCACCGTCCCTAGCCAGCAAAGCTGCCAAGAAGATCGCGATTGCTCGGCAGGTTACGCTTGTGTCTTTGGCGCGTGCTCTAGCCTCAGCAGCGAAAGTGGACGCGAAAACATCGCACAGATCAGCGATGCCAACACCCATCAACCCGATATCCCTCAAGAACCTCCCTGCCGCGAAAGCGACACCCGCCCCTGCTTTCCCCGTAACCAAAAAGGCTGCACCTCTTCGCAAGGCTCTTTTTCATGCACCCAACCCTGCAACACAGGCACACAGACCTGTAGCAACGGCCTTTGGGGAGAGTGCATCGGAGCCGTCGTCCCTGCCCTTGAAGAATGCAACGGCAAAGACGACGATTGCGACGGGCAGATCGACAACAACCTCGCCCCACCGCTTTGTGCAAAACAAAGCGGCCTCTGCAAAGGTTCCACCAAACAAACCTGCGACGGCAAAAACGGCTGGAAAGAATGCGATCAAGCCGCTTATACCAAACACCATGATGCTTATGAGCCTTCCGAAACCCGATGCGACGGCCTCGACAACGACTGCGACGGGCAAGCCGACAACAACCTCCCCCCCAAACTCTGCGACAAACAAAGCGGCGTCTGCGGCGGAACCAAAGCCACTTGTGGGGGCAAAAACGGCTGGAAGCCATGTGATGACGCCACCTACAAAGCCCAAGTCCCCGAATACTCGGACAAAGAAGAATGCGACGGCAAAGACAATAACTGCGACGGACAGATCGACGAAGGCTGTTCCTGCGTCAACAACGAAACACAACCCTGTTTTCCCGGAAATATCGGATGCAAAAAAGACGCTGACAACGGCACGTACCAATGCAATGACCCATGCAAAACAGGCACACAAACATGCAGCGGCGGAAAATGGGGAAGTTGTGAGGGCGCAAGTATCGGAAAACCCGAAGAATGCAACGGCATCGACGACGATTGTGACGGAAAGATCGACAACGATCTGACCGCCCCTGCTTGTGAAAACCAAAAAGGCGTCTGCAACGGCTCCAAAAAGATTTGTGATGGCAAAAATGGTTGGAAGAAATGCGATCAAACCGACTACACCAAACACAGCACTGACTATGAGGTCAAAGAAACCAAGTGCGATGGGCTCGACAACGACTGCGACGAAAACATCGACAACGGCTTGACTGCCCCCAAATGCCTCAACCAAAACGGCGTATGCAAGGACTCCACACAGACCTGTAAGGGCAAAGACGGCTGGAAAGACTGCGATCACGCCGCGTTCGCCGCACACAGCAAAACCTACGAGATCAACGAAACCTTATGTGACGGCCTCGACAACGACTGCGACGGCAAGGTCGACAACGGCCTGACTCCGCCCACATGCACCAAACAAAACGGAGTCTGCAACGGCTCCAAAAAGACCTGCGACGGTATCAAGGGATGGGTAGATTGCGACACCGCCGCTTATACCGCACACAACGCCGCCTACGAAACCACCGAAACCAAGTGCGACGGCAAGGACAACGACTGCGACGGTAGCACCGACAAACATTGCGACTGCCAAATTGGGCAAAGCCGCGAGTGTTTCGGCGGTTCCAACGGATGTACACCCGATCCAAGCAGCATCGGTTCCTACCAATGCAATCCACCCTGCCAAGTCGGCAAACAAGAGTGCGTGGGCGGAAAATGGGGAGACTGTGTCGGCGATGTCCGCGAAGCCAAGGAGATCTGCGACGGCATCGACAACGATTGCGATGGCAAGGTCGACAACAACCTGACTCCCGTCCCTTGCGACAAACAGGATGGCGTTTGCCAAGGCTCCACCAAGGTCTGCGATAGCCTACAAAAAAAATGGCTTGATTGTGATGATGCCCGATACAAGGCCCACAACACCGCCTACGAAGCCACCGAAACCCTGTGCGACGGACTCGACAACAACTGCGACGGCAAGGCCGATAACAATCTCCCCACCAAACCTTGCACCAAACAAGCCGGCGTCTGCCTCGGTGCCAACCAAACCTGCAACGGTACCCATGGATGGAAAGATTGCGAGCCTCGCGATTATTTCGCGCACAACAACGATTACCAGCCCACCGAAACCAAATGCGACAACAAAGACAACGATTGTGACGGTCAAATCGACGAAAACATCAAGCGAGACACCTACCCCTCCGATACCCGAGGATGCACCCTCGACCCAAACACCCAACAATACAAGTGCGAAGGCATCTGCCAACCCGGGATATCCGTTTGCAAAGCCGGGCAGTGGCAACAAGAAACCCCCGCCGTCACACCCCAAAAAGAGTATATGCTTTGCACCGACGGCAAAGACAACGATTGCGACGGCAAGGTCGACTACAGCGATCTCCGCGCTTACAACGCCTCCGCCTCCGACGAACGCGACAACTGCGTCTCCACCTATCCATTGATCCAACACGACCTCAACGGCCAAAAAGAAGGCCAGCTCCTGATCAAAGATATCGTCAGCAACGCCTCCGAAAAACGCGGCGATCTCTATCTACTGGGCGAGATCACGGGCACCTATCGCTATCTGACCACCAGCGGCCAAAACGCAAGCATCGCAAGCCCCAACGGCATCTTGGGCTTTATCATGAAAGTGACGCCTGAATTCCGCGTCCATTGGGCCTTTACCTTTAGTATGCCGCTCCCGTTCCCGCTGAGTGGCTCCGCCCAGCCCCAACGCCTTGCCTACGCAAACAATACGATCTACATCACAGGCAGCTTCCAAGGCACCATCCGCCTCCCAAAAGGCGCACTGAGCACCACCACCCAATACGAATCCCTCACGGCGGGCTTCACAAACAGAAGTGCCGCCTTTGTTTGGGCGATCCAAGATGCCGTAAGCCAACCCGCGACTGGATTGTGGGCCTCCAAGATCGATTACGGCGACACCACCGCCCACAGCATCGTCGCAAACAGCCAAGCCGTGTATGTCGGAGGAAAAAGTACACCCGATCTCAACATCTTGCCGATCGGCGAAACCTCAGGAAACGACCCCTTTATCGCTGTCCTCTCCACCACCGATGGCGCAATCAAAGGCAGAAAATTCTTCAAAACCATCACCTCAGGCACGGCTGACTTCAACGACCGCATCTGGCAGATGGCGCTGTTTAACGGTGATCTTCTGGCTGTGGGGACATTTTCAGGGGCCTACGAAAAGGACACGACAAACAAGATCTTCAGCGCAGGCGAGCGCGACGCCTTTTTGGCTCGACTCTCTCTCGACCTCAAAACCATCCACTGGTTCAGGCGCATCCATTCCGCTGAGGACGATACCCCCACCGCACTCCACACCGAAGGCACCGATATCTACGTTGCAGGCACTTCCTATCTGAATGTGAACACCTCTTCCTACAAACTCACGTTCGAGGGCGGCCTATCTTCGGATTTGTACGGACGCAAAACAAGCACATACAACGGATTTATCGCTCGCTACAAAGACTTGGGTACAGGCAACCCCAACCTCGAATGGGCCTATCTCACCGCGTCCTCTCAAAGAGCCGGGAAAGTCGTTCCGACCGCCATCGGGATGCGCGATGGCTTGGTTCATCTCGTCGGTTCTTACCTCGAAGACTTCGGTCTCTATCAAACCTCGACCCTGTACAGCACCACGACCATCCCTGTCCCCATCACAGGCTCCACGTTGGTCGGTTCAGCCACCCAAGTCGGCCTCTTCTTGTTGCTCCTCGATAGCGCCGGAACTCTCGTCTCTCCCGTCCGTTATCCCGCCCTTTCACGCACCCCCACCAACCCCATGTCTCTGCACGACACCAACAGAGCGGGAGCTCATTGGCTTGCCAATGCCCTTGCCTTCGATGTTTACGGCATGGATTATCTCGCGATCGGCTTTGCCTCAACCCAACTCAGCAACTTCGATCTCAATCCTCTCGTCTGGAGCAACTTGAGCCTGCGAAGCGTCCCCACTCCCAACACGCTTTACCAAAAAGGTGCTTTCCCCCGAAAATCGGGCGTAATCAGCCCGCCTGTTCCCACTCCCTGATCCATGAGCTGTCTCTGATTTCGGTCAATCGGATTTCACGCCGATGGTTCACGTCTAGTTTGCCGAGTTGCCAACGTTGCGGATAACGCGGTCAATGGGGGGTTAGGGACGAGGGTTCGCAGCAGGCCAAATGTACCAAGCGCGGGGGGTTTGAGCAGAGAGCAAGTCCGACAACGAAGGGCTTGACGCACGCCGCACAAGTTCGGGCATCTCAGCCATCCCTGCAAAGATATCAAACAACGTCGCTTCTTTGCGATACGCAACAAAGCGTGCATTCGGGAGTTTGGTCAACTTCAACAACAGATCTTGCGCATCTTTGCGATAACCGATGCGATCGATCAGCTTGTATTTGAGTGCGTCTTCTGCAACAAACACCCGTCCATCCGCCACTTGGAGCACAGCTTCGCGTTTGAGCTTTCGCCCTGCCACCACGATATCCACGAAACGATGGTACATCTTGTCTACGATGGTTTTGATGATCTGCTTGTGTTCTTCTTGGATCGGATCGTAGGGAGACAACAGCGCTTTATTCTTTTTGGATGTAATCGAAACGCCCTTCACACCGATCTTTTCCAACATCGCAGAGAAATTCAGCGTCGAGACGATCACGCCGATACTTCCTGTGACGGTCGTGGGGTGGGCGACGATCTGATGCGCAGCGGCGGTGGCATACACACAGCCCGATGCACAAGTATCGCCCATCAGCGCAACAATCGGCTTTTTCTTCGCCAATCGCGTTAACGCATGGTAGATCTTGTCGCTTGCGGTCACGCTCCCACCGGGAGAATTCGCCAATAACAACACTCCTCGTACCATCTTGTCACTTTCGGCTTGTCGGATCATCGGCAACAGACTTGCCGCCGTCGCCCGCTCACGAAAATTCCCCACCCCTTCCATGATCACGCCGTTGAGATCCAACACCGCGACCTTGCTCTCGCCCTTGCCTGCCAAAAGAACTTCGCGTAACTTTTTCTCGTGGCCCTGTGCTTGTTGTTTGTCGCTCATCATCGCAAACAACATGATGTTGACGACAAGGCTCGCCAACAGCACACACCCTACCGCCGCCATGCACCCGAACGATGTCCGTCGAGGCGGTGGGATGGGCGGATACGATGGTGGATAATTCGAAGCGGGTTGTGGTTGCATCTTCGTTCTTGCTCCTGTGTGTCTTGATCCATCTGTGGTTTCTTTTGGCCGAACTTCCAAGTCGGCTCAACTTGCCATGCACTCGCGTCTTTTCGCTATAGGACTTGCGCAATTACAACGTAAACCAAAGGAAGGCGTATGTTGCTCCAACCCTGCTTTTTTCACAAGCACCCCACACCCACCGCTCTTTCCTCTCAGGTCGGGTGGTGGGCTTTCTGCGTGTCGCTCGTTGCCTGTGTGCCTCTATTTGTCTGTATGTCGCTGGCCTCCTCCGTCGAGGCTCGATCGACCGCTTGGAGACAAGGCGATCTCGCAGCGGCCCAGCGCTACGCAGCGGGCCGTCCTCTTCTTGTGCAAGTCTCGGCAGCGTGGTGTTCGCCTTGCAACCAACTTCACCGTGAAGTCCACGATACCCCTGCAATCCTTCCATTTCTCCAACGCGCTGTTGGCCTCCGCATCGACTTCGACACCCCCCAAGGCCAAGCGATCACTCGACGCTACGCGATCCTCGATCTCCCTACACTTCTTCTTCTCGATGCAACAGGTCAAGAGATCGGAAGACTCCAAGGGTACAACGGAAAAGAAGCCTATCTACGGCGCCTTCACGCCCTATTCCAACAGCACAATGAAGTCCTCTCCCTCCAAACACTCCGAACGCAGCGCTCTCTTACCCCCCACGAACAACTCCGCCTTGCCCGAGCCTTGCTCGTTCGTGGAAAACACCCACAAGCCTACGCCCTCTTGCGCCCTCTGCTTTTTCAGCCCTCTTCCGTTGGGCAAGATGCCACGCGGCTCTGGGGACGTTGGCTGCTGCGCGTCCAAAAACGCCCCATCGAAGCCGAAGCCCACTTTCAGCGCGCTGCTCGCACTTACGCAAACACCCCTGCCTTCGGCGGCTTCCTCTACTGGCAAGCCAACAGCCTCCATCAACAAAACCAAACCTCCCAAGCCATCGCTCTTTTCACTCAATGGGCGCAACGTTCCCCCCACGATAGCCTCCCCCCCATGCTGCTTGCAGACTTTCTACTCCACCACCGACTCTCCCCTGACCGCTCCTTCACCGCCATCCAACAAGCCTTCCGACGCCTTCCCCCCCACACTCCCCTTTACAAAAAACGCGCACCTTGGCTGTTTTATCTCTCCGCCCAGTACCACCAGCGCCAAGGACACCTCCTCCAAGCCCACAACGCCCTCCGACAAGCTCTCCAGCTCTCCCCTCACACCGCCATCTACCAAAACTTCGTGCGGCAGCTTCCCCCCCTCCCGCCGTCCTCTGCCCTCCACACCACACCACACAAACCAAAACCCTAACAGCCCCATAAGAGATATCGCCATGCGCCCTTTACCGTTCCGTGCTTTTCTTTTCGCCACCCTGCTGCTCTGCCTTTGGGCCTGCTCACCTTCTCCTGCGCCTCCGCCTTGTACCTCTTCTACCGACTGCCCCAACGCCACCTGCGATCTTGCCCTTGGCTTCTGCCTTTCCAACCCGCCCAAAACAACTCCCCAACAGACCACCTTCCCCACCGGCAAGCCCACCCCCTGCCTCAACAACACCCACTGCCCGCTCGATCATCACTGCAAAGACGGCTTGTGTACCGCACAGTGCAGCGCAGAAGACGACTGTTCACAAGAACAGGAATCTTGCTTGCGCACGCGCTTTTGTGGCCGATGCACCCAACACAGCGACTGCTTCTCTGGTCTCTCTTGCCAAGTAGGGCGCTGCGTCCCTTGCTCACAAGACGCCTCATGCGATAGCACAGTATACTGCGA
>CAUJFU010000215.1 GCA_963169055.1 Myxococcota bacterium
GTCGGAGCAGCCAACCTTGGCGGAGATGATCGTTGGGCAAAGCTGGCCGAAACTGATCAACAAACTGCACCGAGTGCATCGGCTCCATCCGTTGCAAAAGCGGCGACCAGTTCATCGGTTCCACCCCTTCCAACGATCCCGTCCGATGAGGGCGAAGATCTTGCGGTGTTGGACAATTACAAACCGGGATCGGCTGCACCGAGCAAGGTCTCTCCGTCTGAACGCCCTGTTTCTGCCCAAACGACCGAGAAGACGGTAGCTGACACGACCGCCAAGACAGCCGCCAACGCGCCCGATGCAAGCGCGGCTTCGGAAACTTCGTCAGGCAGCGCAACCTCCCAAGCGAACAAGCCTCAACAAGACGCCTCTGCTGAGATGGACTCCGCTGCGCCAAAGTCCACCGCCAAAGCCAAGACCCCAACGGCGAAAAAAACGGGTAAAAAGGAGGATTGATCATTATGGAGAACCGAAACCTCCTTCGTTGGTGGATGTGCGTCGTTTGTGTGTGCGCGTGGATGTGGGGCGCACAACAGGCGGCATTTGCGGCCAAACCGAGTCCGTCTTTGGATGAAACGGGCGCGTCTTTTTCCCGATGGAACGGGGGGCATGGCCCACGTCTTACAAGGCCGAGGCCCTCGGAACCTTTTCCCTCGTTGCGTTTGATCTGGACGCCTGTTGAGGCTTGGCAAAGCTTGTTGCAAGATCAAGCGGATGGTGTGGTCGTTCCATACGGCCAGTTGTATGCGCGTTGGCAAGCGTGGGTTGCACAACAATCCGCTGAAACCAAGCAGGCACCGATGCGATGGCTGTTAAAGCGCGTTCATTGCGAAGGGGCCGTCTGGCAAGGCCAACAAGCTCGTCTGCGGATCGAGATGAAACTGCGGATCGCACGCCAAGGATGGCAGCGGATCTTCTTGCCGATGAGCGGATTTGCCGTATCAAAGGTCGAACTATCGGGCATTCTTGGCAGCGTGCGCGCCACCGATTCAGGCTTTGTGCTGAACGTGTGGGGCCCGTCGCAAGGGCATTTGTCGATCGATGCAGGAAGCGCGATCCGCCATACGCCTCGTGGATCGGTGTTGTCCTTCCAACTCCCCCCAAGCCCCGTGTCGCAACTTCGTCTGCGTCTGCCACCCGAACAAGAAGTCAGCGGTCTTCCGTTGGGGGTACGTCTGCAAAGCGCCACCGATGCGACGGTGTTGGAGGGAGCATTGCGTTCACAAGAGAGTGTGATCTTGGTGTTTCGCCCACGCGAAGGGGTGACGCAACGCAAGAGCTTGATGGACGCGCATCTTGCGCATCGTTTGGTGGTGCGCTCGAACGTGCAATGGTTGTATGCAGATATCCAATTGCGCTGGCGTCTGGGGCAACGTCAACAAGCGATCTTCCGCGTCCCTGCGGGCTTTCGGTTGGTCGATATCCGCTCGGTTGCGTTGGTGGATTTTTCTTTGCGCGGCAAAGATCAACGCGAGGTATTGGTGCGTTTGCGAACTTCGCAAGGAAGCGAGGGGGCGCTGCTGCATGTTCGATTGCTGCGGCAAGATGGAGCCTCGAACTGGCGATGGCAGCCGATCGAAGTGGCCGATGCCTACGCTCAAGAAGGCACGTTGCGGGTGCAGATGGATCGCCAATTGCGATACCGCAGCGAAGAAAGCGGGGCCTTGCGGCGGGAGGCCGTTCCAAACGCCGCGAATACGGCGGATATGCGCGGAACGTCTTTGTATTTTGTGTATTGGCGAACAGACGCACGGTTGGCGTTGACGATCGAAAAGCTGACACCGCGCTTTGATGTTCATCATACGATGGCGATGTCGATGAAAGTGCGCCAAGGTCGTTTTGAGACCAACGCCAAGATCACGATGAAACGGGGGACGTTGTACCAGTTGAGCGGTGTTTCTCCCGAAGGCTGGCAGCTTTATGATTTTCGTGATGGTCAAAACAAAGAGATGCGTTTTTCGCGCTCGGGTGGGCGCTGGCTGGCTGAGTTAGCGAAGCCCTTGGAAGAAGGCCAAAGCTTGCGGGTGCGTCTGGTGTGGGTGCGCAACCTCCAACTTCCCGAAGTCGGCGAAGAAAAGATGTCTTTGCCGCAAACCCAGATCGAGGGCGCATCCCTCCAAGAAGGCCGTATCGAGATCGTGTCGCCTGCGTTTTATGCGTTGCGGATGTTGTCGTCACAACAAATCTTGCCCGAAGAAGCGGCACGCCGAGAGGGTGCGGATATCCAAGAGCGCTTGCGTTATCGGATCTTGGCCTTTCCGTATCGTGGGCAATTGCAGATCGCACGCAAAAAGCCAGAGATCCGATTGTGGGCTGTGGGGCGCTATCACGTCAGCGATGCGATGTTGACGGGTGATCTCGATGCGTTTGTGCGGATCCAGCGGGCAGGTATACGTCGCCTTCGTTTGGTCGCCAAACGCGCCAACGGTTTTTCTTGGTTGGTGTTGTCCCCGCAAGTCGAGATCGCACAGCAAAAAATAACCGAAAATGCGGATGGTTCGATGCAATGGGAGATCGAACTTTCGCGTGAAGTCTATGGACAAATCCCGATCACGCTGCGTTTTCAGCGACGTTTGAATCCTCAAGATCGCCAATTGGCTTTGCCGACGTTGTCTTCGCCAGATGCGGCTTCGTTGCGGATGTGGGCGGCGGTTGCGGGGGGAGAGCGCGTTTCGTTGAAGCTGTTGCCACGCCAATGGACTCTGATCGAACCCGATCTTTTGCCGCCTCCTGTTCATCCCAAAGCCGCGATCACGCCGTTGGTGGTGTATCGTTCATCAGGGGCGCAGCCTACGTTGGATGTCGAAGTGCGTCGTTATGATCCGCACCAGACCTTGCAAGTGCTTGTGCGTTCGATGCAGATCGACGGAGAAGTCCTTGCATCGGGCGTGATGCGGGTTTCTGTGACATGGCATCTGCGCAGCCAAAGCCTAGCGTTTTTTGAAGCGCAGCTTCCCGAAGGTGCGGAGATGTGGTCGGTTTCGCTCAACGACAAAGGTGTGAAGCCTCTGCGCGAAAAGCAGCGGATCCAAGTTCCGCTGTTTGGTGGTTTGCACCGCGAAGATCATCAGATCCGCGTTTTTTACACGGTGCGCTTTGCCGAACGCCTGAAACCACGCGAAGTTTTGCGAGCCAAAGCGCCGCAAGTCACCTACCCGATCCAGCAAACACAATGGAACTTGTTTGTTGAAGGCTCGATGCACCCGATCTTTGCGGGAACGACGATCCAGATGTCCTCTTCGGCGCAGCCCGATGTGTTGATGTTGCGCGCACTCAATCGCCTCCAAGCGGATAGCGATCTCCAAGCTTTGGTCTTTTTGTTCGTTGTCTTCGTTCTGTTGTGGTGGTTGCGCGCTTGGGTGGGGTGGATCTTGCGATGGTTCCTTGTGCATTGGCGTCTGAGCATCGGGTTGGTGATCTTGTTGATGGTGGGGATGGTGTTCGTGTTGCCGTCTTCGATGCGCTACACCAAACAATCGTCGCCCGAGATGTCGATGTCTCGGTCGAATCGCTTCTCAAAATACATCGCACACGATCAGAAACCCTCCAGCGTGTTGGATTTTGACAGCGCTCCGCAACGCGAAGGTCGGATAGGAGGGCAAGGAAGAGGGTATGCTCGTGGAGGGGAGAGAGCCCAGCGTTACGACGCTGCGCCGTCTTCGCCAGCCACATCAGCCGCCCCTGCTCCTGCCGGCCCCCATGCCTATCGCTATCGTCGCCAATTGGCCCGAAGGTCGCGACAGTACTACGCACCAAAGAAGCCGATGATGCTTCCGATGGAAGAGTCCCGATTAAAGCGGTCTGCGGATGAAGACCATGCAAAAGTTCCTCAACAGCAACCCGCCCCGCAACTGGAGATGCCCAAGCCGGTAGTGTCCAATGCTCCTGCTGAACCCCCCGCGCCACCGCCTCCTCCGATGCGCATGGCCGAACCTTCGCCCGAACCAAGTGTGGCGGAAAAAAGAACCCAAGAGGCCCCGAAAGATGCTGAGCCTTCGGATCGTCCAGAAGACAAAGAAGAAGACAGCAAAAAACGAGACAAGACCGTCACCAAAAACGAAGAACGCAACGAAGGCAAAGAGCAAGAAGCCCAAAAGCTCAGTGGCTTGGGCCTGCTTGGTGGAAAAGATGGAAAGGACGGTGCCGAGTCTTCGCTCGGAGTCGGGATCGGTAATCTGGGTACTTATGGAAAAAAATCGGAAAGCGATAGCGACGACGCCAACGCACCGAGCGGCGATGTCGGGGGTTTGAAAAGAAAGCCCAAGTTTGGCGTCCAAAAGCAAGGCAAGAAAACCGAATACAAAGTGGCGTCCGAGTTAGAGAAGCGCAGCAAAGAGATCGAGCGCAGTATGCAGATGGCGTTTAAAGGTGCAGATGCGCGGATGATGCGCGGGATTCGTTCGTTGCCTGTGGGGGCGGAGCCACACGGATGGCGGTTGTCAGGGACGAGCCTTGGGGCGGTGCCTGAGATCGCAGTGGTGTTGTGGCAAGGCGAAGTGGTGCGTGTGATGATGGGCTTGATCGTGCTGTTGGGCTTGCTGTTTTGGCTGGCTTGCGGCGTGTGGTGGGTCCAACGGCGCTGGTTGTTCTTTGGTAGTTCGCTGGTTTTTGTGGGGTTGGCGTCGATGTTGTTTGAGGATATGGCGCGGATGGCGAGCAATGGTTTGCTTGCGGGGATCGGTTTGGCTTGGGTTGTGAGCTTGTTGTTGGGCCGCAAACAAGCGGGTATTGCGGTGGTCTCGGTGTTCTTGTGGTTCGGTTCGATGGCCGCAGGTCGCGAAGCGTCTGCGCAAGATCTGCCGCCCTGTCCGCCTGAAAGCCAAGCCCAGATCCAACAGACCCTTCCCAAGCATCTGCCTGTGTTTCTGCCCGAGATCGCGAAAAAAGGAGAGGCCAACTTGCTGACACCGCAAACGCCTGTCTTTTTGCGCCGAGCGTTGTGGGAAGGCTTACAACGTCGTCAGCTTCCGTGTCGTCCTGCCGCAGCGGTGGGATGGTGGGGGCAGGCCCATTACACGATCCGCGTTCAAGAGGCCCGTAGCACCGAAGGCGAGATGGTGATGGAACTTCATCTCTTGAATCCCACATGGCAGCGTATCCCGTTGGGCCTCAAGGGAGCGCGTTTGCAGGCTGCCAAGATGCAACGGGCGCAAGGTGCTTTGCGCGCAAAAGAACAAGGGTGGGGCGCTGAAGAGAACGTGACGTTGGATGTTGGAACGGACGGATACACGGCTTTTTTGCAAGGCCCGGGTCGCGTGCGTTTGCGTCTGTCCTTTTCGTTGCCAGAGCAAAAAGCTTATCACCGCCATCTGTTTTTACAGTTGTCTCCGATGAGTGGGGCCTCTTTGCGGCTTCACCTGCCCAAAGGTTCTTGGCAGATGTTGTTTTCAGAGCAAGCAGGCGGATGGTCGCAGACACAAATGGCCTCGGAAACGGTGGTCGATGCGATCTTGGGAGCCACGCGGGATCTGAATGTTCGTTGGGCGCAGCGTGAAGTGCAAGCCGAAGAACCCGAAGCACCGCAGATTCAAGCGTATCACCATGTCACGATCCGCGAGGCGTTGATGCGCATCCAGACGCGCATCCAGATCCAACGGCAGTTTCGCAAGCATGACCGCGTGGCGTTTTGGTTGCCTGCGGGGATACAGCTTGAATCCATCCAAGGCACACAGATTCGCGCATGGAATCTGCTGCGCACCCCCGACAACAGGCAGCAATTGACGGTGATCTTTGAAGAGCCCGTCCAACGGGCGGATCTACGTATCCAAACGGTTCGTTTGCACGAAACGGTTGATCAGCGATTGCAGTTGCCTTTGCTGGAGCCTGTTTCTGCTGCTCAACACGTCGGATTTGTCGGACTTTACGCAGCTTCCTCTATCCAATGGACAATCTTGCAAGCCGAACACGCCGAAAAGCGCACTCCCGAAGCCTACGATGGAGCCTCCCAACAATGGGGCGGATCGGTGCAAGTGGCGTATGCGTATCAACGCCAACCCGCGCTGCATCTGGCCTTGCGTTGGCGTGATCCGATGATGCACATCGATCTACAAGCTGTCCTGTCGTCACTTCCGACCACGTCGCGCTTCTGGGCAAAGGTCGAGATCAAACAACTCAAACAGCCGCGTTTTACGTTGCGCTTGCAAGTTCCCGATGCCTTGCGCTTTCGCCGCATCGAAACATTGATGGGGGCAGCGATTCGTCAGGTGTGGAAAGGACCGTTGCATGGGCAGATCCGTGAATGGGTGATCGAGTTTGCACAGCCCCTTCATCGTGGGCAGGTCTTTCACATCGACGCCTTGATGCCGAGTTCTCCGTTGCGTTCGGAAGCGCCGTCTCTACGGTTTCATGGGACGCAAAAGCTGACGGGAGGGCTGTGGGTGTTGTCTTTGCCGACGTTGGAGCTTCAAAGCGACGAGGTGCAAGGGGTGGTTGCGGGTACGCTCGACGAAGAAGAATTGCCTTCGGATGCGCCCGATATGCGGGAACAAGAGAAGCGTCTGTTTTTCAAGATCGTGGGTGAGTACCGTGTGCGCTTGTCGTCTCGTGTGATCCCAAGCGAACAACGGGCCACAACGCATTACGATGTGCTTGTGCAACCCGATCAGGTGAGCGCACGTGTCGGGGTTCGCTTTGTGGCGATGGGCCCGGGTTCCAAGAGCTTTGCTTTTTCGGTCCCGACCCTTTGGGCTGATCAGATCGAGATCGAAAGGCCAAGCGGCGCACGCCTCGAACAAAGCACCAAAGAAGGACGCACTTCGTTTGCGTTGTCTTGGGTGCAATTGAAAAAAGATATCCACCTACGCTTTTTGATGCGTTTACCGATCCCGCGTAACGGGACGGTCGCGCTGCCCTTTGTTCGTGCAGAAGGCGTCGAACAACAAGAAACCTTCTTTGCTTTGCGAAAAGTCTCCGAAGTCCGCGTCTCTCTTGATGCGAAGGAGCGAAAAGGTTTAGACGAGATATCTTCGTCTGCTTTGCCCAACGATTTCTTGCAAGAGATCAAGCCTTCGCAAGGCACAGGAGGGGTGTTTGCAGCATTTCGCGCCCGCGAAGAAGTGTGGTCAATGGCGCTGCAACGCATCTTGTTAAAGACCGATGTGGCGATGCAGCCGATCGTGGAAGCCGCGCACCTGCGCACCGCGATCGCTGAACAAGGGCAAGCGTGGACCGAGGTGCGTTACCGCTTACGAACACCCGGCCTACAGATGTTGCCGTTGCGCTTGCCCGAAGGTGCGCAGCTTTGGCAGATCCGCGTGCAAGAACGCCCTGTCTTGCCAGCGCGTTCGCCCAAAGATCCGCCCCAACGGTTTTTGATCCCCCTGCCGCCGCGCCAATTTGCAGATCTCGCTTACGAGATCCGCGTCTTGTACGCCCACCAATTCGCTCTGAACGGGACGGCTCCTGCGTTGGAGATGCCCGCTCCACATCTCGAAGGGATCGAGGTCGTCGAGAGCTTTTGGGATGTGGCTTTACCGAATGGGTGGCAGATCTTGCGCAGCGACGGCAATATGGAAGAGACCGTCACGTTGCGTGCCTCTTACAATCGCCTTGAACAAGGTCTGTCTTTCTTGCAAAAGCTCCAAAAGCTCTCCGATACAGGCCCTGAAGCACAACGAAGACGAGCGCAAAGCAACCTCGTGCAACAATTGTCCACCCTTCAACAATCCGCCCAACAAACCCAAGCCTTGAACTCTCAGCTTTCTTGGCAGCTCCAGTCAGGCAAGTTGAATCGCCAACAAGCCCGTCAAACCAAGGATATCCAAGAACGCCTTGGGCGCATTACTCAAACCATCCAACAAATGCGACCGCGTTATACGCAACAAACCCCCGCCAGCCCGCGTAATTGGCAACGCTTCCTACCGCAACAAATCCTTCAGCAAAGTTCGACGCCTGTACAACAAGCGGTTCAACGCACAGCCCAAGAAAAAGCCTTTGAGATGCCTTCTGTGGGCCAGTTCTCGTCTTACACAACACCCGGAGCCAAGCCGCGTTTGCAACTCCAACTGCTGCACACGCCTCCGTTGAAAAAAGCCTTGGCTTGGGGGGGATGGGTCTTGCTGCTGTTGCTCGTCTTGTTTGTTGCCCGCCGTTTCCGCCCTCGCTCTTCGACGACATGATATCCGAAAACACTCCAGACCATGTCCCGCATACCTAGGCTACTTGCGCCACAGAGGGGATCTGTTGTATCGCAAGGGATGAGTCTGTGGGGGTCGTGTGTTGTTTCCATGCGGGGAATCGCTCGAACCACCGAATGTTTTGGATATCTGATGTGCCAGATGTTGAAGAGATGGGTTGTGTGTGCGCTGTGGGTCGGTTGGATCGGGGGGTTGTGTGTGGGTTTGCAACGTCCAGCACAAGCACAGGCAGACAAAGCCGAAACAAGCTCGAAGGCTCCCCAAAAGCAAGCCGTCAAAAGAAGTTATCTTGGGGACGTGGTTTTGCGCTTGGACCCGGGGGTTCAGGTCTTACGCTATTCCAACACCAGCGGCGAGGGATTGCTGTTGACGGTGGGGCCGCAAAACATCGATATCCAGTTGCAGATCGAGTACGGCTACTATTGGAAAGAACAAACGGTGCTATTTCTTGCGCTTCCGTTGGGGTTTGAATACGATCCTGTGGTCGCGCTGTTGTTTACAGGCCATTTGAGTTTAGGGCTTCGGCAGTTTTTTTCGCTGTTTTTTGTGGATGTACAATTGAATCTGTTGTGGATGAAGCGGAATATCTTGCGTGTGGAGTTTGGTGGTTTGTTGGTGGGGGCGGGCATCGTCTTACCGCTATCCGAGCGGGTGCGCCTCACGTTCACAGCGCGATTGTTGTTTCAATTTGACTGGGCGATCTACAAGCAGATCGATTTCAAAGGAATCCGCCTTGGTTTGAACACGATGGCGGGTGTCGAGATCTTTTTGTAGCCTCGAATCCCCGATGCTTTGGAAACACAAGCATCCGTTGGTGCGATCTTCCGCAGAAAGCAAAGAACATGGTCGAATCCATCCATCCTGAGACGCTTCCACTTGCGCCCCCGCGTGATATCCGAGAGCTTGTCGGGCAACTGTTTGTGTGTGGGTTTGAGGGAAAAACGTTGCCACAAGGCTTGCAAGAAGCCCTTGAGAAGGGGCATTGTGGCGGTATCATCTTGTTCGCCAGAAATATCGCAACACCCGCCGAATTGGTCTCGCTGAATACATCCATCGCAGAAACCAACAAAGCCATCCCCCCTTGGATCGGAGTCGATCAAGAAGGTGGGCGAGTTCGTCGCTTGCGTGCGCCTTTTACAGAACTTCCTCCTGCGGCGGTGTTGGGGATCGAAGACAGCACAGATATCGCCCGACAGTACGGACAGATCCTCGGGGAGGAAGCTGCGGCTGCGGGATTTAATTGGGTATTTGCGCCGATCTTGGATGTTCACACCAACCCCCATAACCCCGTGATCGGCGATCGTTCGTTGGCACAACAACCCGAACAAGTCGCACGTCTGGCGATGGCGAAAGCGGATGGCCTGATCGATGCAGGGGTGATGCCGTGTGGCAAGCACTTTCCCGGCCACGGAGACACCGACAAAGACTCGCATTTGACACTGCCCACCGTATCGCATCCCCGCGAACGCCTCGAATCGATCGAGTGGTTGCCGTTTCGGGCGGCAGTTCAGGCCGGGCTACCCGCGATCATGACGGCGCATGTGTTGTTTCCGACGCTTGATTCTGTGTACCCCGCCACGTTATCGGTGCGGATTCTTCGGGATATCTTGCGCGATGCGTGGGGCTACGATGGGCTGGTGGTCTCGGATGATCTAGAGATGAAGGGTGTTGCCGAACACTACCCCATCGAAGAGATCGTTGTTCGCGGCTTGTTGGCAGGGATCGACGTGTTTTTGTTGTGTCGTGTGTGGGAGGCCCTTGGGCCTGCAACAGAAGCGGTGTTGGCGGCGCTGCGCGATGGCAGGATATCGGAGGAACGCTTGTTGGTTTCATGGCGGCGGATCATGCGTGCCAAAGCTCGGTTTGCTGGTTTTTCGCATCGCTGTTCTCCCGACACCATCGACTCTTATCTGGCCGAACAACATGAACATCGAACGCAGGCCGCGCACCTTCAATCGCGGTGGGTGGGCGCTGTTCGCCAAGATTGAACGAAAATCAGGCGCACACAGCCGGCTTGGTGGGGTTTGGTGGGGGTTTGACCCACGCCCCACAAGGGACCAGTGGCCCCATTTCCCCCTATAGACGGGGTGAGCCGAGGTGTTTGAAAAAAATAACCCAGCGGCATTAAGTTGCGCGAACACGGGG
>CAUJFU010000216.1 GCA_963169055.1 Myxococcota bacterium
CCCTTGACCCCTTATCGGCGAAGAGATCGCAGGTTTTTCACACAGACGACTCTGTCGCTTGAAGGTCCGTGAACACGGGGTTTTTGGCCAACCGCTTCGCACGAAATCCGTCCGTGAAGGAAGTGAAAAAGTAGGGGCAGCCCCCCGTGTCTGCCCAATCACGGGACGTTTACAACGAATCGCTTCGACACTTATGATTCGCTTCGGCGCGTTAGAACACGTTTCAATTTTTCCACCATCTTCTTGATAATTCATTGCAAATCTTATAAATCATTGATTTATCGAAACAAATATACACGCCAAGCCGATACTCTAAGCAATCTACTCAAGCATTGCACAGCGCAAGCTTCGGTTTTCGATTTTCATTTGCGTGGAAGGAAAAGAATATGTCCTCAAGAATCGACAACAATCGCCCCAATATCACCCCCCCCGCCTCGTCACCCACAAACACTCCGACTCGATCAAACACCACTGCACCGACTGCACCGACCGCATCGACCGCACCGGCCGCACTCCCCACCACAGAGCGTCTCGCCGAAGCCAACGCAACCCTCGCTCGTGCCGGAGAAACCGCACCGCGCACTGCGCTTACTCGCGATATCGCAGGAGCCACCCCCTCCACAACCACCAACACCAACGCACGCAGCATCCCCCGTGAGACCGCCCCCACCAACCAACTCAACTTCAACACCAACCCCGAAGCCTTGCGCCGAGCCGAAGCCTCTTCGCTGGGTCGTCTCGCTGCCACCGAGATCCCCAAACACGCCGAAACATACCGTCGCGCCTCCGAATTAACGGGCGTACCCGCCGAGATGATCGCTGCGATCCACGGAAACGAAGGCCAGTTCGGAACTTATCGCCCTTCCACACACGGGCCTGAATCGGGTTTTGGACTCGACCCGCGCTCCGTCACCACCCAATGGGGCAACGAACAACTCGCCAAACACGGCCTCGGTACATGGGAACGCGGTACTGGAACCGAGCGTTCCACCCTCCAAAGCGCGGTGATCGCAGCAGAACATCTCAAGCGAAATGCCGGATACGCGGGCATCCAAGTGGACCGCCAAATGAACCAAGGCGAGATCGCAGGTGCCGTCCACTCGTATATGGCCGGCCCCAACTCTGGAAAACGCGCCAACGAAAACGGCAGCGGCTGGATGCTCAACCCCTCCGATTCCAATCCTCACCCCCAACATCCCGGCGGAACAAGCATCGGTCGCAACGGTGAAACCATCCGCGTTGCACCTTCCCGAAAAGAAGGGCTGTTGCGTTGGGATACTTTGCTGCCGATCGCCCAAAAACACCTTGGCCAAACACCCACCACCGGCGCAACCGAGCCTCGCACAGGTTCCGTTCCTCCCGATCACACAGGCTCCGTACCTCCCGATCATACGGGCAATCCTACAAGCAACAACTCACTCGGCCAACTACTCAACCACAACCCCAACCTCCGCACCAACCAAGATCTGATCAACCACGCCTACAAAAACTCCGACAACACTTGGAATGGTGCTTCCAATTACGTCCGTGATCTCGGCCTCAACATTAACGACCTCGCTTCCAACCGCAACGGATCTCTCCCTCGATCAAGCGCAACCCAACCGACCCAACCCACCCAGCCCACCCAACCGACCGCACCTCAAAGCCCCTTGGATCGGGCTCTTGCACAAAATCCCAGCCTCCGCACCAACCAAGACATGATCAACCACGCCTACAAACAAGGCGGCAACACCTTCAATGGTGCATCCAATTATGTCCGTGGCCTCGGCCTCAACATGAATAACTTGCTCGCCAATCGCGGTGGTGAGCTGCGCTCGGGTTCCACCCAACCGACCCAACCGACCCAACCGACCGGCCCGATCAACCAACCCAACGGCACCGACCCCGTCAACGTCCCCCGCAGTCAAATCGATCGTTCCATCAACAACGTGAACCCTTGGACACCCGTCAACGCGCCAATTACGAATGCGCCCGGCAGTCGTAATCCTTCTGAATACTCCCGAGTCATCGATCAGTTTGGCGTTGAAAACAACGGGCGCTACGCCAAAAATCGCCAAGGATTGGGCGAAACCTACTGCAACATTTTTGCATGGGATGCCACCAAAGCGATGGGTGCTGAGATCCCTCACTGGGTCAACAGCAACGGCGATCCCGCCTCTCCGAGTACACGCGGCGCACGCGAACTCACCGCCAACGCAACCCACGACTGGCTCAACCAACACGGCGCTCGACACGGTTGGCGACAAGCCTCTGCCGAAGAAGCCCAACGCGCCGCCAACGAGGGCCAGCCTTCCGTTGCCGTATGGAAAAACCCTCATGGCATCGGTCATATCGGCATGATCCGCCCCGGCGAAATGACCGATCGCGGCCCTGCACTCGCCCAAGCCGGCGGACGCAATCTCAACGATGCGCACATCCGCGACGGCTTCGGAAACGCCCAACCTGTCTATTGGGTCCACAACTAATCTCCCCTCCCGCTGTTTCTTCCCCTCCCGCTGTTTCTCCTCCCCCCTCTCTTGTTCATTCGCCGAGATATGCGAAAGTTCACACGACGACAGCTTGGCAAATGGCAAAGTGGTGTGTATGTAGATCCCTATTGCTTGATCGTTCGCCTCGTCAAATGACTCCATATCCCCCACCCTTCGAGGAAGGTTTAACTATGACAGAACCGATCTTTCAGGCCCCTGTGTCACAAGCCTCCATCTCATTCGCCGAACAACCCAACAACGCCCAAGCCGAAGAAAACGGGCGGCTCCCAGAACCCGCAACCATCGTCATTTTCGGCGCAAGCGGCGATCTCAGCCGCCGCAAGCTGATCCCTGCGCTCTATCATCTCCATCAATCGGGATTTTTGCCGCACAATATGGCCATCGTCGGCTTTTCTCGCACCGAGATATCCGATCACGCTTTCCGAGAGCGGATGTGCGAAAGCCTCTGCGATAGTGTCGAAGCACCCGATACTTTGCCCCAACATCCATTGATCCGCTCGCTTTACTACGTTGCTGGCGATAGCAACGATCCTGCCGCCTACCGCAACCTTCACGAACGGCTGAACCAGATCGAAGCCGAACGCGGAATGCCGGGGCATCGCTTGTATTATCTGTCCGTTGCACCCGCCCTTTTCCCCTTTATCACACAACACCTCTCCGACGCAGGGATGATCTATGATCGCGCAGATGCCCGATGGTCGCGTGTGATCATCGAAAAACCATTCGGCCACGATCTCCACAGCGCACAAGAACTCAACCGCACCATCACCCGCTATCTTGACGAAAACCAGATCTACCGCATCGATCACTACCTTGGAAAAGAAACCGTTCAAAATATCCTGACCTTCCGCTTTGGAAACTCGATCTTTGAGCCGCTTTTCAATCAAAAATACGTCGAACAGATCCAAATCACCGTCGCCGAAACCCTCGGAATGGAGGGAAAACGAGGCCATTATTACGATCAAGCGGGCGCGATGCGCGATATGGTGCAAAACCACATGATGCAATTGCTCACCTTGATCGCGATGGAACCCCCGAGCGCCCTCGAAGCCAACGCCATCCGCGACGAAAAAGTCAAAGTCTTGCGTTCCCTCTTGCCCCTGCGCGAAGAAGAAGTCCGCGAACACACCATCCGCGCACAATACACCAGCGGCGCACACAACGACGTCACCGTCCCCGGCTTCCTCGAAGAAGAAGGCGTTGCCCCCGACAGTCGAACCGAAAGCTACGTCGCCATGCGCGTTCAAGTCGATAACTGGCGATGGGCCGGTGTTCCTTTCTTGTTGCGTACCGGAAAGCGACTTCACAAAAGGGTCAGCGAGATCGCTGTCTTCTTCAAAAAACCACCCCTCCAATTCTTCCGCAAAGACAGCAACCCCAACCTCTGCTTGCTCGCGGATCGCCCCAAAGCCAACCAGCTAATCTTTCGCATCCAACCCGACGAAGGCATCTCCTTGACATTCGCAAGCAAACGCCCCGGAATGAAGCTCGATCTCGAACAAGTTAATATGGACTTTTTCTATCGCCAAGCCTTTTCCGAACGCTCTCCCGAAGCTTACGAGCGCCTGCTCTTGGATGCCTTGCGTGGGGATGCTTCTTTGTTCACACGCTCCGACGAAGTCGAGTTTGCTTGGCGATTTATCCACGCGATCCACCAAGGATGGGCCGCAGATCCCCATCCCCCCGTTCATTACACCGCGTTTACAGACGGACCACGCGAAGCACGCCGCCTGACCGATGGGATCGCGTCTTGGCGTCCCCTCCAACAGATGTAATCCTTGCATTCTCCGCACAAAGTAGCTACACATCCATCCGCGCAAGGAGCGCGCAGTTGCTTTTTTGTTGGAGATTGTTTGCATGACGCCTGCAATGCCTGTGACACGAAAGATCTTTCCCGACACCCATCCGCTTTTTTTAGCGATGGCCCAAGAGCTTCGTAGCCTTGTGCGCGAACATCGCGGAGAACGCCCGTTTTCTATCGCGCTCGCGGGTGGATCGACCCCTCAGCGTTTTTACGAACAGCTTGTACGCCCTCCTTTCAAAGAGCAGATCCTCTGGAAACAAGTGGCTTTTTATTTTGGCGACGAGCGTTGCGTCCCCCCCGATCACGAAGACTCCAACTACCGCATGGCCCACCAAGCCCTTTTTGCCCATGTCCCCGAAGCCCAAGTCTTTCGCATGGAAGCTGAATCCCCCGATCTCGGTGCCAGCGCCGCTGCTTACGAAGCCTTGTTGCGACAACATCTGATCCGCGATCAAGACCGCGCACCCGTCTTTGATTTGGTGTTGCTTGGCATCGGAAACGATGGACATACTGCTTCTCTTTTTCCCCAAACCACCGCCCTCCAAGAACAAGAGCATTGGGTCATTGCCAACGAAGTCCCCCAGCTTAACACGCGCCGCATGACCTTGACCTACCCCGTCCTCAACGCCGCACAGCGCGTCTGGATCTTGGCTACGGGCATCGGCAAACGCCACATCATCGCCGATTGCCTCCGCTCTCACACTCCACAAACCGATGCCGCTCGTTGGCCGATCTTGGGCGTCCAACCCTCCTCGGGAAATCTGATCTGGTGGCTCGATCGCGACGCTGCTTCTCTCCTCGTCTAACCTCTTCGCCTACACGGGGTCAAGGGGGCCGCGACCCCTTGCGGGGCGTGGGGCAGCGCCCCACCAAACAAAAAGCCCGCACAAAACAAAAAGCCCACACAAAACAAAAAGCCCCACAAACGCCGAATCATTGCGCTCACCACAACGCCTTGACTTTTGCCCATCAAAAAGAGATATCGGCCTATCCTTTTTCCGCCAAGCCGCGCCATCCCAGAGGGGCTGTTTCCATTGCGCGACCTTGGAGTTCTCACCGCACAGGGCTGTTTGATAGCCAGAGGAGGCGTCTTGAAAGCACAGATCGGGGTGATTGGTCTCGCTGTCATGGGTGAAAATATCGCGCTCAATATCGAACGAAACGGATTTCCAATTGCTGTCTACAACCGTAGCTACGACAAAACCGAGCGGTTTATGGAAACCCGCGCCCAAGGCAAACAAGTGACTCCTGCGCGTACCTTGGAAGAATTTGTCGCATCGCTCGAAAGCCCACGAAAGATCCTGTTGATGGTGCAGGCTGGAAAGCCCGTGGATGCGGTGATCGATAGCCTCAAGCCGTTGCTCGACAAGGGCGATATCGTCATCGACGGCGGAAACAGCCACTATCCCGACACCGAACGCCGTGCCGTGGAGCTTGAAAAGGAAGGGCTGCGCTTCTTTGGGATGGGCGTCAGCGGCGGCGAAGAAGGCGCTCTTTGGGGGCCAAGTTTGATGCCGGGCGGCGACAAACAAACTTACACCTTGCTTGAGCCCGTGTTGCGAAAGATCGCTGCAAAAGCCGATGGTGAGGACTGTGTCACGTACGTTGGAGCCCGATCTGCTGGACACTTCGTCAAGATGGTACACAACGGCATCGAGTACGGCGATATGCAGTTGATCGCCGAAGCCTACGATATGTTGCGCTATGGTCTTCAACTTTCGTCCGAAGAGATCGCCGAGATCTTTACCGCATGGAACCAAACCGAACTGCAATCTTACTTGATCGAGATCACTTCGCACATCGCGAACTTCCAAGATGATCAGACCGATGCTTCGGGGCTTTTGCTCGACAAGATCCTCGATAGCGCAGGCCAAAAAGGGACAGGCAAGTGGACAACCGTTGCCGCCCTCCAAATCGGCATCCCCATCCCCACCATGACAGCGGCTGTCGATGCGCGCTTGTTGTCAGCCCAACTCAAAACCCGCGCTGCGATCCCCAACCAAACTGCGCTCGCTTCGGCCCTCTCAGCCTCTGAGAAAAAAGAACGTGTAGCCGCCATCCAAGCCGCCCTCTACGCCAGCAAGATCTGTTCGTATGCCCAAGGCTTCCACCTGATCCAAGAAGCCTCCCGCGAACACCAATACGATATCCAACTCGATGAAACCGCCCGCATCTGGAAAGCTGGCTGCATTATCCGCGCTGGTTTCCTCGACAAGATTCGCTCCGCCTACGCCAAACAGCCCGATCTACCGCATCTTTTCCTTGATCCAAGCTTCGCCCATGACCTCGACGAACGCGCCCCCGCTTGGCGAAACGTCGTCCAATGGGCCGCTCAATCCCGCATCCCTATGCCCGCCACTTCCGTTTCGCTCGCTTACTACGACAGTCTACGCCGCGAACGCCTCCCCGCCAACCTAATCCAAGCCCAGCGCGACTTCTTCGGCGCGCATACCTACCAACGCACCGATCGCGACGGCATCTTCCACACACAATGGCCTTCTCTCCTCCAAAAATAAGATCGGCTCACAAGCCACTGATCGATAACGAAGCCCATGTATTGAGGCGACTGCGGCGTTTGGTGGTGGGAGAGATCGTGATCCGGTTGGCGTCGACTTTGTATTGAACGAGCAGATCGCGGATCAGCGAGGCGGCTTTTTGACTGCGCCCGAGTACCCATGCTTTGTTGGTGCGATGCGTCGTGGTGGCTGTAATGGTGAGGGTCGTTTGGGGGCGGCTGCGCAAGATGGACGCAACGTGCCACAAGATTCGTTTGAGTTTCGGAGATATGCGCACTTTTTGACCAAAGTTCAGCGAACCGCGAATGCGCAACTGCCCACGTTGAATCCAAGCGTGTACCCGTTTGGGACAACCTCGGCGGGAACGCGGCCCACGCAGATCAGGACAACGATCGCGGCGATCAGGAACATTGTCGCCGTCGCGATCATCGGGTTTTCCCCAATCATCGGTGGAGTTTGATGATGGAGTCACTCGCGCAACGGTGGCATCACGACGGGTCGGTGGTTCTTGGCGAACGACGGTCGTGCCACGAAACAGCGGGGGATCGCTGCGTTCTTTGCGTGGGCATCCTTGGTTTTCGATCGGGCCGGCTTGGGTGGGGCAGCGATCTTGCGGATCGATGATGCCGTCGCCGTCGCTATCGGGCCAAGGGCAACCTTGATTTTCACGCGGCCCTTTTTGTTGGGGGCAACGGTCTTCTCGGTCGCTCAGGCCATCACCATCGCTGTCTGGAGACTCATCTCCAACAGACCACGGCGCCCATACGATGCCCAAAAATCCACGAAACCTCGGGCTTCCGTATCCGCCGATGATCCCGATCCCCACACCAAGCGATATCCCCAACCGATGCCCCTCGATCGGAAAGAATCGCGCACCGAGCAGCGCACCAAGAGGCGATCGATCCGAAGCAACGCCGCCTGAAAGCCCTACCACACCGTTGATATCAAAGATCGCCTCAAAGCGATCAGGTATAATCTCTACGCTCAAAGCCCCGTTGTATAGGACTTCATGACCGATCTTCATCCCCAAAAGATCGGTCTCGGGATGGTAGCGATAACCTGCTTCGAGCGCCCAACGCAGCGTATGGCGGCCCAAAAGATGCGAACGCCCCAAAATCGCCGTCGCACCGCCACTCACACCGCCTTCTCCGTTCAAACGAGCGGCATTCCCTGTAGGAACCCCCAGATACGGCAACAACGCCAGATCGATCCCAAACGGCTGTTGCTTGAGCAATTGAAGACGTGCGCGGATCCGTAGATCTCCCATCGCAAATCCTGAAAGCTCCCGTCCTGACGACGTTTCCAACACATCCAACACGGGCATCCGTCCCACTTGGGTTAAGCTCATCGGCAACGTCAGCCCGATATCCAACCAAGACAACACCCCCAACCCGATCTGGAGATCTCCCCCAAGCTGGTGGCTCATCAACGCCTGTTCTTGCCCTGTCACCGAAGACACCAGAAACAGCGGATCAAGCGAATAGTGCATCCAAAAACCCACCGCGAGTTTCCATTGCCCCAGACTCGACGAAGCGTGTGTTTGGAAAAATCCTTTGGGATCGCCATCAGGCCGAAATTGTTGCAATTGAAACGCGGTGTAGCGGTTTGGATCGCTTTGCGCCCACGCGCCTTCCTTCACCACGCTCTCACCAAGCCACATCCCCAAGATCAAACACACCAAGATCCCGTACCTTCGGATCATTCGACGCCATCCAAGAAAAATCAAAAGCAAACAACAGAACATACACACCTCGATATCGCCCACCGATACGGCACAACCAAAACCTTTCGGACGAAACTGAAGGGGATTTGCAGATCCGCCATCTTTGCCCGCGCCTTCTGGTACGGCTTCGACGGAACCTTCCTCGGGCTTGGGACAACCTTCGTCCGTCTGGCCATTGCAGTTGTTGTCTACACCATCACCACACCAATCTTCTGCCGCTGGCAGGATCTGCCCGATACATGAACCCCACACACCACCCGAACAACGGCGCTGCCCTGCTTGGCATTCTCCGATCCCCAGCGTTCCTGTGGCTCCTTGGTAGCAGCTTTCTTCGGCTCCTTCTTGGCAGCTTTGCGCGTACACCTGCCCCTCATGGCCGATACACCACCCCACAAACCAACACCACAACAACACACCCAACAACATTCTTCTCAACGATCCGCTCCGCACCTTCGCTTCTCTCCCAAAAGACCAAACAACGCCGCGCAGTCTAGCACAGCTTTTTCCCACAAAGCGATATCCCTCACCGAACTTGGGTGGTTGGGTTGGGTTCACAGTCACGAAGCGGTGTGGTTTTTTTGCTTGACATCTTGCGCTCCCTTCGCAAGGATAAGCCCCCCTAGATGCGGCCTTTGCAACTCGGACAACCACCACAACACAAGGAATGCGTGATGATCTCAAAGCATGTCAAACTCGATCAAGACCTTCAAACCCTTGCTGCATGGGGAGTCGAAGCCCTCAATGCTGTCATCGCCATCGATTCGCAAAGCGACGAACGCAACCCGGCTTTGCCGAGTTCCGAAGGGCAACGCCATCTATCCGCCTACCTCCAAGACTTTTTCCAGCGCCTCGGCTATGCACCCGAGATCGACGCCTACGCCAACTTGCTTGTGCCGATCCCGTCGAATCTCCCGACCCCTTCCGTTCCACAGATCGCGTTGATGGCGCATCTCGACACCGCACAAGGCACCCAAGCCATCCCCACTCTTTGCAACACACCCGCGTGGGATGGCCGTTCGATCGCGTTTTCCGCGAACCCTCGTCTGCAAGTCAGCGCCGAAGAATACCCCCAAACACGGGGCTTTCTTGGCGAAGATCTCTTGCACGGTGATGGCGATGCTCCCGTCGGACTCGATGACAAGCTCGGGATGGCACAACTGATGACTTTGGCGCGTGTCTTGGCAGAAAATCCTTCGGTCGCACACGGCGACTTGTTGTTGGTCTTTCGACCCGACGAAGAGATCGGACGCATGGAAGTGATCGAAGGCTTGGCTGCACAACTCGCCGAACGCGGCGTCAAGTTCGGCTACACCGCCGACGGACTCGACCCTTTTGAGATCAATATCGAAAACTTCAATGCTTCACGAGCAAGAGTGACTTTCCAAGGCCAACCCATCGCACTTTCCGCACACGTCGCCCGCCGTCTTGACATCATGGTGCATGGCGTCAAATCCCACGGAGCCACCGCCAAAGCCGAAGGATACCGCAACGCAACCCGCCTTGTCTGCGAGATCTTGCGCAAAGTCCCCCAAGATACGATGTTTCCTGTTCATTTCCAAAGCGATGTCACTTCCGAAGTCAACGCCTCGCTGTCTTTGATCTTGCACGGAGCGACCGAACAAGACCTCGATCTCACCGAACAACACCTTTGCACGGCCTTTGATGCGGCCTTCTCTCCAATTCAAAAACGTGGTGCATCGTGGGAGATCACGACACGCTCCTCTGTGGACCCCACCTCTCCCTACTCCGATGAGATCGCCCGTGCCTTCCAATGTGTCGATGCTTTCTTGCGCAGCCAACCCGCCCCAAAACCCCTGCTATCCGAAGACAGCGAAGGCTTCCAAGGCTACACCAACCCCTACTTCATCGACCACAAAAGCCCCCTCGCCACCCTTGATTTCCGCATCCGCGACTTCTCCCACGAACACCTCGCCTCACGCGAAGAACACGTCTGTTCCGTCGTCGCCAAACAACCCCATGCCACCGTCGAGATCGCTCAACAATACATCAACATGGGCCCCGCTCTTGCGCCTTTTCCACAACTGCTGACATGGGCACAAGAAGCCGCCCAAAGCATCGGGCAAACCGCTGTCCGACAGCCCATCCGTGGCGGAACAGGCGTCGATCCTTTCCTCGCCCACAATATCCCCGTCGCCAACCTCGGTACAGGCTACTTTGCACCCGAAAGCGAAAAAGAATTCACCTCCCGCCAATGCCTCGCACGCCACATCCTCTGGCACGTTCAACTCGTCCACCACATCGCCGCACAATACGCCCCCCAAGCCTAATCCATGCTACCGATCTTTGCGATCCAATCGGCCTTTTTTGACGCACTACAAGACTCCACACCTCTAGTCATCCACGCGCCTACAGGATCGGGCAAATCCACCCAGATCCCGCTCTGGCTACAGCAACACCTTGACGGCCCGATCGTCGTTGTCCAACCGCGCCGCATCGCCTGTCATGCCTTGGCCACCTACCTCGCACAACAAAAGGCCGAAAGCGTCGGCCAAAGCATCGGATACAGCGTGCGTTTTGAGAGCCAAGTCAGCGCACAAACCACGGTGATCTTTGTCACCCCCGGGGTTGCGCTGCGGATGCTGCAAGAACCCGAGAGTCGGCGTTATGTGGCGTGGATGTTGGATGAATTTCACGAGCGCAGTTGGGAGTTGGATCTGCTGTTGGCTTGTTTGCGAAAGCGCCAAAAAGAAGTCGCGTCTACCGATGCAGCCAGCAGCCCCCCGACCGAAGCAAAGCAAAAACACCGACAAGACGGGGCAAGTAGCACCCTCGCAGAAATCAAGCAAAAACACCGACAAGACGGGGGCTTTGCGTTGATCTTGACTTCTGCAACACTGGAAGCCGAAGGCTTGTGTCAAAGCCTTGGTGCGGTGTTGTTGAGGACACAGGGGCGGAGTTATCCTGTCTCCGTTCATTATGCCGAAGAACCCGCCCAACCCTCGCTGCGCGACCTCGAACAACGCGCAACCTCCGCTCTTGACGACTTCTTGCAAAAACACCCTGACGACACAGGCGATATATTGTTCTTTTTGCCCGGGAAAGCAGAGATCGATCGCTGTCGTCAAGCTCTGCTCGGACTCGCCAAGAAGCACCACCTCCAGATCACACCGCTGCACGGGACGTTGCCGATGCAGCAACTCACCCAAGCCCTTGCTCCACAATCTCACAGCCGCCGTTTGTACCTCTCGACCAACGTTGCGGAAACTTCGTTAACGCTGCCCAACGTGACGACCGTCTTGGATAGCGGCTTGGCGCGGATGCGCATCCATCGAGGCGGTCAATCGGCGCTTGCCGTGGTCGAGATATCCCGCGCACAGATGGATCAGCGCGCAGGACGGGCGGGACGGATCGCTTCGGGCCGCTGCATCCGCTTGTGGCAAGAACGCTACTCCCCCGAACCCGAACCCAAGCCCGAGATCGAGCGGATCGAATTGGACGATCTGCTTCTTCAAGCCGCATCCATCGGCCTTCAAGGCAAGGCTTTTTTTGAGGCTCCTTGGATCTGTCCTCCCCCTACATTCGCCTATCAACGGGCGCTTCGTCGCCTCCAAGAAGTCGGAGCCATCGCAACCGACGTAGCACACACCGAACCCCTCGAAAAAAAGGCGAGCCTAGAGACTCGCTTGGATCTTCACGACCGCGATAGATCAGGGTTTTATCTCACTTCGCTTGGGAGTGAACTTGCACGCTGGCCGCTCCCTGCGTTGGAAGCCTATTTGTTGCTCGGTGCGCCTGACGCCCTGCAACCGATCTTGGCGGATCTTGTGGCGCTTTTGCAACAAAGTCGTGCGGATCTACTGTTGCCGCTGCATCTGTTTGCTGGCGACCAGCGCGACGATATCCACGAGGCACGACGCACCTTGCTTTCGGCCTATCCCAACGAAGTCTACACGCAGATCGCTTGCCTTCGTTCCAAACAACCCCAACGCTTGGGCTTGCACGATCAGACGCTCACACAAGCCCGTGCCATCGCCAAACAACTTCGCACACGCTTACGCCTCTCGCCCACCTCTCCCGAACAAGACGAATCCCCCTTCCCTTCGACCGATGCGTTGGCGCTCTGGTTGTTGCAGCGCAATCCTTCTTTGGGCTTTGTTCTGCGAGAGCGAGCGCTCAAACCACAACGCAACCCCCGCTACACCGAGACGACGCAGCCTTGGGCCAACGGCGATATCGAGGCGCAGTGGGAACCCTTTCAACCGTGGGGCGAAGAAACACCGCCCCCTATGCGTGCAGGCGTGATCCTTCAAATCGCTTGGCTTGCTTCTTCGGCCACACGCATTGGGGCCAAAGCCCGTATGTTGTTGCCTTGCTCTTTGCAAACGCTCGCAGCAGCGGGCTTGGGAGAACCCGTTGCAGAGCAGCCCACGTTGCACAAAAAACCCGATGGAACGGTGCAAATCGTCGCTCAAGTTTCGCAAGATCTTGCAGGTGTACGCCTGACAACGACCGAAGCCCCGTTGCAAGGGGCTTTGTTGCGCGAAGCTTGTGTTTCCTTGATCGCCCAAGATCGCCTATGGAAGGGACTTTGGGATATTCTGCTGGATCGTTTGCATCTGATCCATCTCGCCAACGATCTCTCCGAGACTCCCACCGCTCTTTCCTCCAATGCCCTCCCCACCGATCCCCAAGTCTTCTTATCGACAAGGCTCCAAGAGATCGGCCTCGAACAAAACGAGGATCTCCAACTGCTCTCACCTGACGATATCTTGCCTGATCTTCTCCGATGGACGGGGCTTCACGAATGGGATCTTCAAGAACTGGAGACCGACTTTCCGCGCCGTTGGTTTGATCAAGGCGGAACCTACAGATGCACGGTGCGTCCGAAAACCCGCCGCGTGATCCTCGAACCCCTCGATGCTACCGCCAAAAAAGCCCCTGACCCGTCCCCCCAAAGGCTCCCGCGTTTTCGCAATTTCCATGTCGACTTTCAAAAAGCCAGTCGCCTCATCACTTTGCGCGGGACTCCCCACCGCTCCTGAGCCACGCAATCCGCCCAACCACGCCCACCCTCCGCCTCTCTGTCTGAGAGCAACCACTCCGTACAAAGGGTCTATCTGTAGAGATATCGTCGCACGCTGTATGTTCAGGCACATCCATCTGTAAGATACGGTGACGGAAATACATCAGGAAACAAGCCAGCACTACGTGCGAACTCCTCAGCGTCTTTGCATCGCCTCGGCACACCAACGTACATATAGAAGTCCCATCCGATGTGAATGAACGCTGTCGGCGACTCCAGTTTGCACCAGAACTCTTCTCGTAGCAGACCGCGAAGCACCGACTTCACATCGGCGACAGGAACTTCGCTTCCCTCCTGCGGTGCGGTCTTGCTTCTCGCATGGTTTTCGAGTGCTTTGACCTTGAGGAATTGGATGTTCGCCTCCTGAAGGAAGGCACTCGCTGCATCAAGATACACCTGCTCCACTTTAAAATACCGCTGCTTCTGTGATCCCCAAGGTGCGCTGCGGGTGCTTTTGGGACCGAACAAGACACGAAGCAAACCAATCGTAAGGAGCGATGGTAAAAGAGCCTTCTCGGCCTCGAAAGGTCACCTCAAAGTGTTGAAAGAAATTGGTTTGGCCAAGAATCAAACGGATCTCGTCGCGGCTTTTGCGAGTCCATGCAAATGCTAGTTGGACAGGGGAAAATGTGGCGAGTTGAGCTGTTAACAAAACAGCATAAGTGGATGTCCCTTTCAAAAAGCCTTCGCTTTTGAGGAGAACCCGTTGCACTTCCCAAGAAAGCCCCAAGTCGAGCCCATCTTCGTAAGGCAAAATGTTGATGGTGCTTCCAGAGTCCACGAGAGCTGGCTTCGCAATACTTTGGCCTGCGTGCGTCAGTGTAAGATCGACAAAGGGCAATCCACCTGGAGAGTAAGAGAAATTCATCCGCTCTTTTCTTTCGATTGTTCGATGAACTCTTGGAGTTGGGCTGCTGCTTCATAGGCTAGAATAGGTCCCGGATAAAGAGGATCTGCCGCTTGTGCCGCTTCTGCAATTTGTTCAAGGAGAGCTTCATTTGGATGTTCTTGTAACTCTTGTTCTTCAAGCGAAAGTCGAACCTTTGTGCCATTCCTAAGCGCCAACGGAGAGAATGGGCGCAAGATGCCGTTTTCGTAAATCGCCTCAAATGCTTTTTTGACCATTTAGCACCTCCATGACTTCGCCCCTCTATACGCTAGAATCGACTCCGAATGATCCAAAGCGAGGACTTATGGTTGTAAATTTTTGAGATGAGGATGACAAGAGCCTGCTCGGCCTCCGCTTGCGGGCCATCAGGCCAAACCGCCCGATGGCCGATGGAATCGATGAACTCGTCTAAAAAGACGCCTCGTGTTATGTTTGGAATGCTTGTGATGGCCTTGAAAAAGCCGCGTTGAAGGAGAAAAAAAGATGGTTCGCATTCGTCGTTTGTGGTGGATTTGTTTACTCTTTGTGGGCGTGGGGTCGAGTCGTTGTGCGTGCAATGATCCGCTGGTGTGCGAGCAAGACGCCCAATGCACCGCTCCTGCGAAGTGCATCGCAAGCCGTTGTGCGATCTCAGACGCAAGCGATCCGACCGAGCCAAGC
>CAUJFU010000217.1 GCA_963169055.1 Myxococcota bacterium
ACGCTTGCCAAAAAGACAGCGATTGCAAAGCGGGCTACCTCTGCCAACAAGGCACGTGTGTGCTGGCTCCGCCCGTCGTGTGCAATCCCTCCTGCGCAGCCACACAACAATGCACCCCGAGCGGTTGTGTAAGCGAAACCACCGCAGGGATCGGTGAAGAGTGTTCGGCTCAAAAACCCTGCGCCCAAGGGCTCGGATGTGTGCAAGTCAGCAGCAGCGTTTCCCGCTGTTTCCAGCCCTGCCAAGGCCCACAAGATTGTCAACAAAATACCCTGCGCAAAGCGTGTTATTTTCTCGGAGGAAGCCAGAGTTATTGCATCCAAGAAGCAGGAAACGGCCAATCCTGCGGATTATCGGGAAAGATCCAAGCGCTCTGCAACAGCGCCACCGTCTGCCAAGAAAGCCTCTGCCAAGTCCCCACCACAGTCGCCCCCAACGCACGCTGTGGCATCCAAGGGAAGATCTGCCCCCAAGATCATCCCTGCATCGGATTCCCCGATGGCAACGGGGGTTTCATCCGCTACTGCATGAAGTCATGCACCTACAAAAGCAACGATCCCAAAAGCGACTGTCCCAATCTCTTCACATGCGAAGAACTCAGCGGAACAAGGGGCTTTTGCACCCCCAATGGAACCGCCCAAGTCGATGATCTGTGCGGTGGCACCCAAAGCGGCAACACCTTTGATTCCTCCAAAGCCTGCGCCCCCGGCTTGAGTTGTGTTGGACTCGCTCGCTCGATCTGCCTGCCTTTGGCAGACGGCGATTGCACAAGCTCTGGCCTACAATGCGCAAGTGGCCGTCAATGTAGCGTGATCTACGGTGGGGGAAAAAGCTACTCGATCTGTAGTCAAGTGTGTAGCGCGTCCAATACCTGCAATAAGTCTTATCTTGGATGCGATACCAGTCGCAAACTTTGCTTCCCAAACAACCCCTAATATGCGTTCTTCCACAAAGGCCGATCGAAACAAAGACTCAAAAGGAGGAAAAAAAATGCAACAACGCAAAGGAAACAACTCTCTGCACGTGCGCCGCCTGTGTGCGTTGCTTGTTGGATGGGTGGTGGGGCTGTCCCTCGCGGCCCCAGTCCACGCACAAGACGCAGTGTGTGAAGAACCCGGGTTTTACAGCATTTTGTGTGGACCTTATCAAGTCAAAAAAGAGCAACACGCCGATAGAACACGCGAGACGACGTTGATAAGCCCGATGGGAGCGCAAGTGATCTATCAAGTCATCCCCTTTGCCTATTTCCCTGACCAACGCGGATCTCTCAAGCAAGTGATCGAATTTTACCGACAAAAGCTCACACAAGCCAAAGGCAGCGCCCCGCAAGAAAAATGGTACGTCCACAAAGGCAGCGTCCGCTTTTACCAGCTCTATTTCCCGCCCAACATCGGACTGTGGATGACATCGACCGCAGGCGGTTACTTGGCGGTCTTTGCGACATGGAAAGACCCAAAAGATCCGTTAATGCAACACCTCGACACGACCCGCTATGCAGCCCGCCCGATCAACGAAGCCATCGCCCCGCCTTCTGCTCCCCCCTCCGATGCTGTTGGCCAAGGCCAATGGTTCTGCAAATCCCAAGGCGTCGTACAGCATTGCCGAAAAAATCGCGGGGCCTATTACACGCCTTGCACTTCGCTCACAGCTTTTGGCGGGGGCATCGGCGCAACACGCGATGCAGCCGCATCTGCCGCGCTCCAGAAGTGCATGATGAATCGAACCAGTCTTTATATTCGAGGGAATTTTCCGTCAGGATCGTCCCACTACTACAATTTCAGCCGTTATGCGGGGCCTTGTATGGTGACGCATTGCAGTCTGTCTCGCTGATGCGAGAGTCCGTACCTTCGGAGGAGAGCCGTTGGTTTGAGGAGACCGCATCAGAAGAGAGAAGCGAAGGGGCCGATGATACGGGGAGGAGTGATGCGGCGGGGGGCTGGAGAGTTTGCGCACGGGAAGAGGGCGGCTCAAGGGGAGGAAGCCCCCAGCGTGCGCGGGCTTTGTCACAATCGGGGTTGTGTTCTTCATTTGCCCAAGAATAAGGAAAGGCACGACAAGTCGTCGAACGCTGCGCGTAGATCGAACAGTGAACGCTTTTTCCGATCTCTCCTTGAAGCGCAACGCACCGAGGTTCGGGCTGATGGGTGCCTTTCATTACGCGACGATAAGGCGGAAGATCCTCGACAAATTCTGTTGGGACGGTGCCGCCTTCGCAATCGTCGCCTTCTCCCCAATAGAAGGCTACCCGAAAACAAGCACAACAAGCCCCACAAGATACACACGGATTGAATTCGGGGGACACGGATGACATAGCCGAAACCTCCACGCAAAACACGCACAGGCCAATTGTCGACTGTGTAATTCTTACAGACATCGGACGAGGGGAATACACGAAAGAAACGACGTGCAGAGGCGTCCTAGCACAACCGAAGACAGGACGCAAGCTCACAACATCGCCAAGAAGAATCGAAGCAAGCAGAAAACACGGAAGGAACGCACAAGGGGTTGATCAAGAAGCACATCCGCACTTGAGAAGATGCGATATCTTTGTTTGGAAAGGAGGTTTACCGAGATGGACGTGGTGGCTCACAGTGAGGTAAGGGCCGAGTCCGCCTTGGCAAGTGCAGGTGGGTGTCTTCACGCGTTGTAGGGCAGGATAAGCGCGTTGGATTTGCCCCCAACAAGCCCGAAGCATCTCGTTGTACTGTTCGGGCTTGAAGGACTTTGCGCAAGCATCGGGAGGCTTAATCTCTGCCATGAAAGAAAGCTGCCCACTTGTGCGATCATAAGAAAGCGATGCGTTTGGTGGCATCGAAGCGCGCTTCCAGACCAATTGTTTGCTGCGGATCGAATGGATCTCTAGATCGTAAAAGTCGCTGCCTTGTTCGATCGCAACAAGCGCGTACTCTCGGACGATTCCGCGAAAACGCGTCATGTCGTCGGCTTTGATGTACAAACGCGCTTTTCCTTTGTGACAGAGCGAAGCCTTGCCGCCTTGTTTGATCATCAACCAGTCTTTGGTTTTGACCACCGTATACTTTTGAAAACGATAACATTCGCGGTGTTGTTTGGCATCTTTCAGAACTTGTAGCGGCGATTCTCCAAGTAATTCTTCGGCAGAAGCAAGAGAAAGCATACCGCCCCAAGCACCCAAGAAACCCAAAAGAAAGAATATGCGACGTATAAAAAAGTGTTTTGTCATCAAGAAAATGCTCCTTTGTGGTGGGGTAGAGCGCGCTGAGACAGCGTATCCAACGCATTTTGCAAAATATGCCCAGAATGACGTGCGAGAAGAACAACTTACAAACCATTCAACCGCACCGCTCCTAGTCCTATACGAAGCGTCTGTGTTTTTGTCGCGTAGGAACGACTTGTCTATGGCAAAAAGAAACTAGCCCCCTTGTCAAGATCGCAGCGATCCCACACAACAAGCGCCGCCTTTTTCGGGGGCGCATCTCGCGCCGTGGATCTATTGGCGAGAGGAGAGAGAAAACATGAAGGCATTGGTACGATTGAAAACGGCAGGAGAGCGTTCGGTGGAGCGCCACCATCCGTGGCTTTTTACGGGGGCGTTGGACAAGATCGAAGGAAAGCCGAAGAGCGGCGAAACGGTGGGCGTATTCAACACAAAAGGCGAGCTTTTGGGATTTGGAGCGTATTCGCCCCAATCGCAGATCGCAGTTCGGATGTGGCACCATTCGCCCGACCGTGGGGTCGATCATGCTTTTTTTATGGAGCGCTTTCGTGCAGCCATCACAATGCGCTCGAAGGTGCTGCCGCCCGATGCACAAAGCGCGTGTCGGCTGATCTATGGTGAATCCGATGGTTTTCCCGGTCTGATCGTCGATCGGTATGGGGATTATCTAGTGATGCAGTGCCTGTCGGCAGGAGCGGAGTTTTGGAAGCGAGCATGGGCGGAGATGTTGCAATCCTTGTTGGAAGTGCGCGGAGTCTTCGAGCGTTCGGAAAGCGACGTCCGAAAGAAAGAAGGATTGGAGCAAGTGACAGGCGTCTTGAAAGGAGAAGCCCCACCGAATCCCCTCACGATCGAAGAGGGCGGATTGCGCTATCTCGTGGATGTGTATGAAGGCCACAAGACGGGCTTTTACCTCGACCAGCGGGCTAACCGCGCAACGCTGCGCTCTTTGGTACAGGGCGCGGAGGTGCTGAATTGCTTTGCTTATACGGGGGGATTTGGTTTGTCCGCGCTCAAGGGAGGGGCCGCCCATGTCACGCAGATCGAAGCCTCTGCAAAAGCCCTTGAGGTCGCCCGTCAACACATCGAATTAAACGGTTTTGACGCACAACGCAGCACACTGATCGAAGGCGATGTCTTTGCGGAGCTTCGGAAGTTTCAGAAAGAGCAGCGGATGTTTGATGTGATCATCCTCGACCCACCGAAGTTTGCGGAGTCCAAGGCCCAAATTGATCGGGCCTGCCGAGGCTACAAAGATATCAATCTTCAAGCATTCAAGATTTTGCGCCCGGGAGGTTTGCTGTTGACGTTCTCTTGTTCTGGACAGATGACGACACCTTTGTTTCAAAAGATCGTGGCCGATGCTGCGCTAGATGCCGGACGCACCGCTCAGATCTTGCGGCGACTCGAACAAGACGCCGATCACCCGACGCTGTTGTCCTTCCCCGAAGGAACTTACCTCAAAGGCTTGTTGTGTCGGGCAGAATAAGCACTCGATCGACGGCTTGTTGTGTCGGGCATAAGCGCTCTATTCTTCTTCTCGAAACAACACAAACCACCCAAACACCGCCGTTCCAAGCAAGACAATCAACGCCAGCAACCAACGCAGCGAGTCCACCCAAGGCGCATTGCCCAAGATTACCCGCAAGCCAAAGATCGCAGGAAGTGAAGTCGCCAAAAATCCACCGAGCCGCATACTCCATTCGATCTGTTGCCGCGAACGATCTTGGAGGTATGTGTTGAGTTCGGAGGATTGATCGTTGACTTCACGCATCAGCTTTTCGACCTCAAAGACGCCTTGCCACCGACGCCACAGCACCAAGCCGCGTTCGCGGTGCGTGATCTGGCTGAACCAACTCTGGTTCTTAAACAGCAACACGGCTTTGCGCAAACGCCGCAAGATCTTTTGGCTCTCCCAACTCAACGCCGTCAACGAACGGATATCCGAAAGTCGCTCAAACAACAGCAACAACGCCGTTCGTTGGAGCGAAGCCAACAAAAAGATATCGAAATAATAACTGCCATGATATTGGCCGAGAAATACACGGTTAAACTCGTCCGTATCAAACGCCACAAGGGAACTGCCCTCTTTGGAGATGCTTTGCCAACGCCGTGTCAACCATTGCTGCGTCTCATCTTCATTTTCCGCTCCGCTCCGACCACTGAGATCCTCATCAAACCGCGAGAAAGCATGCCGTTCGAGCTGTCTCCGTGCGCGTTCGCGATCGGCCAAGCAAGTCCGATGATCGATGCAGCTAAACGTGTACACCATCATCCGATCATCGTAGCTTGGGCGCACAGGAAGCTGCAAACGTTGCTCGTAGCGATGGGGCGGCGCGATCGGTCGCAACGCATCAAAGTCTGCAAGCAGATGCGCAAGAAGCTGGTTGATCTGAAAAGATTGATCTGCCACCGACATCGTCGGCATCGAAAATCCCCGATAGATCGGCGCAAGCAACCGAAAAAATAACGTTGCGTGCATCTGATCCGTGTAGGTTGGACGATCCCCAGAACATCGCAATCGAAAGATCAAAAAGCCCACCCGTAGGCTGCTTACAAGCAATTGTACTTCGTCCAACAGCATCGAGTGACGGTAGTTGCGTTTGTCGCGGTCGTCTTGCCCGGACAACCAAAAAGGCAAACAGCCTTGCGCATCGGTGGGGCCTAGCGTATCCAGATCCAGCCGATAATGCTGCAACGTCGGAACAGAAAAATCCTCGTGCGGATTGAATCCATGGCGATCTTCATACAGAGAAGGGAAAAGAAATTTCTTCACATAAGGCAAGAAATATTCTGTTCTATCCGCGTCTTCGGGATCCTCTTCCGAAAAAACGCGCCGCTTCCAACGCGACGATTTGCGCAGGCGCATAAAGCTGTTGCCATCGTCCTCGTGGAAAGTGAATGGAAACACGCAAAGGCTGTAATGCCCCGTCAGTTGGAACGGCTGCTCACCCTTTTCCGCTTCCAAGGTTTCGCTCAAACAACCCCCGGGCGCGCAAGGTAGCGCGCTCTCATCGGTGGATGGGGCGGTTGCATCCTCCAGCGGTTTTGCACAAATCGCGCAGCGTTTGCCGCGCTTTGACGTCGAGTTCGTCGGATGCGAGAGCGCAGCAGCAGAGATCAGATCGTCATTCAAAGCAGCCTCCTTCCAGATCGCAGGACATACCCCTTCCGAGGGGAATGCCTATTTCCGAGCATAATACACGCCTTGAGAAAAAAGATGCCCCAACTCTTGCTCACTGAGCCAAGGAAAATACGTCATCATCGCAGCTCTCCATGCTTGTGCATAGACTTCTTCGCTATGCTTTCCTGCCTCTTTTTGCAGCCATGATTCAGAGAATTGTTTTACTTCTTGACAGACTTCTGAGATGGTCTCCAATTGCGCAACGGAAAGCTGCGGAAACAACACAGCCAATCGGCCTTGTATCGGCTGCAACCAATCCTCTCCGAAAGATAACGCCAAACGCAGCCCAGCCCCAAGCCATCTATGCGCTTCGTTGAGATCCTCAGCCTCTTGCAAAAACGCCCTTGTGATGGGATAGGCGTCGTTGGATGGGCGGATTGTTTTTTGCTTTGCAGGCTGTTGGGTCGAGCGTTTGTTTTTTTCCATGAACAGCACCCCCTGTTTCCGTTTGCAACAGGAAACACTGATCCTCCCCACCACGTCAAGGACGCCCCACCTTTCCCGCGCCCTTGCTGCGAGGATGCGCCCCCCGCGCTACGAAACAAGCCCTCATTCGGATCGCAACACAAGCCCGCTCACATCGGTGCAGGTAGCCACACCACAAACGATTCTTCCAACAAGATCCATAACGCCGAAGCCATCGTATCTTCCCACCAATCTTCGATAGCCTTTCCTGAAGCCACCGCTTGCAACACAGCTTCCATCTCGGCATCCAACGGCAACAACTTCATCGCCTCTGCGTGATGGATCACTGCCAACGTCCGAGGCGCAAATCCCGCGTTTTCCTGCGCAGACGCGGCACGAAAACGCTCCCACAACAGCGCGTCCATCTCTTCTTGCGACTCTGCTTCGGGCCGCTCGTCCAAGACCTCTTCCGCCAACCACCCCGGCCACGGCGCATAACGCAAGGTCTGATGCCACCGCAAAACCCCCTCCGCCTCCAACAGATCCTCCACATCGTCAGGCAGCGCTCCGAAATCTTCGGCCTCTTCGTCTTTGCGCGGCTCTTCTTGAGACCACGCCAAAAACCGCGCCATCTCACGCCAAGGAGCCGAAATATCCGAACGAGACGCCAACCACGCAGACCACCGCACCATCAACCGCCCATGTTCCACAAACGCCGAAGAATGCGCAAACTCCGCAAGGCTCTCTTCGGACAACACAGCCCCTCGCTGCGTCAACGAACCATCCAAAAAGAACCACGACGCCGCGCTTTGTATCCCTTCGCGCAAGATCGCGGCCCCTCCCCCCAACCATGCTTCTCGTGTCTTGCCCGTGATCTCTTGCATCTGCGGCCACATCACCCCCGTTGCACCGAGGCTGATCGCACGCTCCCCCATCCCCGCCAGCCGCGCAGGAACGGCAGCCCGAACCGCTTCTTCCCATGCCGAAAACACCCCATATCCCGACGCCAGATCCGCATCCGTATCCAGCAACGCCCGACAACGCGCTCCCATCGACTCCAACACAGGCCACAAGATCCGCTCGGCTCGTTTGGCCTGCATCGAACCTTCCTCCATCCATTCCAACGCAAGCAACGTCCGATACCCCAGATCCTGCAACAATCTCCGTTGCAACATCCGTTGACACTGCCCTGCATCAACCTCGATATCTCCCATCAATAGGCCCGATGCGACACCCAAGTGATGCTCCATCAACCCCGCCACCGTAGAAAAAACATCCACCCCCTCAAGCAAAAACAATTCTGCCCACGAACCAAAGCTCCACGCCGTCAAACGCGGCCAATGACCGTAAACATAACCCATCGCATCGCTTGACGCATCCAGATATCCCCGTGGCGAGACGATCCGACGACCGCTCTCCAACTCCTTGAGACAAACCGACCACTCTGAAAAGAAATGCTCGCGTGCCGCTTCTGCATGGCGCAGCGCGTCTTCACGCGCTCCCGCCCGATCATACGCCGCTTCACGTTGCCAATACGCCCGCCCTTCTGCCTCGCACGCCACACAAAAAGATCGCAACGGCCCACCATGCCGATGCTCCGCACAACGCGGACGAAAGGCTTCGTCCCAGCCGTACCAATGCACCACCGGCAACAACTCGTTCACTCGCGCCGAAAGGTACAGCGAAAAACGATTCATCTGCGGATGCCAAAAAAATCGCAACAACCCATGCAACAATTCATGCGCACGCCATTTTCTCCGATAATTCGGGTTATACGGCGCAAGCGGTGCCTCTTGAAAAAAAGAAAAGTACTTGGGTTCCATCCGCACACCCGAACCCCACACAGGCACCGTTTCACCCTCCCAAACCGCACGCTCTGGCTCTAACCCCTCGGGCATCGCGATCGCACCGCGCAGTTCGTGATGGAAAAATCCTCGCCCCTCTCCCGCAGACCACAACCCCACCCGCGCACTCATCGGCGTCACCAACAGATCCAACGCCGGTACACCCAAGCCTGCAAACACTTCTTCCAATCCCCCAACAGGGCCCGCTTCGATCGTCGAAGCGACACTCTCCACCCACGCCTCCGATGACGGCCACCACGATGATGGTGGTACCTCTAAGCTCAACTTTTCTTTCTTCTCTTTTCCCGATAATCCCGAACACAATCGAATCTTTCCCATCTTTCGCTCCTTCTATTCTACGATCCGCTTGTTTCACAAAAGATCACACCCTTGACACGTTTTGACAGAAAGCTTTTTTTGAAACCAACCAACGATTGCTACGTTGGATGAGCAGTCGCCCCAACCACCCCCGTCCACCAAAAAGGATCTTCTCATGCAGCCTTTTTTACAACGAACTTTTTTTTCTTTGACCGCCTGTTGCCTTCTTTTTGCCTTCAACATCTTCTTCACCCATTGCGGCCCCGAAAAACGCGCATGCACCGACAACAGCGCTTGCCTCGGCGATGAGATCTGCAACCAAGGCTTTTGCCAAACTCCCTGCCAAAGCAACAACGACTGTCTCGGCGATCAGACCTGCACAAGCGGCGTTTGCCGAAACGCTTGCAACAACAACAGCGATTGTCTCGGCGATCAATCCTGCATCGCGGGCCTCTGCCAAAACACCCTCAACGACGGCGGTCTCCCCGACGGCTCATGTCAACCCACCACTTGCAACAAAGAAGGCAAGAATTGCGGCCAGATCTCCGATGGCTGCGGTGGTACACTCCCCTGTGGCGATTGCAAACAGGGCGAAACCTGCGGAGGTTCTGGCACGCCCAACCTCTGCGGGGTGGGGACTTGTACGCCCAAAGATTGTCAAACACAAGGCATCTCTTGCGGACAAGCCAACGATGGTTGCGGCAATCTTCTCAACTGCGGGCCTTGTGATATCTGCGCCCCATCATGCCCACAAAGCTACTCTTGCAAACAAGGCGTCTGCGTCGAAGGCGACCCCAACAACCTCAAGCTCGAAGCCAAAACCTACAATATCGGTGGAAGTGTGCTATTGAATGGCGAAACTCCCCGTATTATCGGGGCGAACTGCACTCCTGAATCGGACGAAGAAGCCATCCTTGTGCGTTTTATCGAAGACACTTTCAAGTACAACACCTTTGCGACGATCACTTGCAAACAGCTCTTCGCGCAAAAAGCCGCCCTCTTCTCTATCGCCCTGTATCCCGGGACGTATCGTGTGCAAGTTGGCGGTCGCAACCAAAGCACTTATTTTCCCCAAACCGAACAAGTTATCCTTCCCGCCCTCAAAGTCGAGCAGCACAAAAACGATCTCACACTTGAAGCCAAAACCTACAATATCAGCGGATCTGTGCTGCTCAACAACGAAACGCCCCGCGTTATCGGAGCCCATTGCACTCCCGAATCGGACGACGAAGCCATCCTTGTGCGCTTTATCGAGGACACTTTCAAGTACAACACCTTTACGACGCTCACTTGCAAACAGCTCTTCGTGCAAAAAGCCGCCCTCTTCTCTATCGCCCTATATCCCGGGACTTATCGTGTGCAAGTCGGTGGCCGAAACCAAAGCACTCATTTTCCCCAAGCCGAACAAGTCGTTCTTACCGCCTTCAAAGTCGAGCAACACAAAATCGATCTCAAACTCGAAGCCAAAACCTACAACATCGGTGGAAGTGTTCTCTTAAACGGCGAAACGCCCCGTGTTATCGGAGCGCACTGCACTCCTGAATCAGAAGACGAAGCCATCCTTGTGCGTTTTGTCGAAGACGCCTTCAAGTACAACACCTTTACGACGCTCACTTGTAAACAGCTCTTCGTGCAAAAAGCCGCCCTCTTCTCTATCGCCCTGTATCCCGGGACGTATCGTGTGCAAGTCGGTGGCCGAAACCAAAGCACTCATTTTCCTCAAGCCGAACAAGTCGTTCTTACCGCCTTCAAAGTCGAGCAACACAAAATCGATCTCAAACTTGAAGCCAAAACCTACAATATCAGCGGAAGTGTGCTGTTGAATGGCGAAACACCCCGTATTATCGGAGCGCATTGCACTCCTGAATCAGAAGACGAAGCCATCCTTGTGCGTTTTGTCGAAGACGCCTTCAAGTACAACACCTTTGTGATGCTCACTTGCAAACAGCTCTTCGCGCAAAAAGCCGCCCTCTTCTCTATCGCCCTGTATCCCGGGACGTATCGCGTGCAAGTCGGTGGCCGAAACCAAAGCACCCACTTCCCTCAGGCCGAGCAAGTGATCGTGACACGGCTGCGCATCCCTTGATTGCGGAAAAAAGCCCCGTAAACACCATCCCACCGCGACGCCCTCTATTCATAGCGGTGAACCAAAAGCACCCCTTCAAACGGTCGTAATCGCGTAGGTCTTGACACAAGCGGCGCAGCCTCGGACAACATCG
>CAUJFU010000218.1 GCA_963169055.1 Myxococcota bacterium
CCCCATCCTCTCGGATATCGTATTATCCGTAGCCTCGATCCTATCGGGAGATCTTGCACATGAACACGAACAAACAGCGGTTGGCGAGCAGCCAACGACTCGCCCTTCGCCTCCTCAACACAGATGACCTCGATGCGGTGACGGCCATTTATCGGGACAACCGACGATTTTTTCATTTAATTGCCGACATCAACGAACCGCCCGCTGAGTATATTTGGGCCGATATGCAAGAGGGGCCGCCCGGATATGACGGACACAAGCACTTCTTTGGGCTGTTTTTGCGCGAAAGTGGCGAGATGATCGGAGTCGCCGACATTGTGGTCAACTATCCAACCGCAGGCAAGGGGATTTTCGGACTGCTGTTGTTGTCAGAAAAGCATCAGTCTGGGGGGCTCGGAACAGAGGCGGTGGGGCTGGTCGAAGGTTGGGCACAAGAAAGCGGTGCAACGAGCGAAGTCACCGTCGGCGTGGAGTGGGTGAACGAACGAGCTCGCAGATTCTGGCGCAAATGCGGATATCACCCGACAGGAGAGAGCTTTGAGACGACTGCTTTAGGGCGGACACATCAGGCGGAAGTGCTGATCAAGCAGCTTTGATAGGGCTTACGCAGTTGCCCCCAAAAAAGCCGTGTTCGCGCCACTCCAAGCGACAGAGTCATACGAAATCCGCCTGTAGTGTGATCGCAACATGTAGGGGCAGCCCCCCGTGGCTGCCCAACGACAGGGCGCCTACAGCACATCGTGCTGACGTTTCGATCACACATCTCTCGGATATCGTACCATTGTGTTGAAAGACCTGTGATCTGTTCGCCAAACACGGGCCAAGAGGGCTTTGCCCTATCGTGGGCGTGGGGTGGAGCCCCACATCACCGGCCCAACCGCGAAAGTCCTGTCAATTGTCAAAAGCTGCAAGACCCGTGATCTCTTTGCCCAAGATCAGCTTGTGGATATTTTCGGTCCCTTCGTAGGTAAGGACACTTTCGAGGTTCATCATGTGCCGCATAATCGGGTACTCGGCGGTGATCCCGCTTGCCCCCAAGAGTTCGCGGGCTGTGCGTGCGATCTCGATGGCGATCCGCACGTTGTTCATTTTGGCCATCGAAACGTGCGTGTGGTGGCTTGCGGCCATATCGCGCAACCGACCGATGTGCAACGACAAGAGCTGGCCTTTGCTGATCTCCGTCAACATCCACACCAACTTCTCTTGCACCATCTGATAACCCGCGATAGGCCGAGAGAACTGCACACGCTCTTTCGCATACGAAAGGGCCGTTTCATAACACGCCATCGCCGCCCCAAGTGCTCCCCAACTGATGCCATAGCGCGCTGAATCCAAGCATTGCAACGCCGCTTTCAATCCGACTGCGTTGGGAAGGCGGTTTGCGACAGGGATACGGCAATCTTCCATGATCAACTCGCCCGTGTGCGACGCACGCAACGAGTACTTGCGCTTGATCTCGACCTGTTCCAATCCTGCGGTTCCTCGATCGATCAGAAATCCACCGATCTGGCCTTGATCATCTTTGGCCCAAACCAACGAGACATCGGCGATATCTGCATTGGTGATCCAACGCTTGGTTCCGTTGAGGACGTAGTGATCGCCATCGCGCCGCGCACGAGTCAACATCCCGTTTGGATTGGAACCAAAGTCCGGCTCTGTCAAACCAAAGCACCCAATCGCCCGTCCCTTCGCCATATCTGGCAACCAGCGTCGCCGTTGTTCTTCGGAGCCAAACTTCCAGATCGGCAACATCACAAGACTCGATTGCACCGAGCAAAAGCTGCGCACCCCCGAATCTCCACGCTCCAATTCTTGGCAAACCAAACCATACGCCACATACGAAGCCCCCGATCCTCCGTACTCTTCGGGCAAAAACGACCCCAGATAACCTTGTTCCCCCAGCACCTTTGACAACGCATCGGGGAAGGTGTGCGCTTCAAAATGCCCTTCAATCGTCGGCAAGATCTCACGTTCCACAAAGGTTCGTGTCTCATCACGGATCATCCGCTCTTCTTCGCTCAACATCCGATCGATCTGCAAAAAGTCTACACCTTGAAAGCTCATCTTTCTCTCCTACACATCCCGCGCTCCGTACGCCGCCAAAAACAGCCCTTACGTCAGATCAGCGCGCCATCACAAACTGCTCACCGTCAAACTCTGCCGCCCTATAACACAACCGACTACAATCTCCTAGAGGTTTCAAGCTCCAGATCGAACCAACATCACCAAAAAAAGCCGTGTTCGCGCAGCCTCAAGCGGCGATGCTGTTGGTTTGAAAAACCAAGGCACACTCCGCCAAATACGGGGTCAAGGGAGCCGCGCTCCCTTGCGGGGCGTGGGGCAGCGCCCCAAAACGAACAAACCCAGCCGCACATCTCTTCGATCGAAGTGCCATACCGTGATAGTTCGAGTGCTATGATGCCGTTGTGGTGGGAGTTTCCGCGATATGCAGACCGCACTCGCGCTTGGTTTCTTCTTCCCACCACCAACGCCCTGCGCGTTCGTGTTCTCCCGGGCGTGGTGGCCGTGTGCAAGGCTCACATCCGATCGACACAAAGCCCCGATCATGCAAGGGATTGTAGGGTAGTTCTTGGGCGCGGATGTAGCCCCAAACTTTTGCCGACGTCCATCCTGCCAAGGGATTGATCTTGACCAACAGACCTTCTTTTCCGACAAACGCTTCGTCTGGGTGGATCACCAACACCTCTCCCCGTGTACTCGGACTTTGATCTCTGCGCTGCCCTGTGATCCATGCCCGATACGAATGCAACGCACGCTTCAACGGCTCGACCTTACGGATGCCACAACACTCCTTGTGTCCGTCTGTATAGAAGCTAAACAGTCCCTTTTTTTTCACCAACGCTTGCAAGGCCGAAGTATCGGGAGCCATCAACGATATCTCGATCCCATAATACTTCCGCACACGTTCGAGAAACTGGTAGGTCTCAGGGTGCAAACGCCCTGTATCGAGGCAAAACACCGAAAACGGATACCCCGTCCGCACCGCCATCTCGATCAAAACGACATCTTCGGCCCCACTAAAAGCGATCGCGCACTCCTGTCCGAAGGTTTGGAGCGCCCATGTAATGATCTCCAACGGAGGCCGACTTGCGTAAGCCTGCTCCAAAACAGCGAGAGACTCCGCAGACAGCACCACACTTTCTCGGATGCTCTCACTAGGAGTGTCAGGAAATTGTTCGCGCAAAAATTGGAGCACGCTTCGATAGATCTGCTCGCTTCCATCGTCGGATTGCACAACAAAAAAAGGGGCGACTTCCACACCATAACGCCCCGCCAACACCATCCCTTCGGAGGTTTCGTTGCCTTCCTCTGCGATGATCACCTGATCGATCTGCTCCCACGCTCCGCGCTGGCGCAAGAGTTCCTCTGCGTGCAAACATTTTTCGCAGTCCCGCCCATCCAACAGGCGCTTCTTCACCATCATACGCTTCATCTACACCTCCCGAAGCATCGCAGCTTTTTCATCGAGTCCACACCACACAACCATCGAAAAAACACCGAAGCAGGTCAAGGGGCTACACTCACCCCGATAGGACGGAACGACGCGATGAGATGGTTTGTGTGGAGTTCCACCCCACACCCCGCCATAGAACTGCGTCCCCTTGACCCCGTGTTGGCGAAGAAAGCAACGTTTTTCAAAACAACAGTTCTGTCGCTTGAAGTGTCGCGAACACGGGGTTTTTTGGCGACTGCGTCGCTTCTATCTGAGAAGGAAGTGCTACGCTTACACACAAAGACCTCGCGCCCAACCTGCGACGAGATCCACCTCTTCCTGCAATTTTCAAAAAATCGCGTGTACATTTTTGTGTGTCGTGATATGACAACGCCCCTGCGCATTCTGTCCCGCGCTTGTTCACGGGTGCGTGTCCTAGCGGTTCACGGTGAACCTCGCCCTAAAACGCATCCAACTTGTTTCATTGTAAAGGATCGAACTCCGATGAAAAAAATGCTCCTGTTGATCGCGACCGTTGCTCTCTCCTTCTCCCTTCTTGCATGCAAAAAAGGCGCTGTCGAAGGCACTTACGCACTCGACAAAGCCGCGATGAAAGCCGCTGCCCAAGCCGAGATCGCCAAGACGGACCCCAAAAAACAAGGCATCCTCAAGTTCGGCCTCGCCATGATCGATATGATGAACATCAGCCTTTCTCTCGAAGCGGGCGGAAAAGCCACGATGAACACCGAAATGCCCAATCCCTTCAAAAAAGGCGAGATCCGCAAAAAAGCCGAGATGGGAACTTGGAAGATGGACGGCGGTAAAGTCGTGATCACCACCACCCGCGAAAGCGCCAAAGACAAAACCAAAAAAGAAAGCACTGTGAGCTGCGATCTCAGCGGCAACAAACTCTCCTGCTCCCGCCAAGGCGGAAAGCGCAAGCAAACCTTGGTCTTCATCAAAAGCTAATCCCCCCACAAATCCGCTCTCTCCAACATCTCCAATCTTCTTGCTCCCATCGCCTCTTCCCCCTCCAACACTCACACTCCCCTACCTAAATTGTCCTTCTGGTTCGTTGTGCGCTTGACAGCACTCGACACAGAACGAAGATACCTTCCCATCAAAGCACTTTGGCTTGGGCAGCGCCCCACAAAACACAACCGCGTCACCCCTATCCACACCGACCGAGGCCCAAAGATGGCGATCTTGCGAAAAAAACTTCACGCCCAAACTCCCCGATACACCGATAAAAACGATACGCACGAACCAAGCACCGAATCCACCGCACCGATCGAAACAGACGACACACACTCCGCATCTTCCGACACCACCAACACTCCATCCTCCGCCCAGACTCCAGATCGGATCATCACCGCGATCGAAGCCCAAAAGAAAAACCCCGATCGCCTTTCGATCTATCTCGATGGGGTATTTGCCTTTGGCCTTCCACAAGCGTTGGTGGTTCAACACATGCTTTGCAAAGGCTGCCGCATCGACGAAGAAAAACAGCGGGCGCTGCTTGTCGAAGCCCAACTTGTACGTGCCAAAGAGATCGCGCTCAACTTTCTTTCCTATCAGTCCCGCACCGAACAAGAGGTCATTCAAAAACTCCGAGAGCGTGAGATCACACCCGATGTCATCGAACAAGTCATCGCCCGCTTCCGTGAACTCGGCTACCTCAACGACCAAGGCTTCGCCCGATCTTTCGCCCAAAGCCGTCTCGAAGGACGCGGACAAGGCCCACGACGCATCCAAATGGAACTCAAAAAACGAGGCGTCGCCGAACCCCATATCCGCGAAGCCATCTCCCACCTCCACGAACAAAACGATCTCCCCGAAGCCATCCTCCCCCACGCTCAAAAACGCTGGGAACGCCTACGCAAAGAACCCCACCCTCAAAAACGCCGACAAAAATTACTCGACTTCCTGCTGCGCCAAGGTGTCGGTTTCGACCTCGCTCAAAAAGTCTTCCATACTCTCCAACAACAAGACGATGACGCCGCGTCCTCCACATCCGACATCGAAGAACAAACGTTCTTTGAAACCGATGCCATCGAGACCTTCGATGAATCGCCTGAGGTATTCGATGAACCCGAAACCACCGAACGCGATGCCCTCGAAGATATCCGCCCCCTCGCACTCAAACGCTGGCAACGCCTCGAAAAAAGCGAAGCCGATCCCCGAAAACGCAAGCGCAAGCTCACCGACTATCTCCGCCGGCAAGGCTTTTCTTTTGACACCATCTCCGCCGTTCTCGAAGAAATATCCTAAGATTTCTTAACTGCTTTTTCTCAAGCCCTCAAAAATCTCTCAGGGAAAAGGTAGCTCGACTTCACAAAATTGTTCGCGCATCTCGTTCCATCGTTGAAAATCCGCTTTTGCGCTCGAAACAACTGCCTTCCCTGTCTCTTCTTTCGCTGCTTGGAGTTCTTCGTTTTCTGGTAAACGCAAGCAAAAACCTGAATAGTTGGTTTCCATTTCTTGATGGGTAATGGTACGCTCAGACATCGCTCTCTCCCTCCTGATCGCCCTATGGGGCATACACGACATTTCTGTTTCTCTCGTCGATAGCGATATCCTTCGTGCAATACAAACACCACAAAAGCTAGAAACATCAAAGAAAGCAGGTATTTCAATGATCTAACTTTTGAACGCTGCTTCAAACCATCCTGAAGTTCTACTCAATCCAAGTGAACGGCACTTCATACGGAACCCCAGTGACCCAAGTGCGCAGCCTTGTTCTCAGCACAAACAGACCCATCTCCCTCCCAAGCAAGCCTCACCCGAGATCATTTGTGGGCGAAGTTGAGCGGGTAGGTGACACGAACGGCCTTGCCTTGCGGGGGAGCAGGGAAACGAAGGGCTTGGAAGTGACGAAGAAGGCAAGCTTCGACGTCGGGGGCTTGAAGGGTGGTGCTTTTGACGCGGGCTTCGGCGACATCCCCTGCGGATTGGATAGCAAACGACATCACCACACGGCCTTTTAAGCCGGGACGAGACTTCAAGGCTTGTTCATAACAACGCTTAAAGTGAGCAACATTCTTGCGGATCACTTGCACGATGCTGTGGCGGCCCCAATGCGAAGCGATGGCGGTCGTTTTTGGAGAGAGCGGCGCGACAGGTTGGCTCGTTGGGGCCGTGGGTGGTTGGGCCCCGTTGGCTCGGTTGGACGGGGGATCTTGCGCGATCTGTTGTGGACTCCCCGAGGCGATGGCTTTGGGGGCGTCATCGTTCTCTGTGTCGAGCACATCAGGCAGGCGTCGGAGGTGCATCACTACCAAGACTTTTTCGCGAGCCTTCCCAATCCGTTGAAGTGGGGCGTGACCGATCACAACGAAACGACCGGGCTTTACAAACAACCGAGTGCGCAAGTGAACCGACGAAACAAATTTGGTGTCCGCGCCCTTTGGTCCAACAGAAGAAAACATCTCGTTTTGGCTGATCTGAAACTCCACAAGGACGGCTGCTTGCGGATGAGGCGTCTGATGTAGGCGAATGGACACAAAAGGATCGGAGATATTCGTTAGGTTGGTGATCTTGGCCTTGGCTTCTTCGTGGTTGCTTGCGTGCAAGTAAAGTTGTTCGACGAGCGAAAAGCCCGAAACGGTTGGAAACGTCTGAGAAAGAGAGGTCAACATACCCGTTGGAACGTGTTCTTCGACCACTTCGCCTTTCGACAACGTTTTCACAAAGAACAAGCGTACGCCAAATTGCGACAAGGGAGCGTCCAATTGCTTGCTTGCAGCCCGAAGCCTTTGCAAAAGATCGGGATGAGCGCGCACCAAGATCTTGTTCAGGGTGTGATTGTAGCGGATCTCCGTATCTCGATATTCACGCGGCACAAACAGGCGCAACAAATCCACCACGCGATAACCATCCGCCGAACGCAGCGAAAGGATCATCGTTTCCCGTTGATCAGGCTCCACGACACGCCTTGGACTCGGTGGGTTGGGCGGAGGAGTCGGTGGGCTCGCCATCACCGAGGCTTCCGTCCACAACACACACACCAGACACAAGCCAAACAGAAAACCAAGTACACTCTTCTTTGATCGATTCATAGATAGTCTCCCTTATTAAGTATAAAAGTCTCTAACAATAAACGTTCTTTGCAAAAAACCCATACCCGCAATTCTTCCAGTCGCAGCATGATCAGTTTGAAACAGGAGCGACGTGATAAACAAAAAACCCCGTGTTCGTGCCGTTTCAAGCGACAGAGCCGCCGACTTGAAAAACCTTTGCTCTCTTCGCCGATATGGGGTCAAGGGGGCAAAGCTCCCTTGTGGGGTCTGGGGCAAAGCCCCATCAAACTAGTCCAAATGCCACCTGATCCGATCAGAAAAAGCAACATTATAAGATCAAAACAGGCTGTTTTGTTTCTTCCGCGATATCGCGGGGAATCACTTTGGGCACCCAAGGAAGCGCTGCTCGGGCCTTTTCTTGGCGCTCTGCCGTTCGGTTCTTCTTGACCTCTACAGCATCCGCACCTCCCCACCCGATCGGCAAAAAGGTGTTCGGATCGTCTTCTATACGCACCTCCATTTCTGCGATCTCATGCCTTGCGTTTTTGTGCCTCGCGTCTTCTCCGCTTCTGTACCTTGCGTCCAAAGACACGACACGCACCACCACATCGGAGAAAAACAGCGTTGCACCTTTTTGCAATCGCCGATGATGGCGGGTATTTGCGTGTGTGAACTGCCCGACTTGTTCGGGGACGGCCACCACGACACGCACAGATTCGAGTTCGTAGATGCCCTGTTGACGGCGTGCCACGATGCCCTGTTGACGGCGTGCTTCAATGCCCTGTTGACGGAGATTTTGGCCGCTTTTCTGTGAGTGAGTTTCGACACCGCGTTGCTTCGGCTGTGAGGGACGGGCAACGATCCGAAGAGGCTTTTGATGCAACCAAACATCCGACACATCGGGCATCATTTCCATGTTCTTCGATTCGTCAGGCATACTTGCCGTGTTTTTGGGCTCACGAGCCACCGTCGGCGGTTTCGAGGCTCGGGCCACCACAAGCCGCTGCACCTTGGCGATGTAGCGTGGGGAGGGCGTGATGCGA
>CAUJFU010000219.1 GCA_963169055.1 Myxococcota bacterium
TGCGACTAAAGAAAACGGCGAGAGCAGCGGCTTCTTTGAGGGTGGTTTTGGGCAACCGGCTACATTGATCGGGATTTTGGACGATCACGTGCGATCCCGAAGTGGGTGCAACATGCAGCCAAAAATCGTAAGATTTTGCGATCTTGAAGGTGAGCAGATCGTTGTCTCGGGCATTTTTGCCCACAAGGATCGTCCACCCATCCGAAGAAGTATAAGAGCGGTAAGGTTCAGCCATCGGGCTCCTCATCGATATCAATTGTTGAAAAGAGTGACGCAGAGGACAAAAACTCCGTGTTCGCGGCCCTCCAAGCGACAGAGTCATTGGCTTGAAACACGGCGCTCGCTTCGTCGATACGGGGTCAAGGGGACAAAGTTCCCTTGCGGGGCGTGGGGTGGCACCCCACCAAAACCATCCAAAGCAAGCAGCGCTTCGGCATGATCAAGAAGTAGGAGAGGAAGGGCGGCCAGCCATGTGTTCAAGAGCAAGGATCAAAGCGTGGGTGCCGCAACGACCGTGTCCTTGGGCTTGGACGGCGGTGTAGAGTTGATGAACCAAGGCCAGCCCGGGCAAGGGCAACCGCATACGGCGTGCTTCGTCCAACGCAAGCTGCATATCTTTGAGAAAATGCTCGACAAAAAATCCGGGGTCGAAGTTGCGGCGCAAGATCCGAGGGGCGAGGTTTTCGAGGGTCCAACAACCTGCGGCCCCTTTGGAGATCGAGGCCAGCATCACTTCGAGCTGGAGGCCGGCGCGTGCGCCGTACAAAAGCGCTTCGCACACACCAATCATCGTACCTGCGATGGTGATCTGGTTGCACATCTTGGTGTGTTGGCCGCATCCTGCGGGGCCTTGGTACATGATCGACTTGCCCATCAACGAAAATAGCGGAACCACCGCATCGACAGCGTTCTTATCTCCACCGACCATGATCGCCAAACGCGCTTCACGCGCTCCCACATCGCCGCCCGAAACAGGTGCGTCGATCGAAAAGACGCCTTTTTTCTGAGCGACTTCGGCGATCTCTTCGGCCAATGATGGAGCGGTGGTTGTCATATCCACCAAGATCGTCCCAACTTCCGCCCCCGCAAGCATCCCTTCGGGCCCAAAGAAAACTTGCCGCACATCTTCGGGGAATCCGACGATCGAAAAAGCGACCTGACTTTGCGCTGCGACTTGTGCCGGTGTATCGGCCCAGATCGCTCCTGCGGCGAGCAAGGGTTCGGCTTTGGCCTTGGTTCGGCTGTGGATCGTCATCGAATAACCCGCATCCAAAAGATGCTGACACATCCAGCGCCCCATCACACCCGTACCGATCCAACCGATGCGCGTCTTTCCGGGTTCAACCATCTGCAACATGCCTATTCTCCTTGGTGTAGAGGACTTTTTGAAGGGACGCGCTCGTCTCGATACAAGCGCAAAACAAACTGACCCGCTGGATGTTCTTGAAGCGCCGCCAGATCAGGGCGAAGATATGCAGGGACTTCTTCTACAGAAGGAAGGAACGTCCCGTAGTTCGGGGCCAACACAGCAGGAGCGACCAACGAAGCAAAGGTCAGATCCGCCGCGCTCAAACGATCACCCACCAAATAACGCCGTCCATCCGAAAGTTTTTGTGCAACATCGTCAAAGATCGCAAAAACACGCTCGCGATCTTTTTCGGCCTTGTCGCGGCGGATATTCATGGCCTTGCGCATCACAGCCCGCATCATCGGGAAAAACAAGCTCCACCGCAACTGCGACCACCGATCCTGCGAGATGCCAAACAACCGCCCCACCATCTGCCCGTCAGGCAGCAAATGGAAGTACAACCAACGGCGCACCGCAGGCCCCAAACGCTTGTCAAAGTCCGAGGCCAACGCGATCACTTCTTCCCGCTGTTCGGGAGCTTCGGGATACAAGCGCAGCGCAGGTTCGACATAGGGGTCCAAAAACAAGAGGATCGCCGCCGAATCATCGACGACTGCGTGGGGCGTCACCAACACAGGCCGCGTGCGCCCTGCGCCAAATCTGCGATTGACGATCGCGTGAAACGGCGGAAGATGCGCCTCTTCTTGAAATGACAGACCGCCGCGCTCCAAAGCCCACCGCGCTTTTTCGCAGTAGTGGCTTGGTCCGATGGTCAACAAACGCCAGCGTTCTCCTTGGGCTTGTTGCTTTTTTTCCATATCATCACGCTCCTTGTACGATCGAATTGACGCGGTTGGGTTTGTTTTGTGAGGTTCCACGTCGGGTTTGTTTTGCGATGTTCCACGTCGGGTTTGTTTTGTGGGGTGCTACCCCACACCCCGCAAGGGACTATCGCCCCTTGACCCCGTATAGGCGAACAGAACAGAGGTTTTTCAAACCAACGACGCTGTCGCTTGAAGTGCCGCGAACGCGGTTTTTTTTGAGAATCGCATCACTTCTAGAGAAAAGAATCGATACGAAATCCGTCCGTGAAGTAAGTAAAAAAGTAGGGGCAGCCCCCCGTGGCTGCCCAACCACAGGGCTCTCTTTTGTGTACACGTCCCTCGGATATCGTAGGTTGGGCCGTTTTTGTGGCGTTTTGAGTGGGCGAACGGAAGTTGGCGGGCGGAAGGAAAAAGCCGCCATGAAGAGGAGGGATGGTTCGCCTCGGAGACAAGAGGCCGTCATGAAGCAGGAACATCGGGGATCATACGACATCCTGAGGCCGCGTGAGCGAAGGTCTCGGAGCAGCCGCCCGTAGATGCCCGAAGACAGGGCAGCAGATCGCACCGATGTGCCGCGTACACTTCTCTCGGATCTCGTATCAATCGCCGCCGCCGCCGGGTACATCGCCTTGATAGAGAGAGTCGAGCAGATCTTGGTAGCGCTTCATCACGTTGTTGCGCTTGATGCTCATCTTGGGAGTCATCATATCGTTTTCGATCGTAAAGCCTTCGTCAAGCAAAGCCCATTTTTTGGGTCGTTCGTAGCCTTTAAATTCGGCGCTGTGTTTTTTCAACTCTTCGCCGATCAAAGCGTGTGTACGGGGATCTTTGTTGATCTCAGCCAAGGTCTCGCCCGAGACACCGTTTTGCTTGGCCCACGATTTGATGGCTGCTTCGTCAGGGTACACCAACACGACGTTGTAGAGCTTGTTGAAGCCGTACAAGAAGACTTGGTCGATATAACCGCTGAGTTTGAGCAGTTCTTCGAGCGGCGAAGGCACCACATACTTGCCGTTTTCGAGCTTGTACTGTTCTTTGACGCGGCCTGTGATCTTGATAAAGCCCTCGGGATCGATCGAACCCATGTCGCCTGTGCGGAAAGCGCGTTTGCCGTCCATATCGAAGATCACTTTGGCCGTATCTTCGGGGTGGTTGTGGTAGCCTTGCATAATGTTCGGTCCGACCACCACGATCTCCCCTTCTTGGCCTTGGGGTAGCTTTTTGCCTTCATCGTTGCAGATGTAGATTTGCACACCCGGGATCGGCTTTCCGATCGTGCCGATCTTTCGGGCGTGTGGCGAATTGGCCGAGGCGATCGGAGAAGTCTCCGTCAAACCGTAGCCTTCAAACACCAAGATCCCCACGTCGTCGATGAACATCGCCACTTCACGAGAAAGTGCTGCGCCCCCCGAGAAAGCGTACTTGAGGCGGCCCCCAAAACGCGCTTTGACCTTGGAAAACACCAGCTTATCAAAGAATTTGTATTGCGCGTCAAGGAATGCGCTTTTCTTGCCCTTCTCGGCCAATTCACGGCGCTTTTGCGCAACCTTCAAACCTTTGTTGAACAGAAAACGCGCAACAGCCGAACCTGCCGCCATCTTCTTGTTGAGGCCATCGTAGATGCGGTTAAAGATACGTGGAACCGCAAACAGCAAGGTCGGTTTGACCTCACCAAAGTTGTCCATCAACGTGGACACGCTCTCGGCGATGCCCATCGATGCGCCACAACTGAGAAGGACGTGCAACTCCACCGTTTGACCAAACGAGTGCGCCCAAGGCAAAAAGCTCAAGCTGCGGTCGTTTTGATCCATCGGAAAGAAACCATGAACCGCGTTGACGTTGGAGATGATGTTGCCGTGCGAGAGGATCACGCCTTTGGGCTTGCCCGTGGTTCCCGATGTATAGATCAATCCCGCCGTTTCTTCTTCGGTGGGATAGGTCGGTGGGACAGGAGAAGCTGCGCCTTTTTTCAAGTGTCCAGCGTACGAATACGCCGCACTTTCGGGAGCTTCAAAGCTGATGATGTGCTCAAGCCCGTTGATCTCTTGGGGAAAAGACTTGGTCTTTTCGTAGATGGCTTCTTTCGCCACGAGCAGCACCTTGGCCCCAGAATCTTCGACGATGTATTTCCAATCTTTCGGCAGTTGCGATTCGTACATCGGTACATAGTGTGCAGCCAAACCGTACGTTGCATACGCCGCCACCGCCCATTCCACACGGTTATCCGCGATCACCGCCACCTTGTCACCGCGCTTCACCCCAAGCAAGGCCAACGCTGCACGAAACTTGTCCACCTCTTGACCAAATTCTTCGTGGGTCATCCACTGATACGCGCCGTTTTTCTTGGTCCCAAACAACAAGTTCTTTGCGTACCGTTGGCGGGCTTTCACTTGCATATCCACAAGCGAAGAAAAATTCTCAGCCATCGCTCTCTCCTCAAATGTAACGAAAGACTGCTTGTGCCGACGCGTACGCCCGCTCCTGCGCAGCGCACACCCCTCAAACAGCAAAAATGTTTCCTGTCAGCGCTCCAAAACCACCTAGGCAGCTATGCCTTCTCAAGCCCTTCTCTGGCCCCGAGATATCGCCCCTTTGTGGATGCGCATTGCAGGATTAACAGATGCCCACCCGAAAATCAAGCCATCGCCCTGCTTTTGTTTCAAGACCTGCTGAAAAATCGCTTGACAACAGGAACCTCTGCGTTGTATCTCTGTCCCCCTAAAAATGCGTCGTTTGGATCACACGATTCTTGCCATCCACACAAACATCCCTTTGCACAACGCACACGACGCACACCAAATCGAGATCAGACTCCACATCTTAGACCTGTGGCGTTCTCCTCGTCACAAGGCCCTTTCATGTTTCGCGCGGGTTTCTTCTCTGCGGCTGGAGAATCGACCCACCTCGATCGCGAGATCATCCGTCAAGCCTTGCTGCTTCACCTTGCAACACAAACTATCCTTTTGACTTTCTTGCGCAACATCGCGCAAAACGATTCTTTGGAGGTTCCCTCATGGCCCGTTATACCGGCCCCCGTGTGAAAAAGATGCGCAGCTTGGGCATCAACCTGCCCGGCCTTTCCCGTAAATCCATGGACAAACGTCCCTATCCCCCCGGTCAACACGGCAAAGTCGGACGTCGTAAGCTCACCGAATATGGCCGCCGTCTCCTCGAAAAACAAAAACTTCGCGTCAACTACGGACTCACCGAACGTCAACTGCGTAACACCATGTCCGCAGCCAAAAGCAGCAAGCTCGACACAGGTATCAAGCTGCTCGAACTCCTTGAGCGCCGTCTTGACAACGTCGTCTTCCGCGCTGGCTTCGCAGCCACCATCCCCGCTGCACGCCAATTGATCAACCACGGGCACATCACCGTCAACGGACGCCGTGTGGATATCCCCTCTTACACCGTCAACCAAGGCGACCTTATCCGTCCCCGCGAAAAAACCGCCAAAAAGGCCTTCGTCTTGGAAGCCGTCAAAAGCCCCTCCCTAATCCGCCCCAACTGGATGTCTTTCGATGAAGCCGAAATGACTGCCACGGTCATGACACTCCCCGACGCAGAGAGCGTGCCTTTCCCCGTCGAGATCCAGTACGTCATCGAATTCTACGCCAAAAGTCTCTAATCCCCTCCCCTGCCCTATCCGCCCCTGCCTTTTCTTCTTTCCCCATATTCTCCGTTTTGCCTTCCAACTCTTTTTACGCTAGGCAAGCCCTACTTCGTCTGTTAAGCTGCGCCATCCTTTTCATGTTCTCGACACCACCGACACGATCGCGTACCGCCGCCCAAAGATCAACGGTTGAGCGATCACAAAGGAGAGCGCAAGATGGCAAAAAAGCCAAACCCCAAGAAAAAAGCCAGCCCTTCCCCCAAAAAGTCACAAAAAACATCCCCGCCTCCAGCCAAAAAGCCTGCCTCTTCGCCACAACCGCCCTTCCATCCGAGTGTTGATGACGCAGCCAGCCCACAACTCTCTCCTTCTCAACACGGTCCGAACAAGAAAAACCTCTGGCAACGGCTGTTTCTGACGCCCACGAGCTGGCTGCTGGTCTTGGCTTTGTCCGCAGGCTACTTTGTCGGAACCTACATCCCCGCAACATGGACCGTTGAACAAATCACTTTGGACGTTCAAAAAAAACAGGGGAAGATCTTTTACACCGCCGAAGGAAAGCCCGTTGCCATCGAAAAGATCTACTCTTATGACGCTTCGCCGCTTCATCCCCAAAAGCTGCTCGCTCACAACAAAGCAGGCACTCAACCTGCTCTGCGCCAAGCCTTTGTCAAAAAAGACACCCTCGAAAAAGGCTCTCTCAAATCAAGCTATCTCCTCCAAAAAGCCCGTCGCCACTGGGGTTGGTGGTCTCTGCTGCCCGCATTTGTCGCGATCCTGTTGTGCTGGATCACCCGTGAACCCTTGACCTCCCTCTTTGGGGGGGTGCTTACGGGTGCGTTTTTGCTCGGTCGCTACGATATCACCGAGGCCGTCTTGATGCCCACGATGATGACCAAAAACACCGCAGGGGTGTTGTTGTTGTACTTGTGGTTGCTTGGCGGGCTGTTGGGGATCTGGTCTCGAACGGGCGCAGCCCAAGCCTTTGCGGACTTTATGGCGCGAAGGTTTGTGCGTGGCCCGCGCAGCGCACGGTTGGTCGCTTGGGGATTGGGTGTGCTATTCTTTCAAGGCGGTACGATCAGCACTGTTTTGGTTGGAACCACCGTCAAACCCATCGCCGACGCCCACAAGATCAGCCACGAAGAATTGTCCTACATCGTGGACTCGACCGCCTCTCCAATCGCCTGTCTGTTGGCCTTTAACGCATGGCCGGGCTATGTTCAAGCCTTCCTCTTTGTACCCGGTATCGCTTGGCTTTCGACTGAAACCTTGCGTGTCCAATTTTTCTTTTTGTGTATTCCCCTTTCTTTTTATGCGATCTTGGCCGTCCTTGGGACATTTTTGCTGTGCTTTGATCGGGCTCCGTTTTTGGGAAAGCAGATGCACGCAGCCATCCGACGCGCCCGAGAAACGGGGCAACTGGATGCACCCGGAGCCCAACCTCTCTCCGCCAAAGAACTCCACGCCAGTCACGTCCCCCCGGGCTATACTCCCCACGTCGTCGAATTCTTTCTTCCCTTCGGCGTCTTGATCGGTATCGCGATCGGAACCTTTTTTTGGATGGGAACTCCTCAGATCCGTTGGGCTTTTGGGGCCGCTGTCTTGATCGCTTTTGTCACCACGATGCTTCGCGGGATGTCTTTGCGTTGCTTGATTGAGGGCTTTGGCGACGGACTCAAGGGCGTTGTGATGGGTTCCGTCATCTTGGTCTTGGCGATCACCATCGGTGGCATCAGCAGCGAAGCCGGCGGCGGCATCTTTCTCGTCGAATTGCTCGGCAAGACCGTTCCTTTTTGGGCCCTGCCTGTGATGCTTCAAATCATCACCATGATCATCTCGTTTTCGACGGGTACAAGCTGGGGAACCTATGCCGTCACCTTTCCGCTTGCGATGCCCCTTGCATGGGCAGTTGCACAATCGCAAGGACTCGCACACCCCCAATTCTTTGTGATGTTGTGCTTTGCCACAGTCATGAACGGCAGCGTCTTTGGCGATCAATGTTCTCCCATCTCCGACACCACCATCCTCAGCTCGATGTGTACGGGTTGCGACTTGATGGATCACGTCCGCACACAACTCCCTCAAGCCTCGGTCGCTGCGCTGCTTGCGGCCATCGGATGGACCGCTTGCGCTTTCTTGGCTGTCTAACCATCCCCAAGGAGCCCAAAAAACATGGCCAACAAGAAATACGATTATCTGGTGCTTGGAGCAGGAAGCGGAGGTTTGGCTTCCGCACGACGTGCGGCTTCTTATGGCGCAAAGGTCGCGCTGTTTGAGGCCGATCAGATCGGCGGAACCTGCGTCAATCGCGGATGTGTCCCCAAAAAAGTGATGTTCCACGCCGCCAGTCTCGCCGAAGATCTCCAAGATCTCCCCGCCTACGGCTTCGAGATCGAACGCAAAGGCTTCGATTGGAAGGCGCTCGTCGAACGGCGCACCGCCTACATCAAACGCCTCCACGAGATCTATCACCGCAATATCGAACGCGAAGGCATCGATTACATCCAAGGATGGGCGCGTTTGATCGGCCCACACACGGTCGAGGCCAACGGCGAATCCTACGAGGCTCCACACATCCTTCTCCCGATGGGCGGACGGCCCGATATCCCGCATGGGATCAAAGGCTCCGAACATGGCATCACCTCCGACGAATTCTTCAAGCTCGACCAGCTACCGCGTCGCGTTGCCGTCGTAGGTTCGGGCTATATCGCCGTCGAGATCGCTGGCATCCTACACGCCCTTGGTTCCGACGTTTGCATGTTTGTCCGAAGCGACCGCTTGCTGCGCTCGTTTGATGTCATGCTCCAAGAACGCCTACGCGACGAGATGATCGCCCAAGGCATCCACATCCACTTTAACTCCGCCATCGAATCCATCGAAGGAAAAGATGGCAACGAACTCCATTTTTATTGCAGCAACGGACTCGTTCACAAAGGTTATGATTGTCTGTTATGGGCCGTTGGCCGCGTCCCACTCACCCGCAATATCGGCATCGAAACCGCTGGGGTCGAAATCACTCGCGAAGGCCACATCGTTGTCGATGCTTTCCAAAATACCACCGCCCAAGGAATCTATGCCCTCGGTGATGTGACTGAAAGCCCCGCCCTTACGCCGCTTGCGATCGCTGCGGGACGCAAGCTCGCTGACCGCATCTTCGGTGGACACAACGACGCACGCCAACTTTACGATCAGATCCCCAGCGCGATCTTCTCTCATCCCCCCATCGGAACGGTCGGCCTCACCGAACGCGAAGCCCGCTCTCGCTACGAAGACGTCAATATCTACACCGCCCAATTCACCAACATGTTCTACGCTCTCGGCGACCACAAACCCAAAACCGCCATGAAGCTCATCGTCCACGGCAAAGACGAACACATCCTCGGCATCCATCTCATCGGACGCAACGCCGACGAGATCATCCAAGGCTTCGCTGTTGCCCTTCGCATGGGCGCTTGCAAAGCCGACCTTGACGCCACCCTCGCCATCCACCCCACCAGTGCCGAAGAGCTCGTCACCTTGCGCTAATACAAGTACATCCGCACCAACGGAAACACACGAAACACAAACGCTGTCCCTGCCGCTCCCAACACCAACATCCAACACATCGCGGGATGCCCAGGAAAAGCACCTTGCAACCACACCGTCAGCACACTCAACCGCGACGCGGTCGCTACCACCACCGCCACCGCCACCCACTCGATCCCTTCAAAAACATCTGCAAACAAGATCAGCCCGCAAAATGTACCCATCAGCGCAGCCGCTCCCATGACCACTGCAAACGTGAACCATCGGGATCGTTGATCCAAATGTTCTTGGTGCATTGCCTCTATATGCTCCTTTTCGTCCAAACCGCGCTGGGCCGAAAACCATCAACCCGCACAATCGGGCACTTCAACCCGCAAACAACACAGACGCTGTCTTTTTGTTTTGTCGCGTTGCCCCACGCAAGATCCGCTTCCGTGCATCCAACCAGCTAAACAAATCTTCTCCGCCACGTCAACATTCCCCATCCCAAACCCCACGCTCACAGGCACCTTTCGTCCCCCCCTTCGCCTTTGCCGCTTGCAAGCCCTGCCATGCTCGTGCTACCAAAAGCATCGAAATCGGCCCAAATGCCCCATCCTATCGCAAATAAGAGGCCATCCGTGACCACGCAGCATTTTCTCTCCACCCTACCCGACGCCTTGCGACAACTGCCTGCGCCCCTGCTCGAACAAGCCGAGCGGCTCCAAGAGCAAGCCGCAAACGCACTATTGAAACACCCCGATGCCGCACGACAACCTGCGGCTCTCTTGCGGATGTTGCTTTGCGCTGCGCGGCGTTGGTCCACCCTTCAACAACTCCAACAAAACCAAGCCGCCCTCGCCCTCTCCGAAGACCTCAAAACGCGCATCACAGAACGCGCTCATCTCGGCTTGATCGAGCGGCTCCAACGCTACTTTTCCGCCAACCCTCAAACAGAGAACGTCACTGCTTGGACGGCAGCGTTCGATCTTTGGGATGCTTGCAACAAGATCGCATGGCGCGATGCGCAGCTTTCGGTCGAAGCCCGCGACACACAACATCCTCGACTTGCTCATTTTGCCGATCTGATCGGCGCTCAAGGCCCTTGCCATGAAGTCCCTGCTCACCGCTGGCTTGCGATCCGCCGAGGACAACAAGAAGGCGTCCTTGCGCTGCGATTCAAATGGCCCGAACCATCGCTACTTGAGCAGGTGCAGCTTTACCGCAAATCCCTCAACGCCCCTGAAACCCGCAGCGATGCGTCTCTGCTCCAAGAGCTTGTCTTCGATGCCCTTCCCATCGCCCTTGAACAGCAACTCCAAGAAAGCGCCCAACAACACACCACCCTCCAATCCCAAAAAGAACTTCATCGATTACTGACCGCTGCACCGCTTACCCAAGCACCCCTCGCCTCGCTTTCCCTCAGCCGCGAAGACCGACCCATCGCCCTGATCGTCCTCGATGGGCAAGCTGCCCTTATCCACAGCGAAACCTTCCCCATCAACGCGCAAACCCCCCAACGCCTCAAGACGCTGCTCCAAGGCATCGCTCCTGCCGCCATCGCACTCCCCGTCCGCGCCCCCGCCATCCAAACCCTCAACGAGATCGCCTCCTCTCTCCACGGGATCGCCCCGATCCACCGCGTCCGTGAGGCCGCCCTTTCCACCGCACGCCAACACTGGACGGATCCCCCACACAACCTCCCCCGCGAGATCGCCAACGCACGCGCACAAGCCGAACGCCTCCAAGATCCCTTCAAAGCATGGGATCGCATCGAACCGCTCCAGATCGGTCTGGCCGAATACACCGAACAAATCGACACCGCACGCCTCGAACAAGCCCTGCTCGATGAAAAGCAACTCGCACGACACGCCCTCACCTACAACACCGCCGAAGAAGAAACCCCCGAACGCGCCAGTTTCTCCCTTCAAGGCGCACTCAATCCCCTCGTTCGTTCCATCGCCGATCTACGGCCCGGAATGACCCTCCAAGGCGTCGTTTCCCACACCACCGACTTCGGCGCATTCGTCCAACTCGGACTGCCCGAAGAAGGCATGATCCATGTCTCCGAACTCGCCGACCGTTTCATCAAACACCCCAACGAAGTCGTCCAAAGCGGACAACATCTCCGTGTCCGTGTGCTTTCCGTTGAACCCGACAAAGCCCGCATCAGTCTCACCCTCAAAACCCCCAAACCCAACGCACCCGCTCCCGCAAAACAACGCAAAGCCGATAGCCTCAAAAAGCTCGAACAACTCTTCAAAAAATAGCAACAAAGAAAAAATCTTCTATGAAAACAAGGTATTTACTTGCCATCGAAAGCTCTTGTGACGAAACGGCGGCTGCTGTAATCGCCATCGCAGAAGACGGCGCTTTCACCCTTCGCTCTAGTCTCGTCGCAAGCCAAGTCGATATACACGCCCGTTATGGCGGAGTGGTGCCTGAGATCGCAAGCCGCACCCATCTCGAAGTCGCCTTGCCCCTGATCCAAGATGCTTTGCGTGAAGCGCAGATCCAGCGCCAAGACCTCGCAGCCATCGCCGTGACACGCGGCCCCGGTCTGATCGGAGCTTTGCTCGTTGGACTCCAGATCGCCAAAGCCATCGCCTTTGCATGGAAACTCCCGCTGATCGGCGTCAACCACCTCGCAGGACACCTCGAAGCCGTCTTCCTCGAAGATCGCACCCCCACCTTTCCTTTTCTCGCTCTCTTGGTTTCGGGCGGACACACCACCCTTTATCGTGTCGATGGACACGGACAATACAAACATCTCGGCGCAACCCGCGACGATGCCGCAGGCGAAGCCTTTGACAAAGCCGCCAAGATGCTCGGCCTCGGTTATCCGGGCGGTGTGCAGATCGATCGTCTCGCACAACAAGGCGACCCCTCGCGCTTCCCCTTCCCCCGCTCCATGATGCGCCAAGAGCAGGGCCTCGACTTTAGTTTCTCTGGACTCAAAACCGCCTGTCGCAACACCCTCGAAAAACTTGCCCTCCCACTCGAACCCTCCATCCTGTCGGACTTTTGTGCATCCTACCAAGAGGCCATCGTCGATGTGCTCTGGCAAAAAACCGCCCTCGCCCTTCAACAACAATCCATCTCCTCCATCGTCGTGACAGGTGGCGTTGCCGCCAACAGCCGCTTGCGCAGCCTCTTCCAAAACCAATGTCAAAAATACGGATACAGCTTGTTTTTACCCTCCCGCCGCTTTTGCACCGACAACGCCGCCATGATCGCTGCTGCCGCCGTCCCTCCCTTCCTCCAAGCCCGATTTGACGACCTTTCCCTCAACGCCACAGGCAAACTCCCCCTCGATCCCAGCGCCCTCCCTCGCGGACCTCGCCGACCTCCCCGCCCAACCCAAAACACATAACCTTCCTCTTCTTCTTATAGGACTTATGCAGTTGAACCTTTTTCCTTTGATTGCGTCCAAGGCCGTATGTTTCTCTTTTGCAAAGGATTTTCGCGCCATGCCTGTTTGTTTGCTCGTTTGAATGCCCACAGCCCTTTTCTCTCGATAGATCCGCGTGTTTGCGGGCTTCTCTATTTCTTGTAGGAGAGAAGGTCTGTGTTTGTGCGATCGACCCAAGAGCCCATCGGACAGCCCCGTCTATCGGCTCTCTGCAAACGAGTCAACACATGCCACACCACCGCTGCCCCCCCAAAAAACGACATCGCTCTCTCTCTTCGCTGCGCACCAAACAACCCAAAACGACCCAAGTCAAGCGCTTTCCCATCCCTGTACAAGTCGCCAAGATCGCTGACGAGCCCAGCCCCTCTCAACGCATCCAAAACCTCCATCACGCGGTCGAGGATCACGCGCTCCACCTCGGAACCCACGCCCGACCCAATCCTCACAAACAAAAGCGTTCCCGCCATGCTTCTCGTGAAGCCCTTTTTGCGATGCTTCGCCAGTCGAGCCTCTACGACACAAGCGAAGAAGTCCGCGTGACCGCGATTTCGTTGATCGGTCGGCATTTTTCGCAAGATCGCGAGATCATCCCGCTGTTATTTTCAGCCCTCACCATCAACCGCCACACGCCACGAAATCACCCAACCCGCCGCATCTTAGAAGATGCCTTGACCGCGACTTCTCCCCAAGGCCATGCGATGCGCCGCGAAGCATTGCTCCAAACCCACCTCCTCGCCAAACAACCGCCTTGGCACGTCACCCAAATCGATCTCCAACCCACCGCAACACAACAAGCCGAAGCAGCCCTCGACGCTCTCGAACGCTACATCCCGACAACATGGCTTTGGCGCATCCTTGAAGACGGACTCTCCGCCCCCACCGAAAACACCTTTGCTCACGCGGCACGCTTGCTTTGCGCGGCACTTTCTCGTTCTTCCGCATGGCTCGATCTCGATGCACTTCAACAACATCTCCAGCGCCTTACGGCTCCGCTGCTCGAACCCTACTCCCTGCCGATCACGCATTCATGGCAAGAGCATCGCACCCACCAGCACCGCTATCTTTGCGCGTTGCTTTTGCTCGTGATGTTGCCCACAAGCTACACCGCCCCTTTTATCGGGGCTTTGCAAGCGATCTCCCGCTACACCCCCAACACCTCAGAGCGCCCGTTCTACCTCTACGAACACGAACGCATCCAATTTTTCTCCATGCTCTGTTTGCTCCGTCTCCCCGACCAGATCGGCTTCGTAGAAACATCTGTCGTTCAAAGCCTCCAAACCATCGGACAAGGAGCCTATCAAACACGCAATACCCACAACTTTCTTCAGCTCATCTCTCATCTTCCCCCTGAACACCCCGCCATCGCACGTTGGCTGCTTGCGCACCTGACTTACCCCTACGGGACTTTTGCTCTCCCCTCTCTGCCTCTTCTCGCACGCTACCCAACAGACGCGCTCCAGCGCCTCACCGCCCCCCTGCAAGAACTCGATATCAAACGCCTCGAAACGCTCCTACCAAGCATCTTTTCACAAGATACCACGGACAGAGGGAGCGCAGCCTTTCGCTTGCTGGCCTGTCTGCCTACCCATCAAAATATCGAGTCTTGCTTGTCTTTGCTCTCGACCACGGGAATCTCCCATGCACCCGCACTTTTGCACCACCTCTGCCACGCTCCACCAGCCCCGCTTCAAACGATCTATCTCTTTGAGCGTTGGCGCTCAACTTGCCTTTTCTCCTTGCAACGCAACCCGCCCACCCATCTTCGCGCTCGTGCCTTCCTCACTCAATTGTCCAGCCTTGTTCGCTTGCACCAACGCCAACAAAACCTCACAACCCAACAACTTCTCCCTTGGCAACGCGATCTCGAAGAGGTACTTCTCACCTAACCCATTCGCAACGGATTTTTCGTGCTTGCCAAATCCGATATCTCCGCTACACTTCGCTGCTTTTCAAGTCTTTTCACTGAGGTACAACGTATGTTCCAAGACCCCCGCAAGACCCTCCGCCAACATCACCTCAAACCCAAGTACGATTGGGGACAAAACTTCCTGATCTCCGCCGACAAAGTCGAACGGATGATCTCGATGCTTGGCACACAACCCGGAGATCGCGTTCTCGAACTCGGCGCAGGGACGGGCGTTTTAACATACGCCCTCGCTGAGGCCGCCCCCCAATCCTCGATCTTTGCGCTCGAACGCGACCGCGATCTCGTTGCGCTACTTGAGCAAGAGCTTGTCCCTGCATATCAACATGTCCAAGTGATCGCGGCGGATGCTGCGAGCTTTGCACTCAGCGATCTCCCCGATGGCGGCCCCCTCCGCATCCTCGGCAACCTCCCCTACAACATCTCTTCTCCGATCCTCTTCCATCTCCTCGAACAGCGGCATCTTTGGACCCATGCCTTGCTCATGCTCCAAAAAGAAGTCGCCGAACGCCTCGCCGCCAAACCCGATAGCGGCAAAGATTACTCCGTCCTCTCCATCCGCTTCGGCATGTTTTGCGACGTCCTCAAAGTCCTCAACGTCCCCAGACGCTGCTTCCACCCACAACCCCAAATCGACTCCGCCGTCGTCCGCATCCAAACCCTCCCCCAACCGCGCTTTCCCCTCCACAGCGAAGACACCTTCGTCCGTACCGTCAAAGCCGTCTTCGCCAGTCGCCGCAAAACACTCCATAACACCCTACGCTCCGGCTTTTCTAACATCTCCGTCGAAACCATCGACACCCTTCTCCACACCCTCCACATCGACCCCCAACGACGCGGAGAGTCCCTCTCCCTCCAAGAATTCGCCCTCCTCAGCAACGCCCTCCACGAACAACAGACCACCACACCATAACAACGGGAGGCCCCGATGCGCCGAGTGAAATCGATCGTCCTTGTACTTTGCCTGATCCCGCTCTTGCTGTTTGTGTACATCGCCTTTCTCTCGCGCATCGATCCCGAAAAAGATCCCCGCTACAGCCACTTCGATCTACGGTTCTCTCCGCCCCAAGAATCCGCCCTTTTCAAACGCCTCCTCTACAAACAGCCTCCTTTCCAAGACCGACACCTGCTCGCCGAAGATCTCTCCTACGAACTCCGAACCACCAGCATCACCGACGGCAAGAAAGCACGCGATCCAAACGGATGGTATGCCGATCTCGCAAAAGCCCAACGCATCTTATCCAAGCACCGCCCCTACTACCCCACCGCCCTACTTCTCCTCCAAGAAAAAGGCTGCTTTCCCCTCCCTCCACCCCAAACTCCCCACACACAAGACGCCACCCCACACAAGCCAAACACCAACAAACCGAACCCACCGCGCCCCTCCATACTCACCTTCCTCACAGCCCTCAAAATGATCAGCGCCCAAGCCCTCGCAGACGCACAAAGCGGCCATCCCGACCGCTCAGCTTCCCATCTCGCAGCGGCCCTCTCTTTGGCCCTCCGCATCGAACAACAATGCCCAAATACCCTCGTGTACGAGATGCTCCTCCTGATATCTATGCAGATCCTAAGCGAAACAACTCCCTTCCTACTCAGTCAACCCACGCTTTCGCCTACATCGCGTCAAAAACTCTTACAAGCCACAAAGCAATACGCTGCGCTCTCCGCACAAGGACTCGCCCGCGTCTGGAAAGTCGAAAACCACAATCTCCAACAAGAACTCAAGACTCTCTCTTCTCTCCAAAAAGACGGCCTCTCTTGGGCTGCTTGGCCTTTTTTAG
>CAUJFU010000220.1 GCA_963169055.1 Myxococcota bacterium
AAATGTAAGGAGATGCCATGAGCGTCCGTCGTTCGGATAATAACAACAACAATATTCAACGCACCCAGCAGGCCCAACAGGCCCAACAAACCAACCGCAGCAGCGCCCCCTCTTCGACTCCCACCACACGCAGCAGCGGCAACTCCTTTGAAACGGGACACTCCCGCCCCAATTTCGCTCAACCCCAATTCTCCCGCCCCCAGATCACCACCCAAAGCAACACGCAATACGTCAACGGTCGTCCCCAATCCAACTCGACAACCGCACAGGTCCAAGGCCGAAACCTCGAAGGATCGGCCCAACTTGACACCCAATTTGGCCGCAATGGCCAGATCACCCAACAAGATTTCAGCGCCAATATCACCCGAAACTACGGCGCAACCACCATCAACCAACAAGCCCAAGGCAACTATACCAACCAAACCACCTACAACAGCTCTTCCAACAGTCGCGGCGTCGATTACCAGTACAATCGTTCCGCCTCGGTCAACACCAGCGTGACCCACGACTACAACGCCGCACAACGCGGAACCCCCGAATACGCCGCACAACGCGAAGCCTACGCACAACGCGCTGAAAATCTCCAAACCCTCCAAAATGCCGGAAACTACGCAGCCGAAAACCTCGGTATGCGTACCACCCTCGCCGAAGGCTCCGTCAGTTCCCAATCCCAAGCCGCCCTGATCGACAACGGCAGCACCTTTGTGGGCGCTCGCGCACAAACCAACGCCCAAGGCTCCGTCACCGTCGGAACCGACGGCGTCCATGCCCAAGGCAACGCCGAAGCCCGCGCTGGCGTGTATGCTGAAACCGCAGGACAAGCCACAGGCGCTTATGGAACCGTCGCAGGCAGCGCAGGCGCTCGTGCCGAAGTGTACGCCACCGCCGAAGGCCAAGCCAGTCTCGATCTCAATGGCCTCAATGCCCAAGGCCGCGTCGCGATCGGAGCCGAAGTCTCCGCCGATGTTCACGGCACTTACACCACGCCCCCCGTCACCATCGGCGGCGTCGATATGACCGCTGGCATCGACGCAAACGCTCGCGTCGCCGCCCAAGCCGAAGCCTCCGCAAGTGGCCGCGTCCAGATCACAGGAAACCCACCCACCGCCATCATCGAAGGCGAAGTCGGCGCTTCTGCCGTTGTCAAAGCCGAAGCAGACGCCACCATCCACGTCGGCCCGTTCTCCGTCACAGGCTCCGCCTACGCAAGCGCTGGCGCAGAAGCCCGCGCCCAAGGTGCTATCGGATTCGATGATGGAAAACTCACCATCAGCGGCGGAATCGGTGCTGCACTCGGTATCGGCGCAGGCGCTGATGTCTCCATCACCGTCGATGTCGGCGCCATCGGCAACGCCGCTGTCGGCCTCGCCCGCGAAGGCGCTCAAGCCGTCGTTAACACACTCGACGCCAACAACAATGGCCGCCTCGATATCGGTGATGCCGCAGTCATCGGTCAAAACGCAGTCAACACCGTTCGCGATGGTGTCCAAGCCGTTGGCAATGCCATCGGTGATGGTGTCCAAGCCGTCGGCAACGCCGTTTCCCAAGGCGCTCAAGCCGTTGGTAACGCCATCTCCAACGTCGGCAACGCCATCGGCGATGGGATCTCCAACGCCGGAAATGCCGTCAAAGAATTTTTCAGCGGCTGGTGATCCACTCCCGCTCTCTCTTTGATCCCGCAACACACTCCACCCGTCTGTCCCCCATCCTTCCGCATCCTCCGAACTCTCTTGGCCCATCCAACCACCCGTTTGCTTATCTCTTCTCTTGCACGCATCCCCCATCATGCGGCATGATACCCGCGCCACATTCTTTTCTGTCCCAAACACTCGCAGGAGGTTGATCGTGTCGAACTACGAGGCTCTCAAACGACAGGCACAAGCCAAACTCAAAGAACGCAACGCCCCCGAAGCCCGCGCACTCTTTCTGCAAGCCGCACAAGCCAAAGGGATCGATCTTCAAGCCCTTTTGCGACAAGGCGATATCTTGCTCCACCAAGGCAAGATCCCCGAAGCCACACAGATGTACCTCAAAGTCATCGAAGAAAACCCCACCGATATCACCGCGTTATTGGCCCTCGCCCGCTCTGCCCTTTTTATCAACCAAACCGAAGACGCCGAATCCTTTTTGATGGGCGTCGAACGCATGGAACCCGAACATCCGCAACTTCACACCTTGCGCGGTCTGCTCTGTGAGACAAAAGGTGATCTCCCCAAAGCCCTCCGCTCTCTCGAACAAGGCGCTGCCTTCGGCCCCAAAGACTACCTCGCGCAGTACAATTATGGCCGATGCTTGGCTGCAACCCACGACAACGCCAAAGCCATCCCCTTCTTGCAACAAGCCACTCAACTCGATCCCAAAAGCTATGACGCCTATTATGCCCTTGGGATGGCCCAAACCCACCTCGGACAATACGGCGATGGCGTCTTGTCTTTTCAACACGCCATGAAGATCGCCCCCAAACGGCTCGATATCTACGCCACACTCGCCGACGTTCTCATGAAAGCAGGCGATCCAGAACACGCCCTCCAAGCCCTCAACCTCGGCATGAACACCGTCGAAGAACACCCCGCCCTCCTACAAAAAGCCGCCGCTGTCTGCGCAGCTTCCGGCAAGATCGGCAACGCAGTTCAGTACCTTGAGCGCGTCGTCGAAAAAGTGCCCGACTACTACCAAGCTTGGCTCAACCTCGCCAGCTTCTATATCCTCACCCAAGATCTCGAAAAATCCGAAGCCGCCAGCAAACGCGCCGTCGCGATCAACCCCAAAGACTGGCAAGGGCATTACCAACTCGGCAACCTGTACGAAGCCGTCAAACTCTACGACCAAGCCGAAGCCGCCTACCGAAAAGCCGTTGAATGCGCCCCCCAAGAACCCCGCGCCCACGCGAACCTCGGCATCGTCCTATTGCAAGTCGACGACCGACTCAAAAACAAAGAATCCACCGGCTGCTTTGAACGCGCTATCCAATACGCCCCCCCCGGAGATTACCGCTGGCACTACAACCTCGCTCTTGCCTTCGCCAAACTCGGCCTCAAACCCCGCACCCGCGAGCTGATCAACGAGATCCTCGAACACTCCAAAGACGATGAACTCCTTGACGCCACCAAAGCCCTCCAAAAGAACGTCTTCTCCACCCAAGACGAAATGAAACTCAGCCTCGCTCTCTCCTCCCTCCGCATCGTCAAACCCCCCCGCTCCCACGAAGACGAAGAGTAATACGATATCCGCATGTGTGATCGAAGGATAGTGCGTAGATGCCCTACGGTTGGGCAGCCACAGGGGGCTGCCCCTACGTTTTACGATCACACGATGGGCGGATTTCGTATAATCCAATACTTCTGCCTTTTCGATGGCCCATCGCCACCCCCAAAAGACAGACCCATCCGCGTGATATCTCACATCCCACCCACCGCTCAGCACTCATCAAACAGCCAAGAGACCCATCGCATCGAGAAGATCATCCTGTCGTTGTAACGCGCACGCCTCTTGCGATAGCGCCCGATGAACCTTGCCGATCGCGCAAACAGCGAAGAGGCATCACGAAAACGTGAACAAGTCTCAGCAAAGCGCACAGAGACATCACGGAAACGTGAAAAGGCTTGACCAAAATACACAGAGGTATCGGGAAAAAAGGAGGCGGAGATGGATGTATGTGTCTTGTCGGGCGCAGTCTTGGGAATCGATGCGTACCGTTTGGAAGTGGAAGTGGATGTATCCAATGGACATCCAACCTTTGATCTAGTCGGATTGGCCGATGGTGCGGTGCGAGAGAGCCGCGTGCGAGTGCGTTCTGCACTCAAAAATGCGGGCTTTCCGTATCCTTTGCACACGCGGCGAATCACGGTCAATCTGGCTCCTGCGGATATCCGCAAAGAAGGAGCGGCCTTTGATCTTCCGATTGCCTTGGGGCTGTTGGCGGCGTTGGGCGTTCTCCCGCCTTCGGCGTTTCAAGATATCCTGTTTGTCGGAGAGTTGGCGCTCAACGGCGATCTTCGCCCGATCCGTGGGGCCTTGCCGATCGCGGTGATGGCGCGACAAGAAGGTCTTCGTGCGATCGTTCTTCCCCGCGAAAATGCCCCAGAGGCCGTTGCTGTCGAGGGATTGGAAGTCTACGGATGTTCTTCTCTTGGGGAGTTGGTGGATTTCTTGATGGGTGAGTTGCAGATGGAGGCTTGGGAGACCCTTCCAGTGGGCGACCCTGCGGATGCGCGTTGGCCGATCGATCTGCAAGATGTGCGCGGTCAGGAACATGTGAAGCGGGCTTTGGAGATCGCTGCAGCAGGACTCCATAACCTCCTGATGATCGGGCCTCCGGGCTGTGGAAAGACCATGCTTGCGCGGCGTCTCGCAACGCTGTTGCCTCCGCTGTGTTTTCAAGAATCCCTCGAAACCACCAAGATCTACAGCGTATGCGGCTTGCTTCAAGATCACGGATTGATGTCCCAACGCCCGTTTCGCGCCCCCCATCATACGATCTCCGAAGCAGGTTTGGTGGGCGGTGGCAGCGTGCCACGTCCCGGCGAGATATCACTCGCTCACCACGGCATCTTGTTTCTCGACGAGCTACCCGAGTTTCGGCGCAATGTGCTTGATGTCCTGCGCCAACCCATCGAAGAACGCAGCGTCACGATCTCACGGGTCTCTTCGACGCTGCGCTATCCATGTAATTTTTTGCTTGTTGCGGCGATGAACCCCTGCCCCTGCGGTCATCACGGTCACAACTGTCGCTGTGGTCAGCTCGATGTCAATCGCTATCAAGGCCGCATATCCGGCCCGTTGCTCGATCGCATCGACTTGCACGTCGAAGTCCCCGCCGTCCCCTTCCAAGATCTGCGCGAAGATCGCCTCGGTGAAAGTTCTGCCACCGTCCGCACCCGTGTGATCGCAGCCCGCCAACGCCAAGCCGAACGGTTCTCCGACACCCCCCCCCAAGTCAACAGCCAGATGCAAGCCAAAGAACTCCGTCGGTACTGCCCGATCCAACAAGACGCCATCCGCCTTCTCGAACGCGCCACCCAACAATTCGGCATGAGCGCTCGCGCTTTCGATCGCATCCTCAAAGTCGCCCGAACCATCGCCGATCTCGCAAACGAAGAACACATCCAAAGCCACCACATCGCCGAAGCCATCCAATACCGCACCTTGGATCGCCGACTGGCCGCCTAAATCAAAAAGGAAACCTCCCCATGCTGACAAGCAAATGGAACACCCTCAAACGCTTTCTTGTGGGCCTTGAACAACAATTTGGGCAAGGCTTGCTCCAATCCGCCCCTGAATCCCCCCTTCCTGCCGTCTGGTCAAGCGGTTCGTGGGGACTCGATCAAGCCCTCGGTGTAGGCGGCTATCCAAAAGGCCGAATGATCGAGATCTTTGGCGATGCAGGCGTCGGCAAATCCACCTTGGCCCTCCACGCGATCCAGTCCTGTCAACAAGCCGGTGGATTGGCCGTTTACATCGACGCTGAACACGGCCTCGATCTCTGCTACGCAGGTGTCTTGGGTGTCCGACTCAACGACCTCTTGATCGTCAAACCCAGCAGCGCCGAACAAGCCCTCGGCACTCTCGAAACCCTCGTCCAAAGTCGACAAGTCGGGATGATCGTTCTCGACTCGATCGCTGCTCTCGCCCCCCAGATCGAGATCGACACCCAAGGCCAAACCGAACAACTCTTCCTCCAAGCACAACTGTTAAGCCGTACCCTTCGGCGTTTGAGTAGCCTCCTTCACCATACCCCCACCACCCTACTTTTTCTCAACCAACTCCGCTATCACCCCCAAGCCCCCCAAGTCCTCCGCGAAACCACCCCGGGCGGCCATGCCCTCAAGTTCTACGCCTCGATCCGCCTCGAACTTGTTCACAAAGGCCACTTGCTCCAAAACGACCGCATCCTCGGTCAACACATCCTCGCCCGTGTCCTCAAAAACAAATCCGCCCCCCCCTACCAAGAAGCCCATCTCACGCTCCGTTATGGCGAAGGCATCGACTCCTGCGCCGATCTCCTGCAACGCGCCATCCTTCACGGCATCGTTCAACGCGATGAACACAAGCACTTCTGCTTCCCGAACGGCACACTCGGCCCCAACTACGATGCCGCTCTCCACGCCCTTCGACGCAGCCTCCCCTTGCAAGAGCAGCTCACCACCCTTGTCACCGCCGTCCCGCCCCACCTTCAACACGAACCCGCTGCCTGAATCAAGCTTTTTCGCGGCTGCGGCTTCTTTTGCAGCATCTGCGTCACCCTCCTTCAACACGGATCCACTGTCTGAATCAAGCAGCCCGATCCGTCCGCTTAAAACAGCACTTCTTCGAGATGGCGTTGGAAACGTGCGAGGGTTCCGTCTTGTTGCTGGACGTTGCGTTGACGAAGCAAAAGCAACAAGGATTCGCGCTTGAACATGAACTCAGTCAGGATGCGATTGACATGATCGACTTGCCACAGGATCTCTTCTTGCCGAAGTCCGTGGCGAGCGGCATCGCAGAGCGCATCGCGGCTGACGGCGTAGGCCGATTCACGGGCTCCTTCGATGGCGGCGTTCATCGCGGCATAACTGGCATCGCGTGCGACTTTGTAGACGGAACGTGCGGCATCTTGCGCAGCATAAAAGGCATAACGCAAGGCCTGTGCAGAGCATTTCCCTTCGATAAACAATCGCTTGTAGCGAAGGGCTTCGAGGCTTCGGGGATCGGGAGTTGTGCCGATCTGACGGCAGCGTAGCAACGCCCGCTCTGCGCAATCGCAAGCGAAAGTGTGCAAAAGATGGTCAGGTATTTTTTCCCACGGCCATAAGTACATGCGCTGCTCCGTTGTTGTGTTGGTGCCGACTCCAGATATCTCGGATCTGTTGAGGCAACGCCATCGGATCAAAGGGCTTGGTGATCACGTCGAGCGCACCGAGCGCTTTGTAGTGCTCGATCTCGTGAGCTTGTGCTTTGGCGGTCATAAAGATCACGGGGGTCTGTGCAAATGCGGGCAGGGTTCGCAGCGCTTGCAACATGGTGGGGCCGTCCATCTCGGGCATCATCACATCCAACAAGATCAGATCGGGCCCAAATTGCTCAACCTCTGTGAGCGCGGAAGTTCCGCTATCGCACAAATGCACCGTAAACCGACCGATCGCTTCCAAAGCGAGTTTGGCGATGGCTTGGATATCGGGTTCGTCTTCGACATACATGATTCGTTCAAGGGCTGCGTCCATCTCGCCACTCTCCACACAAAAAAGCAAAGGGCTCCGTGTTTGCGAGAACACGGAGGGGTCGGTATTTAAAAAGCGCTCGGCGAGACGTTGCGCCCTGCGGCATGGTTGGACAACCGAAAAAAGAAAACGGTTCCCATCCCCGCCCCAGAACGAAAACCGATATCGCCGTGTAAGCGTTCGATGATCGCTCGTGCGATGCTTAAACCAAGGCCCGTACCGCCTTTCAAGCGTGTGCTTGAGGCTTCGGCTTGGGCAAATTTCTCAAAAACACGCGGTTGAAAAGACAGCGGAATCCCCGGGCCTTGATCGATCACCTCGACAAGAGCGCGATCTTGATCGGGGATCAGCCGCACGCGCACCGCCCCACCCTTCGGGGAAAACTTGATCGCGTTAGACAACAGATTGGTCAACACTTGAATCAAGCGATCGCCGTCGACGAGAACTTCTGCACAAAAGTCGGAAGCTACGTCCAGTTGGAGCGTGACGCCAAAGCTTTGTGCGTAGGCGCGGTTCGATTCGATCGCTTGTTCGAGCAGATCGCGCAGGGTGTGGCGTTTGAGAGAAAAATCCATCTTGCCCGACTCGATCTTCTCGATATCAAGGATATCGTTGATCAAACGCAATAAACGTTGACTGTTTTTGTACGCGATATCCAACATCCCCACCGCAGCAGAAGGCAGTTCTCCAACCACGCCCCCCACCATCAACCCCAAAGATCCCATAATCGAGGTCAACGGCGTGCGCAACTCGTGGGAGACGATCGACACAAACTCATTCTTTAACATCTCCACGCGCTTGCGTTCGGTGATGTCACGAAAGATCCCACGCAGCGTCTTGTTTCCATCGTAAAGGCGGCAACTCACGTTGCCTTCGACTTCCAAGATCCCCCCGTCACGCCGCACAAACCGCGTCTCAAAACGCTCGTTTTGTTCGTGCTCCAACAACCGCGCCATCACCGCACGATAATTCCCGATCTCATCGGGGTGCAGCAACGCCTCGATCTGGCCCCCTTCCACTTCTTCTCGTGCCAACCCCAAGATCGAACAGCACGCTTTGTTGGCGTACAAGATCCGCCCGTCTTCATCGCTGACATGGATCATATCGCTTGCGTGTTCAAACAGATCGCGCAAGCGCGATTCACTTTCTTTCAGGGCCGACTCTGCGCGCTTTCGCATCAACTGGGCTTTGATTCGCGCCAACGCAATCGGAAAGTCGACGGGCTTTGTGATGTAGTCGTTGGCCCCTTCTTGCAGACTTTCTCCCAACCCTTCGCTCTCGTCTTTGGCTGTCACCATGATGATCGGCAGTTCACTTTGCGAATGAAGCTTGCGCAAACGTCGCAGCATCTCCACCCCGTTGACCTCGGGCATCATAATGTCCAACAAGATCAAGTCATAACGCTGCTGATCCATCTTCTGCATCGCACTCGAATATCCCTCCGCCTCGTCCACCACATACCCCGCCTTCCCAAGACGACGCCGCAAAAGATCGCGGTTGACCTCGTTGTCATCGACCACCAAAAGCCGTTCGCTTTGTGTTGCAGCCATCTTGCCTCGCCTTCCTTGCTCACAGATGCCCGATGTTTGCCGAACGTGCGCGATTGCTCTCCGAATATCCGTGCGTTTTGCTAAGCGACATCAGGCAAAAAGCGACGGATCTTTTCCATCAAGCGCGCAAGCTCGATCGGCTTGGTGTCATAATCGTCACAACCAGCCTCCATCGCTTTTTCTCGATCACCCGCCATCGCAT
>CAUJFU010000221.1 GCA_963169055.1 Myxococcota bacterium
GCATCGGACTGGAGAAGCATCCGACTGTGCCTATCTATTCTCTCCCAACGTTTCCTCCACCAAAGTTTCCCTCGGCTTCTGGGGGCGGGTCAACGGGGCTTGCTCTCACAAGCCCGCTCCCTTTCGGGGCGGGTCGTTGACGGTCAGCCCTCCTCACCCGCTGTTTTCACCGCATCCACCGCATCCGTCGCATCTTTGAGCAACGGGAACCCCAACGACTCACGCTGCGCTAACCACGCCTCCGCACAACCCCGCGCCAAAGCCCGCACCCGCGCAATATAACGCTGCCGCTCTGTCACAGAGATCGCCCCCCGCGCATCAAGCATATTGAACGCATGGCTGCACTTCATACAGTGATCATACGCAGGCATCACCAACGCAGGAGTACGCTCCAACAAACGCTTGCACTCGCGCTCGTTCATCTCAAACAAATAGCTGTACGACGGGATATCCGATGCCTCAAAGCTGTATCCCGAAAACTCCACCTCATCGCGGTGATGCACATCCCCATAAGTAAACGGCGCACACCACTCCAGATCGTACACGTTGTCCGCATTCTGCAAGTACATCGCGATGCGCTCCAAACCGTACGTCAGCTCGCCCGCGATCACATCCAACTCGATCCCGCCGCATTGTTGAAAGTACGTAAACTGCGAGATCTCCATCCCATCCGCCCACACTTCCCAACCCAATCCCCACGCACCAAGCGTCGGCGATTCCCAGTCATCCTCCACAAACCGCAGATCGTGAACCAGCGGATCGATATCCAACGCCCGCAGCGAATCCAAATACAACTCTTGGATATTGTCTGGTGATGGCTTCAAGATCACCTGAAATTGATAATACTTTCCCAATCGATTGGGGTTTTCTCCATAACGCCCATCCGTCGGACGACGACACGGCTCCACATACGCCACATTCCAAGGTTCTGGACCCAATGTGCGCAAAAAAGTGGCTGGATGAAATGTCCCCGCGCCCTTCTCCAAGTCATACGGCTGCAAGATCACACACCCTTGCTCCGCCCAAAAACGCTGCAAGCGTAAGATCAACTCCTGAAAATTCAGCGCCATCGCTTCTTCTCTGCTCCTCTTGATCTTGCGCGCCTTTACCCTTTGATCCCGACCAAGTTTCTCTTGGACTGAATCGCGATTCATTTTTGTACACGAAAAACGGCGCGCTGCCAACTAGAAAATCATCGATCTGCCCATCGCCTAGAGCGCGTAGGGAGATCTGCCATTGGAATGGTTTGGGGATAGAAGGGAAACAGACCCTATCCGCGCTGCTCTGCCCTTGTCAAGGGGCTAGACGCACCGTACCGAAAAATGCGGCAAAGCCAACAGGAAAAACAAAGCGATCAAGACGGGCGTCGCAGACGCAAAGACAAGGGAGACAAACAGGCTTCGATCTCGTCAGCTTCGGGAGGCCGCGCTCCCCATGCCGACAGAGAGGACGCTTCTTCGGGGGGGAATGTTGTTGGGTGCGAAGGGGAGGAGGTTTCTGCATCAGAAGGCATCGTCTCCACGGAGGGTTCAAACAAGCGCTCTTCGAGATCTTGCAGATAAGGTCGGATCGCTCGATGAACACGAGAGCGAAGAGCGGATTGGAGATCATCAAGAACGGAGCGAAAGGCGAGAGATTCAGGGCTTTGGAGCGGAAACGAAGCAAGCGCCAATTGAAACAGATGCACAAAGTCCTCGTGCGGAAAACGCAACAACCACCGCGCAACTTTTACACGCATCGCAAGATACGGACTCAGCAAAAGCTCGCGCAAGATATCACGCGCCTCGATCAACGGCATCTGCGCCAAAGCCTGCACCAAACGCTCCAAACGTACGGATGTTGCGCCCTCTCGGATCATCCGCGCCATCTTCGGAACAGCTTCCGCGACCTGCCAACGCCCCAACGTCTCCATCGCAAGATGCTGACAACGTTGTTGCGGAGAATCCAACATCTCCAAAAATAACCTCGCGCTTCGTGGGTGCGGATACTCCGCAAGACAAGACAACACTTCCAAACGCATCTGCACAGGCTCCGAAGGATCGGACGCGATCACGCACAACAGATCGAACGCACGCAGCGAAGCCAACGCCCGTAGGATCGCACGTTGTGCCTCCAACGACACGGGCAGCGCATCCAAAGCCCGCTTCAACAACGGCACCGCTTTGGACTCCCCCAACGCTTGCATCCCCACGGCCCCCGCGATCCAAGCCTCTTGGTACAAACACTCACAGAAAAAGATCCACGCCTGCACGCGATCTTCTTCGATCAGTCTGCGCGCCATGTCCTCCGAAGCAGCCGCCATATAACGCGATGCCAGATGACGCCAATGCTCTGTTCCGCCTTCCCACACAAACGCAGCCATCTTTCTTTCAAACCTTTTCGGATCGGAGCGACGCAGTTGGCCCCAAAAAAGCCGTGTTCGCGCCGTTTCAAGCGACAGAGTCGTTGTTTTGAAAAACCGTGATATTTTAGCCCAATACGGGGTCAAGGGGCGACAGTCCCTTGTGGGGCGTGGCGTCACACCCCACCAAACCATCCAACCGCGCAACTCCTTTCAGAGAGTCAACGCTTTTTTCTGCGTTTCTGTTTTGCTTTCTTGGCTTGTTTGGTCTGTGCGCTCTTGGCTTGCTGGGTTTTGGGTGGATCTTCTGCCTTGGGTTCGGCTGCAAACGTCAACTGGGCTTGGATTTTACGCTTGTCTTGGGGCGGAAAAAACTTACGCCCTCGCAGCTTCCATAAGAAACAATCGCCGAATCCTTCGGGGAGAGTCGAAGCATCAAGACGGGTGGAAAGTGCGCGCCCGTAGCCGCTGATCTGCAAAGACACGGTGGCTTGGCCTTCTTCGGGAGAGTTGGTTTTTGAGGGCGATGCTGCGGGCTTTTTCTCCGCAGCATAACGCTTGCGCATCTGGCGATAACACACCGAAAGCGACAATAAGCGCGATTCGACGGACTGTTTGAACTTCTCGCGATCGATCACGCCCTTCACACGGATAGAAAGCAAACGCACCCGCCCTTCGGGCAACACCAGCGACTTGGTGCGGTGTCTTTGCAAATAACGGCGACGGATGTAATAGCCACGATAAGGCATCGAGCACGGGCCTTTTTGCGCTGAAGAGGCCACCGAAGATCGAGCAGACCAAGCGGCTGAATCGGTTTGCGCGAAAGCCTTCGTCCCACCAAGATCACCGCCCCACACCCACAACAAAGCGATCCCTGTGAGGCTTGCTGCACGACCAAAGATCCGCACACGCCGCAAGAAGATATCCAGCAAAAACAAACAAAGCGCCAAAAACACCAGATACGGCCACAAGGGTTTGTGCGCAAGCAAGCGCTCGTCAGGCTTTCGCGCCCAGATCTCGGACTCTTTGGGTTCAAAAGACCCCCCGCCCACTTGGGCAGCCGCACGAAGGCGCGGGATATCGGGGCTCGCGCTCAGCCACTCCGCAGGATACGAAAAAGAAGCCGAAGCCTGCGACCGACCGACCGTGTGGCCGTTGCGCTTAAAGGTGGCTTTGATCACATAGGCTCCGTGACGTGTCGCAGGGAATGTTCCTTCGTAGAATCCGGGACCCGTTTGGCGCATGCTTGCCTTTACGGACTGCAGCTTGGGATCGAGGATCGTCGCGACACCATCGAGCTTATCGATAAAAACGCCATTGTTGTCGATCGCATCCACCGTCAAATAACCGATCCCATCGCGGATCGTCGCTTTCATCCGAAGCTCTCGGCTCGGCCCTTGGCGCATATACTCACGGATCGTCTGCGCCCAAAACTGCCCATACCCCCGCCAAGACAACCACTGCACCGACCATCGGTTTTTCACATCCGAGGTAAAGGCCGCGACATTGCCCAAACCCACGCGCCAATGCGCCAACAACGGCTCTCCAAGATCCGTACTCAAGATCACTTGCGCTCCACGCTTCGGCTTTGTGGATACATAACCAAGCAGGTACGGTGCCGAAGAAAAATCCAAGCCTCGGATCGCCTGTGCGCGGGCATTTAGAACACGCGGTCGGAAGGGCTCTTCCACAAACGAGGAGCGGCTCACCTTGCTCGTCTCCTTCGTGAAGATCTTGGGGATGCTGTAGACGTCGTTGGTTGCATAAGAACGCCCGCTTCCTTGTTGTGCCATCTGCTGCAAGATATCGACACGGCTCCCTGCGCCTACAGCCACCGTCGAGATCGTCATGCTCTCTGCGGTCATCATCTGCACCACTTCCAAGATGCTCGACGGCGATTCCGAAGGCGCACCATCCGTCAACAAGATCACATGCTTGACCCGCGCATTGACCCCCGACAGCATCGTATGCGCCATCCGTAGGGCCGGAATAAAGTTCGTCCCACCGTCCGAACGCAAACGCCCGATGTCGTAAAGGATCCGAGACTTGTTGCTTGCAGACTGCATCGCAACCAACTCTTCGGATTGGTGATTAAACGCCACCACTCCGACATAATCGTTGTCCCCAAGCAGACGCACCGTCGCTTTCGCAGCATCCCGCGCCAACGCGATCCGATCGCTTCCCATCGAACACGACTTGTCGATCACCATCACCAACGCCAACGACGGCGACTCTTTCTTCTTTTCGATATCCAAACGCACCGGCAAGATCTTTTCCATCTGTGTCTGAAAATATCCCCCCGGGCCAAAGCTATTTTCCCCTCCCACCATGATCAAACCGCCCCCAAGATCGCGAACATACGCCTGCATCAAATTCATCTGGCCCGAAGAAAGCTGATAGGCCGGTATATCGGACAACAACACCAGATCATAACGCTCAAGATCCGCCAGCCGCGAAGGGACGCCATACCCACTTCGCACCTCAACGGAGAATTTCTCTCTTTGCAGCGCTTGTGTCAGATAATGCGCTCGTTCCGGCGTCCCCTCCAAGTATAACACCCGTGGTTCGCCCAAGATCGAAGCCGCCCGCACAAAAAAATTGTTTCCTCGAAAACGATCACGACGTGGGCGGATAATCGCCTGAAACGACGTTGCCCCTGCTTCGTCCACTTGGGCCTTAAAACGCACTTGATTGATGCCTTTGACCAGATCCACACGACGGGCTGCAAACACAAATCCGTCCTTGTAGATCACCAAAGGAACCGCCTTGTCTGCGTAGGTCGAAAAGATCTGCACATCCATGTGAAAAGGCGCACGAAGGCGGATATTCTCGGGGATACGCACATCTTGGATCAAGACTTCATCGGGATAAGGGCCTCGGATCGCTACCGTCGACAGTTTGACACCGAGCCGCTTCGATCGAGCTGCTTCTTGCAGCAAACTGCCCTGTGTCTCCCGACCATCCGAGATCAACACCATTCGACGGATCGTATCGGGCGGAAAGATCCCGTATGCGTGACGGATCGCCGCTTGGAGATTCGATGCGTTCTCGTTTTTGTGCCGCTTGATCTGGGGGGCTTTTTTCTCGTCTCCCTTCAACAAGCGTGTGCTCGAAGAAAAAGTCAGCACCCGAATATCATCTTTTCCTTTTCGACTCTTCCACAACGTACCGATGTACTCTTGCGCCTTCATCAAGGCGGCCCCCGGTACAGACGGCGAGACATCCACCAACACCACCACAGCCATCCGATCGCTATAGCTGCGGCTCGCAAGGCCCGAAACCGACAGCGCCAACAACGCGATCACCAAGGCACGCGCCAAAAAAGACAACGCTTGTTGAAATCGACTGAGGTCCACAAGAGAAAAACGCTGTACCAACAAAAGCAATGGGATCAGCAACAACAACCACAACCACGACGGTTGCGTCAGGCTGATCTCCTCCCAGCGAAGATGGGTAAGCTCGTTTAGATCCATGATTTCTCAGCACCTTATACAGTAAGGCGGCGGTTGTAAGTCCACCACTCGATGCTTAGCAACACCAACGCCAGCAACAAAAGAAACAGCCAGATCGGGCGCGGGATCGGGATACGGAAACCTGCGATATCGAACTCCGTACGCAACGTTTCCTTCTGCTTTTTCTCAGCCTTCTTCTCAAGCGCTGCCAACATCCGACGCGGTTGGATGGTGGACTCTTGCACATCCGCAAGATTCGCACCCAACCACTGCTCAAACCCCGGAGCCGAAAGGCGATAAAATCCTGCATACTTTCCTGCAAACGTCACCTGCCCGTCTCGAACGGGGATCTCCACAGCAGGCTGCCCGGCTTCTTTGGGCATCTCGATGCGCACTTGGTTCACGTTCGCAGGCAGATCGATATCCCAAAGATCGCCTGTCACTCGCGTAGTGGGTGGTTCGGGCCGTCCACCCCGCATCATCCATTGGATCGCGTTGCGCACAAACAGCGGAAACGCTACACGCAAGGGCAGATCTGTTTCGCGCAGAGAAAAGCCGATCACCATGCTGATCCGATCTTTCTCTTTACGCGCCAGTATTAACGGATCTGTAAAGGCCCCCACCAACACGGTATCGTTTGGCTGTTTTGTCAGCCGCACCGCCCGTGCGATGTTGATATCGCTCATCGTCACAAACTGCATCACAGGGTGAGATTGCCGTTGTTCGGTCACCAACGGCTGTTTCAACATTTTTTCGGGATCGCGCACCACCTCAAACGGTGTCCCTTGTTCGGGCGGATCAAAAAACAGAAAACGCCCTTCACGCGGAAGCGTCGGCGGCGCACAACGGTTGAAGATCACGATATCAAAACGGCCTTGCGTCGTCGGATAAGCCGCGCAGGTGACATTGCGATACGAGATCTGAGGATCAGAAAGCAACGCAGCGTGAAGATAGAGGTTTTCGTCGCTTACCATCAACACGGAAGGAGGCTCTGTTTTGGGTAGGACTGCATACGCCCGATTATCGGCCTCAAAGTGATCTTTTCCTTGCTTGATCACCAAGCGCGCTTCGAGCTTTTGCCCTTGCGCCAAGAGTTTGGGAAATGTCTTGCGCAGACGCTCTCCTGCGCTCATCTGCATCTGCACGCTTTCCACAATCAACTCGTTGACATACAGCTCCAAAAAGCCCGAAGCAGGCTCTTTGGAAAAATTCTGTACCTCGATATACGCCGCAAAATGCAAGGGGTGTTCGGGTTGACGGCGTGCGCTGAGTGCCACGATCCCGACGTTATCTGCGCTTTTTCCGATGCTTACAAGGCGAAACGGCGGCAGCTTTCGTGCGGCTTCGACTTCGCTTGTGTAGGCGCTGAGATCGAGCTTTCGCTCGATGCCTTCGGGGAGTTCGATCTCGCGACGAGGCGGAGGCTGGCGTGCGATGGTTTTTCGCCCTTTCCCTTTGGCGGCCTTTCCTCGACGCACCCGTTTCTTTCCTCGACGCACCCGGCCTTTGCGTGTGGTTATTTTTTTCTTACGTTTGCCTGCACTTTTTCTTTTGCTTGTTCGCTTCTTCTTTTTACTGGCTTTTTTTCGTGGCGAAGGCGGGCGTTGTTGGGTGGGTTCTTTTTGCGTAGCGGTCTTTGGTTCGATGTCTTTGGGGGTAGGCGCATCTTTCGGACGTGTGGTGTCTTTGGGAGAAACAGATGCGCGAGGTTTGGGTTCAAGCACGGGAGAGGAAAGCGGCTTTTTTTGATCGGGCAACGGTTCGAGCAGATCTTCGTGCAGCGAACCAAAAGCACCGTCCGAGATCACAAGGATCTCGCCGCGCTTGCGCCCGATCAGCGCATCCTCGGCCAGCCATAGCGCACGTCGCAGATCCGACGAAGTATCCGAAGCCTTGAGATCGTCGAGTTGTCGTCGCAACAGCGCCTTGTCGGTCGTAAAGGGCGTGAGCGGGATGACTTCGCGATCCATCGCAACCAACATCATCCGATCTTGCCCGACCAAGGAGCCCACTTGGCGCAGAGCCTCTTCTTTGGCAGAAGCAAAGCGCGTGGTCGAGCCTTCTTGGGCTTTCATGCTCGCCGAAGTATCCACCACCACAACCAGATTGCGACCGCTCAAAAGCTCCGCCCGTAGGCGCGGATCGGCCAAAGCCAGCAGCAACAGCCCCCAAAAAAACAACTGCAACAGCCACGAGATCAAGCGCTTTAACCGCTCAAAAAGGCTTTGGTATTGCTTGCGTTGCACAACACGATGCCACAACGGAAGATAGGGAACGACCAACTGACGCCGCCGCAATCGCAACAAATACAACAGACTGATCACACCCAAACCAGCGAACCCCAAGCCCATTAACCACGGTGTCGAAAGCCCTGCCAAGGAGATCATGCCAAAAAGCCTCCGCGCCGAAAGATGTCCAACACCAGATCTTCAAACGGCACTTGGATCGACGTCCGAAACAACGTGATCTCACTTTGCAAACAGTACTGCTCAAGCTCTTGGCAGTATTGCTCAAATGCCTCTTGGTACGCTTTGATCAAACGCGGCGACAGCGTCGTCGTCAAACGCTCGCCCGTCTCGTGGTCGATGAGTTCCACATCTCCCCGAACATCGGGGTTTAATTCGCGTTCGTCAAACAGTTGGATCGCAAAGATATCGTAGCGAAAATAACGCAGATAATCGAGCGCTTGGCGATAGCCCTTTTCATCGTAAAAATCGCTCAACAACACCGCAATCCCGCGCCGTTTGCTTTGATGCACAAAGGCTTGGAGGCTTTCTTCCATCCGCGTTCCTTTGGTGTCGGGGATGCGCTCTAAAAACTTGAGCACTTTAAAAATGTTTGGTTTTCCACGGCTTGGCGGCAACCGCCCTTCGACTTTTTCCCCAAATGTCAACAGGCTCACACGATCCAGATTGCTCAACGTGATATACGCCAATGCCGCCGCCACACGCAGCGCATAATCTAGGCGGCTTGGTGTCCCCATCCGCATCGACGGGCTGATATCGATCAACAAATAGACATACAAGTCTTCTTCTTCTTCAAAAAGACGTAAGAATAATTTCTGAAGTCGTGCGTACAATGTCCAGTCAATGTGGCGAAGATCATCCCCCGGCATATATTCCCGATAATCCGCAAACTCGATCCCCGATCCCACTTTTCGGCTTCTACGCTCTGCGCGGTTTTGGCCGCTCAAGATTTTTTTGGAGATAAGATAAAGATACTCCAGCTTTTCCAAAAATTCGTTTTCAAACAAACTGTCTGCCACCGACATCCCTCTCTCTTCGGATTGACGCAGCCCACGCCATCGCTCGCCCGTCGTGTTGCAGGTTTAGCGTTCCATCTCGGGGACAGCATCCAGCAATCCTTCTAAGATACTGTCATGGCTGACATTTTTATCCGCCTCTCCTTCAAAGCTGAGGATAATGCGGTGACGTAAAGCCAGTTTTGCGACAAAGCGGAGATCTTCGTTGGACACCGCAAAACGGCCTTCGATCAAAGCGCGTGCTTTTGCGCCCAACAAGATCGCCTGTGCGCCCCGTGGACTCGAACCAAAGCGCACATAACGCTTGACGATCGGAGGTGCTTTGGGCGCTTCGGGATGGGTGGCTTCGATGATCCGCACAACATAATCGCGGCGCAATCGATCGACTTCGACTTCGCGAATCAGCTTTTGCATCTCGATGATGCGATCCCCTGTAATCACGGGATTCACCGAAGGAAACACCGTCCCTGTGGTTTGTTCCAAGATGCGGTGCATATCGTCGCGGGTGGGGCGCGGGACGTTCAACTTGAACAAAAAGCGGTCAAGCTGCGCTTCGGGGAGCGGATACGTTCCTTCCATCTCGATGGGGTTTTGGGTCGCCATCACCAAAAAAGGTTCTTTGAGCCGATGGGTCTGGCGAAAGATTGTGACGGAGTGTTCTTGCATGGCTTCGAGCATCGCCGACTGGGTCTTGGGGATGGCGCGGTTGATCTCGTCCGCCATGACGATGTTTGCGAAGATCGGCCCTTGAATCAGCTTGTACTCGCGCTGTCCGCCCTCTCCCTCGACGATCATGTTCGTACCCAAGATATCCGCAGGCATCAAGTCCGGCGTAAACTGGATACGGCTAAAAGCCAGCCGCATCGCTTCGGACAAGGTCTTCACAAGCAACGTCTTTCCAAGGCCGGGTGTTCCTTCAAGCAGAACATGCCCCCCTGAAAGCATCCCCAACATCACGCCGCGAACGATCTCTTTTTGTCCGACAATAACTTTCCCGATCTCTTCTTCCAAACGCAACAAATCCTGACGAAATGTATCGACCATCGCTGCGACTGATGCTTGCGCCATTCCCTAACTCCCGTCTCGTTTGCGACCTTGCTTTCGTGCGCAAAGGCCCCAAAGCCTCGCACGTCTGACAACTGCGCCAAGTTAGCACTCGCGATCCCACCGGTCAAGCCAACCACTTTCCACTCAAAGACCGCTTCACCACAAGGTCATCCCCACCACAAACGCCCATCCATCGCTCACGATCTAAACTCCCCGCCTCTCCTCCTTGGGCTTTCTTGGGTTCGGCGTTACGCCATTCTATGGTTTTGTGGGGTTCCACCCCACACCCCGCAAGGGAACTCCGTCCCCTTGACCCCGTATCGGCGGAGTGATCAGACGTTTTTCAAACCAACAGCACCGCCGCTTGAACCTCCGCGAACACGGGGGTATTTTGCCCACGAGTCCGCCCGACCAACCATCATGCCCTTTGAGCATCCGATAAAAACCTCGGTTTTTATCGGAGAGTTTTTATTGTCTCTTGCGTTGGAGGCGTCCTCGGATCTTTTCTATGGCACGCTGCAACTCAGGGATACGAAACAACACCGCGAGGCAAAAGAACAATCCGCCCCCCAAGCCGATCACGCCCGTCATCCACACCAAGCGCGGCACCATCCCGAGCGATGGATACGGCTCCCACCACAGCCCCACAGACAACACCAAGGCCATCCCTGCTGACGCCAACGATACCTGCCCAGCAAGCTTCCAAAAGCCAAGCATCGGGAGTTCTCCCAATCGCCGGCGCAAAGCCACCCACGACAACACCACGCTGATCAACGCTGTTGCGGCATTTGCAAGCGTCAACCCAAAAGCCTCCCACCGAAAACCAAAAGCAAACACCCACGACAACGCGGCATTCAAAACAAACGAAAGAAACGCGATCTTGACGGGAGTTCGGGTGTCTTTGAGCGCATAAAAACCGGGCGTGATGTTTCGCAACATCGCCACAAACAACAAACCACACGCCGCAGGCGCGAAGATATGCGCGCATTCTGCAACATCGTAATGCGTGAAGTGCCCACGCTCAAACAACAGTGAAACGATCGGTTTACGCAGCACAAACAAGCCGACTGCTGCGGGCAAACAGACAAAGATCACGCCGCGAATCCCAAAACCAAACACATCTCGAAAACCATCCCAGTCGGACTTTTCCGCACGCGCCGCCAACGCAGGCAGATTCACCGTCGCAAAAGCCACCGCAATCACCCCAAGCGGCAACTCCGTAAGACGATCCGAATAATACAAATACGTCATCGCACCCGTCGGCAAAAACGATGCAAAAGCCCGACTCACCAACAAATTCAACTGATAGATCCCCAAACCGATCAACGTCGGCCCCATCAACAACAAGATCTCTTGGATCGCAGGATGTTTCGGCTGCCAAGACCACCCAAACCGAATCCCCAAACGCCACCACGCCACCACCTGCAACATCCACTGCAAGATCCCTCCGACCAAAACCCCTACAGCCATCGCCGTGACCGCTATGGATTCATGAAAGATCCGATGCGCATAAAGTGCACAAGCAATCATCCCCAAATTCAACATCACAGGCCCCAACGCAGGGGCCGCAAAGTGGCCACGTGTATGCAGCAAACCGAACCAAAAAGCCGATACACCCGCCAAAAACAAAAATGGAAAAACGATCCGTGTCAAATAGATCGTAAGCTGCAACTTTTCGCCCACAAACCCGGGCGCAAACAGCTTTACCAACCAAGGCGCAGCCCACACACACAAGACCGTCACACACGCCAAGACCAACACAAACAGCGTAAAGACCGCACTATAGGCTTTGCGTTGCTCCTGTTCCGACTTTTCCTGATAGCCTGAAAACACAGGAACAAAGGCCGTCGACAAGATGCCCTCGGCAAGCAAACGCCGCAACAAGTTCGGTAGCGTAAAAGCCAGAAAGAAAGCATCCGTTGCGCGGCGATCAAACAGCGCAGCAAAGATCATATCACGCGCCAAACCTGCCACACGCGACAACATCGTCGCCAAACCCACGATCCCCACTGAAAGCCAACGCCCACCCTTCTTTGCTGTTTGGGCACTCACCCCCGATGGCTCCGCCGATGGCGTAGGCGTCTGCTCTGTCCCCGATGGCTCCGCCGATGGCGTAGGCGTCTGCTCTATCCCCGATGGCGCGGCTGTTTCTATCGATTCGCTCGGATGTGTCGATGTTTCTGCGAATGCGCTTTGTGCGGTGGGTGTTTCTGTCGATGCGTTCGGATGTATCGGTGTTTCTGTTTGGGAGGAGAGTTCTTTGGTCACGATCTGCACGCTCCTTTGGCGATGATTACGATGCGATCGTGCTTGTAGCATATCCCCCAAAAAGGCGCGAAAAACACACAAGTCCTCAACCGCAACACGACGAGTACGACGCAGTTTGCCCCCAAAACCCCGTGTTTACGTCATGTCAAGCGGAGCCGTCGTAGGTTTGAAAAACCCAGCCGCGTTCCGCCAATATGGGGTCAAGGGGGCAAAGCTCCCTTGTGGGGCGTGGGGTGAAACCCCACAAAAACCATCCAACCAGCCCATTTCGGCTACTTGGTGACAGCAGTACACATTTTGTCTTTGCACACGATCTTGTCGAGCACCATGCAGTCGTAGGCACAGGTTTCTTTGTAACCTTTCAACAAAGCGCGGATCGACTCAGCATCTTTCTTGTGGACGACCACATAGCAGCCAAAAGGGCACTTGCCACCGACGTTCTCGCAATCTTGATCTGCCGCGCAGGTTCGGGCTTTTTCGATCTCTTGTTGGATCGCCTCTTTGCTCATCCCACACGCGGCCATCCAAAGCATCCCCGCGATCCCACAAACCATCCAAAGCGCCCGACGTACCGATACCATACAACACCTCCCTTGTTCACGAAGGACTGACTTCGCTTTTCTGTTGCGAAGACGCCATGTGTACGCCTTGTTGGGACGCTCGCACAAGCTCTGCATAAAAGTCCCTCAAGCCCTTGCCAAAAAGCTCGATCACGACCTTCTTTCGGCGCACAAACCGCGCACCAAACCGCTCCGTCAACGAGATATCCCGCAAAGCTTCCAAGGCTTCTTTCCCTGCCTTCGCTCCCTCTAGCGCCGCAGTGATCCGCCCGATCCCCGCCAAACAGCCAAACCATTCTTCTAGCTCCAGATCCGAAACCTGTGCAGGCAAGATCTGCGTCCCTCGCTGATACAACAACAGGGCCTCTTCCAAAGCCCCCTCTTGTTCGAGACGCCCTCCAAGACGCCGATGGCACGAGATCAAGGTCTCCGAACAAGCACAAGCCGCGTACAGATGATGACGTGCGATCTCTTCGTCCCCACGGTCTTGATAGATCGCTGCTAACGCAAGATGCGAAAATGCATTGTTCGGATCTTTTTCTAGCGCATACAAGAAATACTCTTCGGCTTGCAACACCCCTTCCAGCCGCGCCGCCAACCACCCCCGAATGTGCAAGATCCGACTGTCCAAACGACCCGCCGCCAACACAGCATCGCAAAGAGCCGCAACTTCGGCCAGACCGTCCTCTGTGTAAGCCGCGTCTCGCCGCCCCCGCAACAAATCCACCAACTCGTCATCTTCGAGCAACAGCGCTTCCTCCACAGAAGACGCCGTAATCAAGATCAACAACATATTGGCCTCGGCAGCCCGTCCCACCTCGCCGATCCCTCGATAATGTTGCGAAAAACGCCGCAAGGGAGCCGCCCATTGGGGATAACGGTATGGGCGAAGACGGCGAACCGCTCGAAGGACTGCTCCCACAGTCGCCTTGATCGGTGCGTCCGCTTGTTCGGGGCCGCAAGCCGCAAGAAAGTCAAAAAACACCTGTACGCCTTCGTAATAGGCGCTTTCCACAAAGATCCCTGCCGCTTCTTGAAACAAAGACAGCGAACGAAGATCCATCAGATAACGTTCTTCGAGTGCTTCGTACAAAAGCTGCTCGATCGCATAACATCCCGTCTTTCCGAGACTTGCGAGTTCGCGCAAAGACAGGCTCATCTCTTCAAAGCCGTACCCGGGAGCATTCAACCAAAGCTGAAAGCGCACACGCTCCATCCCATGCTCCAACGCAGCTTTTCGATGGATCGGGCGCTCCGCCGAAGCCCACGTCGGATCTTTCCAAAACTGCCGCAAAAGCTCCATCCGACGGCGAATCAAGGGCTGATAATACGCTGGAGCCAACAGATCTTCCAACACAGGCAAGATCTCCGCACGGCTTTGTGATGCCGCTGCCAGACGGAGCGCATCATAACGCAGCGCAAGCTGCATCTCCGTGCGCAAGATGTTCTCTAAACCTTCGGCGATGTGGGTATGTTCGACCAAGAGAGATTCAAAACGGGCTTGGTGTTCTTCGCGGTTGAGCGCCGCCCCATCGGGGCGTTCTTTTAACATCGCACGCAGCCAGTCAAAATAAGCCGATACAAGGTCATTTCGCTCGACCACTTCGACTTTTTCGTCGGATGCTGCGGACTCTACAGCTTTTTGTGTCTGTTCTTCTGCCATGTGCGCTTTCTCGCTTTCCGTCATCAAGCCGCATCCGGCCTCAAACCGTTCCTTGACCGATCCATTTCCGCGCAGCTTGCCAAGATCTGCCGCACAAAGTCAAGGCGACATCGCGGCACAAAGTCAAGGCGATACCGTTGCACAAACACACTGCGCCCACACACAAGCCCATACGCTAGACAGATCCGACCGCACATTCTAGGATAACGATCGCCCCCAAACCCCGCACAAAACAAGGAAGCTATGATGACCTCCGAAACGCCGTCTCACCCGCCTTGGTGGCCCCCGAAAGAACGCAGCCAGACCGTGATCACGCTCGCCCTCCCGATCATCGGGGGAATGCTCTCGCAAAATGTGATGAACCTCGTAGACACCGCGATGGTTGGACATTTGGGAAACAATGCCCTTGCGGGCGTTGGCATGGGCAGTTTCGCCAACTTTATGGCGAGTGCTTTTATTATGGGTATCTCTGTGGGTGTCCAAGCGATCGCCGCACGAAGGCTCGGTGAAGGCCGTGAAAGCGAAACGGCCATCGGGCTCAACGGTGGGCTCCTGCTTGCGTTGCTCCTTGGTATTCCTTCTGCGTTCGTACTTTTTCTGCTGACTCCAAGCTTTTTTCCCTATTTGGTCTCCGATCCTGCCGTCATCGCTGTCGGCATTCCTTATTTTCAATCTCGGCTGATCGCCTTGCCCGGCGTCGGGATGAACTTCGCCTTTCGTGGTTATTGGAACGGCGTCAACCGATCAGGCATCTATATGCGCACCATCGTCGTGATCCATGCCACCAACCTTTTCTTGAACTGGGTGTTGATCTACGGAAATCTCGGGATGCCCGCCTATGGGGCCACAGGTGCAGGCGTTGCCACCACCATCGCAACCTACGTCGGCACCCTTTATTACTTTTGGCAAGGCTTCTCTTATGCCCAACCTGCGGGCTTTTTTCGTGGCCTTCCTGACAAAGAAACCTTTCTCAACACCGTGCGCCTGACCATCCCCAACGGGATGCAACAATTTTTCTTTGCCGCTGGGATGACCGTCTTTTTCTGGATTATCGGGAAAGTCGGCACACGCGAACTCGCCGCCTCAAACGTTTTGATCACTTTGATGCTTGTCGGTTTGTTGCCATCGATCGGCTTTGGTTTGGTGACAACCTCGCTTGTCGGACAAGCCCTCGGTCGAAAAGAACCTGAAGATGCTGTGCGTTGGGGATGGGATATCGCCAAGATCGCGGGTGTACTGCTGTTTCTGTTGTCGCTGCCGGGCGTGTTCTTCCCCGATCTGATGCTCAGGGTCTTTCTGAAAGATCCCCTCACCCTCGAACTTGCGCGTATCCCGCTCCAGCTTCTTGCGCTCACCCTTTTCATCGAGGCCGTCGGTCGGATCTTTATGCACGCCCTGCTTGGAGCGGGTGACAGTGGCCGTGTGATGCGTTACTCGATCTTTCTTCAATGGGGCATTTTCCTCCCTTGCGCTTATATTGCTGGCCCTTTGCTCGGCTTTGGGATGCTTGCGATCTGGAGTGGCCAGATCGTCTATCGCGTCGCTCTCACCGTCGTTTTCGCCGCCTTTTGGCACGATGGTTCATGGAAAAAAATCCAGATCTGATAGGACTTACGCAGTTGGATACGAAAAAGGCCAATGTTCGGGCGCGGGCGGTTCGCGACCCGCCCCTACAATGTGCTGACATCTCAGGGGTTTCCTTTTCAACTGCGTAAGTCCTATCAGATAGGACTTACGCAGTTCGAACATTTTTGTGGGGTTCCACCCCAAACCCCGCCATAGACTGTCGCCCCTTGACCCCACATCGGCGAAAAGATCACTGCTTTCCAAACCAACGACGCTCTCGCTTGAAGGGCCGCGAACACGGCTTTTTTGGTCAACTGCGTAAGTCCTATCCTGACTTGAAATGAGTTGGTTCAAGCGGCACGCAATACGCCCCTACAACAAGGCGATTATTCTAGGTTTCTCTTTATCAATTGCGTCACTCCTATGGAAAAAGCACTTGCGTTCCTCCTGACCGTATGCTATCTCCTCACTTACCGAACGGTCAGTTTTAAGAGACCGACTGGTTAATACACCGCGAAGCATTTGAAAACAAAAGGAGATGGTGTTGTCAGGAGATGCGCGAGAGCAAGCGATCAAGATCGCGATGCGTTGTTTTGCGGCCCAAGGGTACGAAGGGACTTCGCTGCAACGGATCGCGGAAGAGATGGGCGTGACGAAGTCAGCGATATTGCATCATTTTTCATCCAAAGAGCAGTTGCGTGTGGCGGTATTGTCGTCGATCTTGGCGCATTGGAAAGAAACATTGCCGCGTGTGTTGTTGGCGGCAACCGCGGCGAGTCGGCGTTTTGATGCGGTATTTGATGCGCTGTACAGCTTTTTTTCAGAAGATCCAGATCGAGCGAAATTGATCTTGCGCGAAACGATGGATCGCCCGGAAGAGACGAAAATCTTGTTGCGCGAACAGGTGAAGACGTGGTTGGACGTGATCGCGGCTTATATCCGAGAAGGCCAAGACAAAGGCCGCCATCATGCCGAAGTGGACGCGGATCTGTATGTTTTTTTGATTTTGCGTTGTGTGTTGGCCGTCACAGCCTCTGTAGGATTGTGTGAGGCATTGTATGGTGCGGATGCAGCACAGCGCCAAGCCCGTGAGTTGGCACGCATCGCAAAGATCAGCCTGTTCCGCCAAGCCGACGAAAGCGAACGTGAGAACACATACGCCAAAGGGCGCGAGGTCGATCCGTCGTAGAGGCGTATGGATGATGCCCAAGATTGAAAAAGGCCGTGAACACGGCGTTTGGAGATAACGGCGTGGTTGGTTTGAAAAACGCCCGCTCGCCCCAACAATACGGGGTCAAGGGAGCCGCGCTCCCTTGCGGGGCGTAGGGCAGCGCCCACAAAACAAA
>CAUJFU010000222.1 GCA_963169055.1 Myxococcota bacterium
GTCAACAAACTGCGCGGAACCCTCAATGTAGTGGCTGTGAAAGCCCCCGGCTTTGGCGATCGCCGCAAAGAGATGTTGAAAGATATCGCAGTGTTGACGGGCGGCCAATTGATCAGCGAAGATCTCGGCATGAAGCTCGAAACCGTGACGCTGCGCGATCGTGCTCGCGCCCGACGCATCCACATGAGCCAAGACAACACCACCATCGTTTAATGAGCCGGTTCGCACGACGAGATCAAAGGCCGTATCCAACTGATCCGCCGCCAGATCGAAGAAACCACCAGCGACTACGACCGCGAAAAACTCCAAGAGCGTCTCGCCAAGCTTGCAGGTGGTGTCGCAGTGCTCAAGATCGGCGCTGTCACCGAACCCGAAATGAAAGAGAAAAAAGCACGCATCGAAGACGCACTCAACGCCACCCGCGCAGCCGTCGAAGAAGGCATCGTCCCGGGCGGTGGTGTCGCCTTGATCCGCGCTGGACAGGCCGCACATGAGCAACTCAAGAACCTTCCGGGCGCACAACGCTATGGCGCGCAAATCCTCTTGCGCGCCCTTGAAGAACCCCTTCGTCAAATCGCCGAAAATGCGGGATTTGAAAGCTCCGTCGTCGCCAATCGCGTCAAAGAAGGCAACGGTCACTTCGGATTCAACGCCGCCACCGAAGAATACGGTGATCTCGTTACGAGCGGCGTCATCGATCCCTCCAAGGTTGTCCGCAGCGCTCTCCAAAACGCAACTTCCGTGGCCAGCATGATCTTGACCACCGAAGCCGCTGTCGTCGAACACGCCAAAAGCAAAGGCGACGCCGGCCACGATCACGATCACGATTGATCTTCCCGATCCATCGGAGCTTTCCCCCCCACAACCAATCCCCCAGCCTTTCCGCCCACAAACCGCCCATCACTCGCCTATTTCGCACTCTCTCCTTTGCGCTCGATCATCTTTGCCCTTTTCTTTCCACACACAGGTTCTTATGATCAAGCGGGCTCGCAACCCAAACAAACGCTTTTGTGCAAGGAGAGAAAGATGCATCGGTTGGGAAGATTTTTGTGTGGAATCGGCGTGTGGTTTTGTTTGTGGGGTGCGCCGCAAAAAGCCGAAGCAGGGGGATCCAAAGATAGCGGATTTAGCTTGTCTTTGACGGCGGGGGGGCGTTATGGGTTTGTAGTGAACGAACCCGCCCAAAGCCAGCGCACCACCCCGTGGGGGATGAGTCTCGAATTATTACCGAGTTACCGCATCGCGATCATCAGCATCGATCTCGGTATCGTGGGTGACTTTCTTCAACGAGAGATGATCTTTCGACCCGGATTGCGTGTTCACTTGGGCTGGTTTTACTTGCGTATGGCGATGCCTTTTTCGATCCTGCTCGCTGCCGCGTCTGGTCGGCCCTATGACCTCGGTGTGATGGTCGGCGCAGGCGTACAAATACGCTTCCAACGCTTTGCTTTTCTTTTTGAAGCCAACGTCTCGCCTTTTCTTTTGGAACTCAATAACCGAGGGTTACAAATGCCACTCGAAGTTAGACTGGGCGTTGGATACCACTTTTAAACCCCGATGTTCCGAGGAAACGGACTTATCCAACATCCAGTCTACCTTGTGAAAAGGACGGACACCACCCCGAGCTTTTCGAGTCGGGGGGAGGCAGGTAGAAAAAAGGCAGAAATCAAACGGAAAGGAGAAACGAGGGAGTTGAGGGGCGGGTTGAGTGTATGGTTTTTGTGTCACACCTTTCACCAAATCGTTAAAAACGCCCATCCATGCGTTCGTTGGGGTGAGAGAAAAACAAGCATCTGTTTACACGACGGCTCGTTGTGGTTCGCGTCAAACACCCGATCCACAAGAAAGCCCCATCAACGGCGAAGACCACGACGGATCTTGCCCGGCTTAATCGAACGACTCGATTTTCCCGAAGCACGCCGAATCGCAGAGCTTTTAAACTCCTGCATCAACAGCTTTCGCGTCAAGGTCAATTCATGACCTTCACCCGTTTCGGGTTCGAGCATCACTTCGTCTCCTTCCAACACAGCCACACGAAAAGACAATTTCGTCAGTTTATGGGTCCACAACTGGCCCACTTCGATCTCAAGTTCTTGAAACATCACACATTCCTCCTTGTTTTCGGGTGATATCGCCCGAGCCTCCCCTCCCTCGTCTCTGGCGCGATGCCACATATAAGATGTTTCCGATGCGTTTGCAAGCGCTAATCCTCTTCAACGCACGATTTCTAAAATCGTGCTCCGGACCCTCGCAAAGCATCGGTCTAACCGACCTCTACGCACCTTATCACCTTGTGTGCCATCAGGCCAAATCCTTGCCAAACTCCCGCACAGGCTCCACAAAGCCTCTTGCGCGACAACACGATGCCGTATATCATACTTGCCACCTTTGGAAAGCAGCCTCTCACCCATCCAAGCCGCACGCAAACAAGAGCAGACACAGATGGAGCAAATGAAGATCCTCGATCAACTCTCGCGAGACGAGTTGTACTCGATCTACCAGTTTTTACTCCTTGAATCGCGATCCCCCGCCGAGACCCCACGCAACGCTTCCAAAAGCGTCATGCTCGAAACCCTCGGACAGGTCATGACCAACGAAGAAGCGCGTTATTGCGTCGACTTCTTTGAAAACTACGAATATTACGCTGTTCCTGTCCTCAAAACCGAGATGATCGATGCCCTCCCCGATGATCTCCTTCAAGCCCTCTTTGCGATCTATCTCGACGACGATATCCTCCCCGAAGACCACCTCGATCTCGTCGATGCTCTCGGACAATCGCAGTTCTTCCTCAAGGAAGATGCCCGCAAATTTTACCTTTGGTATTACTATTTCCGCGAACGCATCCCAATCGAACAAGATAGCCCCCAAGAACAAACCGTCCTTGTGGCAGGTTCTTTTTCTTCCAGCAGCTACGACGATGCCGCTCACACACAACGCATGGCGGGCTTCTCTTCGGCGGATATGCCTTCTTTTGAAACAGACGAAGCCCAAGAAACACAGCGCCTTCAAGGATTTCCTGCCCGCCAAGCCGACGAATACGCAGCCGCTCTTGCTGGCGAAGAATCTCACACTTCCTCAAACGAAGATGCCCTCAACGAAGACGCTCTCGACGAAGACGACCTCGATGAAGATGCTCTCGATGAAGACGACCTCGATGAAAACAGCGAGAGCACCGACAAAAGCGACGCATCCGTCTCTTCTCCTTTTTCGAGCGCATCCCTCGATGCCACACGCATCGCTCCCCCCCCCCCTCCTCCCGAAGCTTTTCAACGAACGCCTTCTGCGATCCAACCACTCCCCTTTCCCTCCCTTACCTCCCATCCATCCGAGGCAAAAACAACAAGGCAACCTGCGCAACGCCCCAATGTGCCGCCTTCTATGCGCACCATCGAACTCGATGTCCTCGATCTCGAAAACTACGCCAACGATGCCTCTCAAAAACAAGGCACTTCAACCCAAGCTCTCCGAGAGCAACTCAAACAAAGAATCCAAACCAACCCTCCTCCCCAGCCACCCAACGAAGAGATCGAAGAACTCGATCCCGAAGCAATCATCGAAGAACCCGACGCCACAGACTTCCGAAACGAAGAAACGCAGCCCCTTCAGCGCCCTCAACCCAACCGTCCTCCACAAACAAACGTCCCCCCAAAACCACCCCCACCAAGCGGCACGCACACACAAAGCCCTCCTCCCCCACGGAGCAAAGAGCCAGAACGCCCAACCAACGGGCAACGTCCACCTTCAAAAAGCCCCGAGCAGCCGCCCAACGAACAACGTTCGCCTTCGAACGGCCCCGAACAGCCACCCAGCACAACAGAACCAAAAGCGCCGCCCAAAGCGCTCCAAGGAGCGCTTGCGCTCACCCCCGCACACATCGACCAGATCGCAACGGTTCTTTACCGCAGCGCTTTGCTTGGCGCAACTTACGCACGCCCGCAGATCCGTGCGATCCGCATCTACTTTCAAAAGATTCTCGATTGTAGCCCTGCCCAACTCCACCGTGTGCGCGATATCCTAAAAAAACTACAAAGCCAAGAATTCCCCTTGGTTCCGCCCCCACTCGACGATCTGCCTGCGTTGGTGCCGATGCTGAGTTATGCAAAGCGCCTTGCGTTCGTCCACAGCATCCTCTTTTTGCTTGGCTGCAAAACCCTACAAACCCTCGAACGATACCGTGACTTTATGAGCGAACTCGCCATCGAGTTGCGTATCGATCCTGCGGATGTCAGCCTCTTTAACCTCTTTGGGATCGGCAGCGATGAGATCCAACTTTCCTTCCAAGACTGTTTGCGCGTTTTGGACGTCGAGATGGACGCGACCGAAAACGATCTGCGCAAAGCTCACCGCGAACTAGTCCGCCGCTACCACCCCGATCAATTTCACTCCAAAGGCCCTGAATTTGTCCGTCTCGCCGAGCGCAAAATGAAAGAAGCCAACATGGCTCTCGAGATCCTGCTCTACCGTTCGGATCGTGGGGTCTAATCGCGATCTCTCCCTCACAAGCCGCATGATCCCTATCCCGCCCCAACCGCAACGCAAGCCCAACCACGTCCCTCCAAGCTCAATCAAACCACCAAGTTCCTAGATCTTCGGCAAGTTTCGCGTCGGCCAGCGCATCCTCTGGCGTAGGATACCAACGCACGGCTTCTTTGCGAAACCACGTCATCTGGCGTTTTGCGTACGTTCGCGTTGCCTGCTGGATCTGTGCGGTGGCTTCGAGCGGATCGAGTGAGCCATCCAACACCGCATTCAGTTCTCGATAGCCGATACACTGCATGGGCTTCCACGCCGCCGAATATCCGCGCAAGCGCATCGCTTCGACCTCAGCCATCCATCCCGCCCGCAACATCGACTCGATTCGCGCATGAATCCGTTCGTACAACGCTGTGCGCGGCCAATCTAGCCCGATCAACAAAGCGGGATATCGGCGCTCTTGATGCTGATGTTCTCCCACCCATGATGAAAAGGGCCGCCCCGTGGACAAAAAAACCTCCAACGCCCGAACGATCCGCGATCGATCGCGTGGCATGATCTTGATTGTCGCCGTAGGATCGACTTGTTGGAGTTCTTCGTACATCTGCCCCAACTCTCCACGCTCTACACGCGACAACAACTGTTCGCGGATCGCATCATCCGACGGTACATCAAACAAACCATGCAACAACGCACGCAGATATAACCCCGTTCCACCCGCCAAGATCACACGACGACCTGCCCGATCTATCCGTGCGATCACTTCGTCGGCTTCGCGCTGAAAGCGCCCAGCATCGTAATCCTCCCAAACATCCGCCACATCGATCAAGTGATGCAAGATGCCCTGTCTATCCTCACGCGTTGCCTTGCCCGTCCCGATATCCAACTCACGATACACCTGCAACGAATCAACGCTTACGATCTCCGCACTGTAGCGCTTTGCCAACTCCACCGCCAAACCGCTCTTCCCACTCGCCGTCGGCCCCACCACCGCAACCAACCGAATATCCGAAAGATATGTCACCGACGAAGTGGTCATGTCCTGCTCACTCCTTCCCTTCGCCAAAACAGAAACCGCTCGGATATAACACGACGCAGCCCAAAAAAAAAGCCAAGCCCCACAAACGATCTTGCAAGGCTTGGCTTTACAGAAACAAAAAAGCAGCAAAAAACGGTTTTTCCACAACGGTTGTTTGAAGGGGGCGGAAGCGGGCGAAGATCGATGCGAGAGGCGCGTCTTCATCCCGCGCCGATTCGCCAGCCCGCGAACGCCCTCCTGCGGAGGCGAAGGCCCGTTTCACGACGTGGGCGTGCAACAAGTCCAAACGCACGTCCCGCGTCGAGGGCCGAAGCCGAAGCGCCACGGGTGTCCGGCGAAAGGCGTAAACGTGCAGTGCCTACTCTCGGGCCGTGCGTTGGGCCTCAGCTTGTTCCTTCCTCTCGTGCTGGGCGTAGGGGCTTCCCCGCCTTTCGCCGTCCGTGCTGATCTTTTCGACTCGGACGCTCCGCGCTGGAATGCCTACGCTCGCACGAACCTTGGGTCAAACACCTTTCTCCTCCTCGCTCGTATCGCAAGCGGATCTGCGGAGAAAACTTCAAGTTTTGTTGTGTTGGGTTTGGATGCGTTGCCCTACCGTTTTGTTTTTGCTTTGCGATATCGTTCGCGCACGTTCGGCTTGTGACCACGACCTTGCCCGACACCTTGAAGTGATCGGCTATGTCCACAAAGACACAACACCCGATCAAGGAGCCTGCTTTTCTTTTTTTCGCACTTTTTTTGCTCAAATATTTCTAAAAACAAGAAAGAAAAGCTTCAAAAAAAGTACATATCGCGTAAGTGATGGTGAATAACAGAAGTGTCATATCGTGACATACGACGTATGATACGAAATCCGCCGCACCGATGAGATCGCAGGATACGAACAAACAACAGAGATCATGTGCGGTGGAAACGTTTTTCGATCTCAGTACGCGCCATCTCAAAGAAGATCGGGCGCCCATGCGGGCAGTGGCCTTTGAACTCGATCTCATCGAGCTGTTGGAGCAAAGCGCGGACTTCTTCGACGGAAAGCTTGTGCGCACCACGCACGGATCCGTGACAAGCCATGCGCATCAACAAAGCGTCCCTTCGTTGATCGAGCGAAGCAGATTTGTAGCCTTTGGCGACTTCTTCGAGCAGATCGTTGATCAAGACCAGTGGTTCGGCCTCTTTGAGAAACACAGGGACCGCACGCAAGATGAAACTTTGCCCCCCAAATGGTTCGATCGAGACGCCTAGCTGCTCTAACTCTTCTTGAAATTGTTCGGCTTGTTGAGCGGCCACGATCCCCAACTCGATTTGTGGAGGAACAAGATAGACTTGTTGGGGGATCTGAGAAGAGAGAAAGCCTTCGAGCAACTTTTGGTAAGTCACGCGCTCGTGAGCTGCGTGTTGATCCAACAAGATCAAGCGATCTTGATGTTCAAAAAGCAGATAC
>CAUJFU010000223.1 GCA_963169055.1 Myxococcota bacterium
CATTCTTCCTCGCACTTCTTCTCAAACAAAAAGCGGAAATGAAACTTCTGTCCAACAAATCGGATCCACGTGGCGGCCCCCCGCCATGATTCTTGGCCTCGGGGGGGGCCGCACGTGATCTCGGCGTTGGCGCCGCACACCGATAGGCGATTCTTGGCGTTCTCTTTACGTCACCCCGTAGAACAAATAGAACAGAACTTCCGCCATTCTAATTTTCCGAACTTCACTTGCGACTGTTCTTTCCGAACAAATCGAACAGACTTTTCCTTTTTCTGATTTTCCAAACTTCACTTGCTTACGAGAACACCGAACAAATCGAACAGATCTTCCAGTCCTCTAATTTTCCGAACTTCACTTGCGACTGTCCTTTCCGAACAAACAGAAAAGAATTTCCGCCACTCTAATTTTCCGATTTTCACTTGCGACCGTTCTTTCCGAACAGATCGAACAGACTTTTCCTTTTTCTGATCTTCCAAACTTCACTTGCTTACGAGAACACCGAACAAAGAGAACAGAACTTCCGCCATTCTCATTTTGCGAACTTCACTTGCTACTGTTCTTTCCGAACAAAGGAAAGCGATGTTCTCCTGAAACCTCCTGCCCTTCGGAGTATGAAAGTTCCATTTCGCTCTCTTTTCGAAGGACTCTCGTTAGAGCCGTAAAGGACAATCACAATTCAGCCATAGCTTACGCACAACATGGAAATTCGCTTCGATGAAATAAAGGGAGCCATCTTCGGCGAACTCCATATCCAAAATGTTTCCTATTGGGATGGGTAATGCACCACGAAGAACTCCTGTAACTGATGAAACAACAGTTTTCACTTGTCCTGCGGTATCAATTTTTTTGATTTTGCGATTGCCAGATTCTGCAAAGAACAATTCACCGTTTCGATGGAACGCAAGCGAATTAACGCGGAACAACTCGGCCTCCTGTCTCGGACCGTCTTTATCTCCTCGCTCTCCCGTCCCTGCGAACCGAGCAACCTCTCCCGATTTCTCGATACGCCAGATCGAGTGTCCTTCCCAATCAGCGATGTACAACCGACCTTCCGTGTCGAACTTTAAAGACGTGGGTTGTTGCAACGGGAACTCAACAGGCTGACCACGCAACTGCTTTTCTTTATTTTTCAAAAAAATAGATTTGCCGTATCCGATGGTTGTGACGTCTCCGTCCGGTGTAATTTTTCGAATAGAAACGTTATAGGAATCTGAAACATAGAGGTTATCTTGATGATCAATAGAAATATCAGCCATCGAGTAAGAAAAGAGTGCTTCATCTCCGAACCCGTCTTGAAATCCAAAGGAACGTCCGCCCGCGAGTGTAGAAACGACCCCGTTTGGAGAGATCCGTCTGATCCGGCCTGCTCCCAACTCTGTGACAAACAGATTTCCTTTGGAGTCTAATGCCGCGCCGAAGGGAAAACTGAACATGGCCTCGTTTCCTGCGCCGTCTTTGTACCCTTCCTGTCCCGTTCCTGCCAGCGTCCTACTTTTTCCGTCCTTGATCACTTTGATCTTGTGGTTATTGCGATCAACCAGATAGATCGCGTCTTTCGTTTCGAGGAGATCGGTCAGATAGTTGAATCTTGCAGCATTTAATAGGCCATCCAAATCTCCAACTTGATCGGGCGCTCCCGCAAAAACCTGAACACACAAACTTGTACAGCTTGCCTCAGAAGAATGACTATTTTCTTTATTTATATTATCCATAAAATTTTCAGAAATACTTGCATCTGGCTCTATTTTTTCTGAAATCTTTGACTCTCCACAACCATGAACGAGAGCAAAAGAAAAAAACAGTGTGTATAGAGAAAGCGTAAGTACGTACTCCCGCATCTTTGGCATCCTGCTCTCCGTCTCCCTGATGGCAACAAATCGGGTTGAAGGTGTCGGAAAACGAATATATTTCGAATTAGCAAAACAAGTCGGGCGACCCGAGCATGGACCGCAAACGGCAGTCTTTTTTAGCAAGGATGGACGTTTTTAAGCGATGCCTGCGATCCGCTGGACGTCGATGATGGCTGAGCGCACCGAAGGGAAAGCAGCGATACCTCTTGTGAGGTGTTGGATGCGATGGCTTTTTGCGAAGCGTTCGAGCGCAGGAACGCGCTCCGCAAGAGCAGGGGCGGGAGTATCGAAATAAGCTTGGATCGATTGAACAGCCTTGGAGCGTTCCAAGGCACGCGGTGCTTCCGAGACTTCGACCATCTCTTCGAGCGCATCGATCACAGCGTCTTCGTGTCCCAAAAGCATCAAAGAGATCAGATCGCCGAGGTGATCGGCTTCCATCAAGCAATCAAGCAAAAACGCTGCATCCACCGAAGGGATCGAATGAACTCCGATCCGCGAAAAGTCTTCAGGCTTCCAAAGCAACCAAGCCAACGTCCGCAACGGCGCGTCTTGTAGGTAAGATTGACTCAATAACTGCGCAAACAACCCAGCCACGCCGACTTCGGAGAGTTCCTCCAGCCAGCCCTCGCCCACCAAGATCGCGGTCTGTTCGCGATTTCCGAGCAAAGACATCTCCCACGCATTTTTGGCAGAAACGTAGATATCCACAGGCACAGGCAGCACCAAAGCCGCGCTCATCTGAGCCAAAAGACCCGCAACAAGACGGTCATCTTGCCCACGCAAGATCCGCGCATCGGGAACAAGAGACTGCAATAAGCCCGAGGGCGCGATGTTGGGGAGGATCTTGCGCAAAGGGATCTCGATCTTGCGGTGGCGTCGCAAGGAAAGATAACTTTGGAGATGTTCGGGAGAAAGCAAATCAGACAAAGTAAAGGGGCCTTGTTCGCGGCGGTAACGCCAAGGTTCTTTATGCCAAAGAGCGGCATCGGTTTGGCGGTAGGCGGGAGGATTGTTTTGGCGATAGTTGTTGGGTGGGGTGGAGTAAGCGCGGGTAGCGCTGACTTGATCAGGATCAGCCTGATACATCCGCCCTGTCGAAGCGTATGTTTCCGCGTTGGGTTGCCCTGTCCGCGAAAAGCCCATTTTTTCAAAGCCTTCTTTAGCGAGGGAATTCAAACCCTTGAAGGTTTCGCCCACTTGGGCGATCCAAGAGGACTTTTGGGGCTGGTTTTGGGGGGAGGATGGGGCTTGTGATGAAGAGCGGCGGTGAGCGCGTTGGCGAGGAGTTTGTGGTGAGGAAGAGGCTGCGCTTGTGCTCGCCGAAGGCAAGGGCGGGAACACCTTTCGCGTTATTGCTGCGGGCAGTTCGTTGCGCTTTTTAAAGATATCGCGCAAGCCACTCACATCATAAGCCCGCGCCCAAGCCTCCCATCCGTCAGTCCAGACAAGATCATCGGCACGCACGCGCCCCGCCGCCGTAAGCTGCTGAAGGGAAGAAAAGTTGGGGGCGAGGACTTGCTCGCGCCCGTCAAAGACGATGTATTCGGGACCACTGGCGTACGCTGTTGCGTTTGGCGCTTCACCGCGCGTTTTAAAGATCTCGCGCAGACCACTGACATCGTAAGCGCGCACAGGCTCTTTCCATCCCTGTGACCACACCTTGTCTTCCGCTCGAATCCGTCCCCCTTCGGCCCATGCTCGCAGCGTCGAAAAGTCCGGTACTTCGATTGTTTTCCCATCCCGTTCGATTCGATAGACTGGCATTTGTGGTACTCCTTGGTCAGAGTTGGGGTTCTTCGTTGTCGACTTGGCGCAAGCGTTCGCGCAAGGTGGCCTCGATCATCTGGATCGCAACGCGATTTTCGCCACCGTGGGGGATGACCACATCGGCATAACGCTTGGAGGGGACGACAAAAGCGAGGTGCATCGGGCGAACCGTTTGTTCATATTGAATGATCGATTGTTCAAGATCGCGCCCTCGCTCTTTGATATCGCGCGTCAATCGACGGATCAGGCGGATATCGTCGTCTGTATCAACAAAGATCTTCATATCCATCAACTCACGCAAGGGTTCCATTTCCAAAACCAAGATGCCTTCGAGCAAGATGATGTGTGCAGGGGAGATACGAACGGTTTCTTCTTTTCGGCGATGTTCTTTGTAGGAATACACAGGCTTTTGGATCGGCAAGCGTTTGCGCAAGGCACGCAGATGTTCAACCAAGAGATCCGTGTCAAAAGCATCGGGATGATCGAAGTTGACGCGCTTGCGTTCTTCAAACGAAAGGTGAGAAAGATCCTTGTAATAGGCGTCTTGATCCAACAACAAAACCTCCTCCACACGAAAGATCTCGGCGATCCGACGCGCCACCGTTGTCTTTCCTGACCCCGTCCCACCGGCAATTCCAATAATAAATGCTCGACCCATCCTTCACCTCGACTCTCTAAACCCTTGACCACACAAAAGAAACGGCTTTAGGCGGATGACCTCACCGTGGATGGAGCGGCAAATTGCCAAGATGCCTCGGTGCTGTCAAGGTGAGGCAGTTCTTCCATGCACCGATATGGGTTCTTTGCGTCTGAAGGATGCGCCGTTTGTCGAACTCGCGCTCCACGAAAAGAAAGGGGTTTGTGTTGAAAACAAGCTGCGCTGTGTCTATACTTCGGCGCTTGAAAGATTTTTTCTTTCGCCCCACAGCCCATCACAAGGAATCTTGCGTATGTCCGCCATCCATCACGACACCGAAGCCGTCCATCTCTCCGAGACTCAACTGGTCCCTGCCACCGAAGTGACTGCGGCGCCCACCGCTTTGCAAACCGCAGCATCGGCCTCTATCGCACCAAATGAGCGCATCGACCTACTCGACTTTACGCGTGAAGCGCTTGAACAGTACTTCATCGAACAAGGCGATAAAGCCTTCCGTGCGCGTCAGATTTTTCGCTGGATCTACAAGCAAGGCGTGACGGATATCGCCGAGATGACGGATCTTTCGCGTGCGATGCGCGAACATCTTCTTGAGTTTGCGACGATATCGAGCCTTGAGGTCGTGCGCGTCATGGATTCGATCGACGGAACCAAAAAGATCCTGTTTCGCCTCAAAGATGGCGCCCAAGTCGAAGCTGTCTTGATCCCGATTGGTCGGCGGATTACGCTGTGCATCTCTTCGCAAGTGGGCTGCGCGCTCGGATGCCGCTTCTGTTATACCGCGACGATGGGACCGGGTCGCAATCTCACGATCGCCGAATACATGGGGCAATTTCTCGGTTCTGCTCGGCTGCTTCCCGAAGGGAAAACCATCACCAACGTCGTGTTCATGGGCATGGGCGAACCCTTGATCAATTTTCAAAACTTGATCGGTACGCTGTCCATCCTAACCGATGAACTCGGCCCCAAGCTCGGAGCGCGCCGCCTGACCGTCTCCACCGCCGGTCTTTGCCCGCAGATCCTTAAGCTAGGCGAAACCTTCCCTGTTCGCCTCGCCCTCTCTCTTCACGCCACCACCGACGCACAACGCGATCAGATCATGCCCATCAACCAACGCTACAACCTCAAAGCCCTTTTTGACACCCTGCGCACCTTCCAAAAACTCCCCACCCAACAAAGCCTCCCTGTGACGCTTGAATACACCCTGATCCAAGATATCAACGACAGCCCCGAAGATGCCAAACGCTTGATCAAGTTGTCGCGCTCGGTGCGATCCAAGATCAATCTGATCCCCTACAACGAGCATCCGGGTGCGCCTTACAAACGCCCTTCCCAAGAGGCCATCGCTGAATTTCTTCGTATCCTCCAAGTATCCGGCGTTCTCGCCACCGAACGCCAAACCCGAGGCGATGATATCCTCGCAGCTTGCGGACAGCTCGCCTTGGATGGTGAAGCCAAGAAAATACGCCGTCCCCTGCCTCCCCGCTAACGCAACCCTTCTTTCCGAAAAGATCCTTGCGTCTATCTCGTCAAAGCGCCAAGATAGCGCGCACCAAACGATCATGGATCGCCCTCTGCGCGGCGTGACTGTGCCCCTAAAGAAGGAGAAAAGATGCAAGCAAGCAAGAATATTAGCCGATGGTTCGGGCTTTTGTGGAGCCTTTGTTGTGTGGGTTGGAGCTTTGATGCACAAGCGATCGATCTGCACTTGCGTTGGAAGCAAGGGCAGATCTTTCAGATCTATTGGAATACCGAGCAGCTCATCGATCAAGAAGCGATGGGGCAAAAGACCCAGATCCAGCAAACCATCGGGACGGGCTACACCTTTGAAACGCGCAGCGTTGATGCAGCAGGCACCGCACGCGTGCTTGTGGGCTTCAAGCGCATCTACTTTAAGGTGCAAACGCCCCAAGGCGTTCTTGAATACAACTCCGAAAAACCGCCCCGACAAGTCCCCCCGCTCGCGCAAGGATTTGCGGCCTTGCTTGGGCGTCAGTTTACGATGGAGATCAACAGCCAAGGCAAAGTTCTTTCGCTCGATGGCGTGGACAAGATGATCGAAGACGTGATGGGTTCCCTGAAAGCGGGAGATGCTCAACAACGCGCCCAGCTCCAACTCCAGCTCAAACAACAATTCGGCAACGAAGCCTTGCGACAGATGATGGAGCAGATGATGGCGCTGTATCCCGGTCGGCGCGTGAAGATCGGAGAAAGCTGGAGCAAGACGCTCCAGATGGGCGGTGCCGTCCCGATGATCCTCAAACGCCAATGGACGCTGATCGCGCTGCGCGGTGGCTACGCCTTTTTGCGTGTAAAAGCTGATATCCTTCCGAACAAGATCAGCCCGCCCCTTCGCATGGGGCCGCTTGAACTTCGCTACAATCTGGCAGGCCAGCAGACAGGCACCCTGTTTTTGCAGATCGAAAGTGGTTTCCCGATGCGCGGAAAAAGTAAGCAATTCCTCCAAGGCATCATCAAAGTTTCCAGCAAAGCCCCCAACGTTCCGCCCGACATGGATTGGCCTGTCAAGATCAACACCACCGTCGATTTTCGCCCCTTCTGATCCCCGCCTCTTCTTTTTCTTTCGTTCTCTGATCCCCTCCCCTTCTTTTTCTTTCGTTCCCTGCTCCCCTCCCCTTCTTTTTCTTTCGTTCTCTGATCACTTTTGCTCAAGCCACGCAGCGATCTTGTGGGCGGCTTCGCGGGCTTGATCGAAGGAAAACACCACACCGCGAGGGCTTCCCCCGATGGACTCTCGCCCTCCCCATCCATAGCCTAGATGAGCAAAAACCCGCATCAGTCCGCCTTCTCCACACAAGGCTTCGGCCACTTCGACACTGCGACATCCGACTGTAATCGAGGCTCCTCGTTGGCTATAAGACACGACCAACGGCGCTCTTCGATACCAACGATCAAATCCCCACACGCGGCTTTCCACCAACAACACGGCCTCTCCGATCGGTTCAAGCGAAGAGGTCTCGGCCATCTCGATCCGCCGTTCTTCTCGCCGTCGCACCATCGTGCGTTGTTTTGGCTGCAAACCACCCAACAACAAACGACGCATCTCATCGATCGCACGGAAAAAAGAGGCTTGATCGCGTCGTAGGTGCTCTAGCTGTTGGAAGAACAGCAATTCTTCGCCAAACGGCAAAGACAACAGATCCAGCGGGACAGGATCGACATCGTGCAAGTTGACCAGTTCGTAAAAGGTGTTTGGGATCTGCGAAGCAGGCACCAGTCCTGCCAAGGCGATAATCGCCAACACTGCGTCTGCATCGGGGGTTCCCGTCACAACAAATCTGGGGTCTTGCTTTCTTGCGCTGTAGTGATCGCGGCAAGCGCGCAGTGCCACGCCTTCTCGCCATGATTCGCTGCCGTGATGATCCATCGCAAAGGCCCCAAGCACCGAACCATCGCCCCCATAAGCACACTCGATCGGCTCGTAACCCAAGCCGCACAACCGCGTGGCTTCCGCAAATCGATCGGTGTACAGCAATTCAATCAACGCATCGGTATTTTGCATCGCGCCTGTCTTTGTTTTGTGAAGAAGAAATTCAGGGAGGAGTCGAGAGATCGGGGATATCCATTGCGCAACGGAACCCCAGCGAAGATCCCGGCAGATCGGGCGGTCGAAAGCCTCGTGTAATCACATGGATCGTCCCGGGTCGATCGCTGTGAGAGCCTCCACGCACGATACGATACTGTCCGTGTGCTGGGCCTCTTGGATTTTTGGGTGGAAGATGTCGGTAAGCATCTGCGGTGTACCAATCGGCCACCCATTCCCAGACGTTTCCGAGCAAATCAAACACACCGTACGGGCTTTGCCCTTGGGGGAATTGGTTGACAGGAGAGGTCGAAGGGCGGCCAAAGTTGGCACGGCCTTCTTGCCAATGATCTCCCCAAGGGAAGAGGCGTTGATCGGTGTGTCGGCAGGCTTTTTCCCACTCGGCTTCGGTAGGTAGGCGTTTTCCAGCCCATTGACAATAGACCAAAGCGTCTTCGTAGCGGATGTTGGTGATCGGATGGGTTGATTGTTCGAGGGGATAGAACAATCCGTTGTGTTTGCGAGGATCCCACCAGTGCGTCGGCGGTGGGTAACCTGTTTCGCTGACAAAGCGCTGATACAGTTCGTTGGTCACGGGATAGCGGTCGACGTAGTAGTCGTTGAGATAAAGCTCTCGAAGCGGCCTTGCATCGGGATCGAGCTTGTTGTGTCCCATCCAGAAAGAGCCTGCGCGGATCAAGATCATCTCGGCTCCGTCACGCGTAAGGATACGAGCGGGAGCGGCTGCATGGGTCGGGCGCACAGGCGGCGAAGACAAAAACAACGGAGCTTTGGGCAAAACAGCCGAAGAAGCGGCGTAGGCTTGGGGGGGGGGGTTGTTTTTTGCGGAACGTGCGGCGTGTTCGGCGGTGGGATAGGGGTGGTTTGGTGTGGCGGTGGCGGCGCGTGGGTGGGAGTTTTTCTGGGCTGCTGGATAAGACCCTGACCCGGGCGAAACCGCAGGATGAGCAGGATGTCCCGCCATCACGGGCTGTCCGGTGAGTGCGTTAGCAGAGCCACTTGCTGCTTGAAACGGCGGATTTTCGGGGCGCTTACGAGATTCTGCTACAGGGATTGGGGCAGGTGGTTTGACTTGGGGGGTATGCTGTGCAACCGCCCCCGCAGGGATCGGGCGGGCTTGTGCTGTGGGGATCACAACGGCTGGCACTTCTTGTATGGTGGGGCGTTCTTCATTATCCCAAGGAAGGCCGTCTTGGTATCCCATATTCTCCGCGATCAATCCGAGGGCGTCGCGAAACGCTTCTGCGGTTTGAAAGCGCTCTTCGGGGCGCTTGGCCATCGCTTTTTGGATGATATTGACGAGTTCGGGCGGGATATCGGGCCGATAGATGCGGGGATCAGGGGGGGGGGTTTCGACATGTCCCTTGCGAACGGCATAATCATCGCCCTCAAAGGGAAGCCTGCCTGTGAGGACTTCAAACAGACTGACGCCCGCAGCGTACAGATCCGCACGAGGCTCGGCTTCGGCTCCTTGGACTTGTTCGGGGGCCATGTAAAACACCGTCCCAACGGGCACTCCCGCCTTTGTTAAGCGGTTGCCTCCAGATATCCGAGCGATTCCAAAGTCCGTCAATTTGACGCGGCCATCTTGCATCACAAGGATATTGGCGGGTTTGATATCGCGATGAACCACACCGTGACGATGGGCATAAGCCAAGCCATCGAGCGTTTGATAAAAGACCGAGACCGTAAACGAGAGATCCAACCCACGGGTTCCGCGAAACATGCTGTCGAGATCTTGGCCGTCGATGAACTGCATGACCAAGAAGAATTGGCCGTTTTCTTCGAGGAATGTGTAGAGCGGGATCAAATTGGGATGATCGAAAGAGGCGAGTGTTCGAGCTTCTTGGATGAATCGCTGTCGTAATCCCGGATCTTCGGCGAGATGTGGGGAGAGTGTTTTGATAGCAACGACTTGACCAGTCAGATCATGAACGGCTTTGACGACATGACCCATTCCCCCTTGACCGATCACGCGCTCGACAACGTAGTGACGTCCTATGCGCTTGGCTGAATCGAAAGTTCCGCTCGGTGTCTGCGACGCTGGACGTGCAACGGCGTATGCAGCGGGTTGTGTACCCCCCGGCACGTGGGGAGGAGCCACCCGAAGTGCTTGCTCGTCCTGTGACCAATCGCGATCGCGTCGATGACTCATCGCCCGTCTTCCTTTAAGCCACTACTGCACACGCCCCACAATTTGACGCAATTGCGCCAAGATCTGGGGAGAGTCCCATTCGAGCGCGCCTACCCACTTGGCACGCAAACGCCCGTTGGGATCGATCAAATACGTCTCAGGGAATTTTTGTGTACCATAACGCAGAGCCATCACGCCCCCTGCGTCGCGGACGATCCGCATCGAAAGGCTCGTTCCCCGAAAAAACGGATGTTTTCGCAAAAAGTCGTGGATCAACGACCACTCTTGATCGACAGAGACCGCCAACAACACGATCGGCAGCTTTTCTTGGGGGAATGAACGCGCCAAACGCTCTAGCGCAGGCATCTCGCGACGGCATGGTTCACACCACGTCGCCCAAAAGTTCACCATCCGCCAACGTCCACGATACGGAGCAAACGAAAAGGCCCGTCCTCCTTCGCTTTCGAGCCGCATAGTCGGGGCTTTCCGTGCGATCTTTGCCGGCCCCTGTTCGCGTTGCGCTTCTGCTTGTGAAGCCATCCGTTGCATCCATACCCCACCCATCAAGCACGCACACAAAACATACACCACGCAAAACTGCGCCGAAGGCATCCAACGCTCCTTCAAGGTTGACTCAAACCACAAACATCCGACCGCTACCATGGAGGGGCCGATGGGTTCTATCTTGTACGTCCGAACAGCCAAAAACACGCCGCTGTTTGTACGCTCCGTTCACTTTGCAAGCTTCTCAATCAACCACGAATCCCACACGGCGTCAATACGACGAACGCGCCCCCCCTACAACTTGTTCTCTGTGTTCTCACTTTTTCTCATCTTTGTCGTCTTGTGGACGCAAACGTGCAAAGAGGCTCTCCCCTTCTTTTCGAGGAAGCGGCTTCTGAAAAGACAGCGACAACAGCGAAGGTTGAGGAGAATCCGAAGCCCCTCCAAGCAACGGGCCACCCAAGGGCGGCCTTTCACCAAGTACCGAACTCCCACCCAACAGAGGCTGTTCGTGCGCAAACGAGCCGCCAAACAGAGCAGGTGAAGCAGCAAAAGGCAAGACTTCTCCTTGCAAGACTTCTCCTTGCAAGACTTCTCCGCCCACATCGCCGACCTCGAACGCTCCGCCGTCCAAAACAGAAAACAACACATCCGAAGAAGCGGATTCGTTCGCAAGGCGGTGGGCTTCTTCGATCTCGGGGGTCAGATCGCCAAACAAATCAACGGCCACATCTCCGTGCGACAAGACCTCGCCTTGCATCGGTGGATACGAGACAAAAGAAGATTCCTCAAAAGTCAACGGTGCAAGCGATGTCGCCGCAGGGATGGCATCTTGAGAAAAAAGATCGGTTGAAAAGAAATGGGATGCTTCTGGAGCGGCTTGCGGCGTGGGCTGTACAGGAGCGACGGATTCAGAAGCAGGCAAAGCGTCATCGCTCCAAGAGTCCCATCCATCGGATTTTTTGGGTGAGGTTGTGGGGCTTTTTGCAGCAGGTGTGGATGTAGACACGGCAGGAGCGGATGTAGACACGGCAGGAGCGGGGGATGAGGCAACAGGAGCGGGGGATGAGGCAACAGGAACGGATCGAGGAGGTACGGGTGAAGGAGAAGAAGCGAGCGGCGACACAGAAGGTTTGGGGGCAAGGGAAAAGCCGCCCATTGAGGGGTTTCGTTTGGGATCTGCGGCGGCACCACCAAAAAAGACTTTGTTTTGGGAGGGCTTTGCCTCATCGGAAAGCCACGCTTCATCAACTTGTTTAAGGGTATCGACTTTTTCTTTGAGGGCTTCGGCAGCTTGTTCGAGTTTTGCGTCATCTTCTTTGACAAAGCCAGACTTTCCAGCATATTCCGAAGCGCGAGCAAGCAAGAGGCTAGGGATCTCTTCCCACGAAGCGCCCGATGCGGGGGCTTCGTTGAGTTCTTTGTAGGGGTCATCAAAGCCCCGACCGAACAAGGCTTCTTCGCCATCGAGTCCGGGGGGAGGCTGAACATAGTCAGGCGGAAGATCAGAAGCTGCTGAACGTGGGACTGCCCCGGGTGGTCCTTGGGGGATCGCCCCGGGTGGTCCTTGGGGAATGGGCGTCGTGCTGGGGGGGGCTTTGGCGGTCGAGGATGATGTTTTGGCCGTTGCGACCGGCACTTTGGCAGCCGAACGAGGAAGTCCTTGCATCCGCAGCGTATTGAACCCTGCGGAAGTGCCTGATATGGCGTTGAGTCCTGCGGAAGTGCCTGATATGGCGTTGAGTCCTGCGGAAGTGCCCGATACAGTATTGGGTCCTGTGCCGGTACTTCCAAAAGCGGGTGTTGCGGGTTCTAGTTCGGACGAAGGTAAGACGGGCGGCCCCATCTGTTCGGCGTCGACGGCGGCTTGTGCTTTTTGCATGCCTTTTACCACAGCTTCTTCAAAGTCCGAGAAGGAAGGCAAGAAGTTTTTGGCTTGATAAAACACACGCATCGCGGCTTCGGGATCTTCGCCGTGTTCGAGCAGAGACTCAGCACGGATGATCAGCGCTTTCATAAACAGCGGGGAGTCTTGGCCTTTTTCCGAAGCAGCATCGGCCTCTTCGGCAGCTTCAAGCAGCCACCCTGCGCGCTTGAGTTCGCCCGCAAGCGCCACATGTTCGCGTTGCGAAAGCTGTTTGATATCGTGGGCTACGCGCATACGCAGATACAGATCCTTCATTTGCGCGTACTTTTGCTCAAACAACGCCAAGCGCGCAGCTTGTAAGTATTCTTCGACCGTTGCGGGTTCGCCGGACTTTTCGCGAGTGCTAATAAAGAAGGTGAGCAATTCGAGCGTGGGTTGGCCCATCTGCATCAGTTCTTTGTAGATCTGCGCAGCTTCTTTCCAACGGCTGCTGCGCTCCAAGGCTTCGGCGTGTTTGAGTTGTTTTTGACGGTGCTGTTCTTGGATCTGTTTGATCTGCCCTTCGGTACGCCATGTCTGTTGAGCGATCTCTGTTTCGGTCGGAGCCATCGGCTCGCCCAACACCACTTCTAACCAGCGATGTTGTTGCAAGAAATAAGTCGCTCCTGCAAACAAGCCGAAGCTCAGGACATGGATCAGAAAAACGATGGGAGATGCGCGCTGCAACAACAGCGTATCGAGCAGTTGCAACACAAACCATACCACGATCAGATAATATCCTTGGAATGCAAACACCCGATGTTCGGTCTGTTTTGGCAACCAAAGAGCCCATCGAACCGTCTCTCCGCCATAAACGATCATCCACAGCGCAAACACTCCCGCAAACGCGCCATGCGCCCCCAAGATCAAGCCTTTGCTGCTCGACAGCACCACCCACAACACGCCGTTGCACAGCAGCGCAGAAGCGAGCCACCATACCCCCCAGATCGGATAACGCCACTGATCCTCCAGCATCTTTCCGATCGGCCACAACAACAACAGCAACCAAAGCAACGAGAACACATTCGGCTGGATCCAAGGTGCCGTCAGGATCGTTTCTGCCCCATTGACAGCAGGTCGCAATCCCCATCCCGTCAAAGGATGAGCCTGTTCAGCGTCCAAGATCCGCTGGACATGTGCGACGAGCTGATCTTGTTCTTGTTGGTATTTGCTGGGGGACGCTTGGTACAATCGGGCCATCGACACATACACCCGCGCATTGGGGGAGCGCGAAAGAAACCGTCGGCGCAAGGCATAGGTGAGGCAGGACTGCCCTTTGGGACGGGCGGCCATATCTTGCCGCCACTCGTCCGTTCCCTCTTCACCGCTACCTGAGAGCGCTTGGGCTTTCTTTTGGACGAGCGCGTCGGTCAAATAAGCCTGCACCGCGAGTTCAGCGCGTTGCGCGTGCGCCAACACACGCGGCGAAAAAAGATCCCGATGTTTGGACGGGATGCGCGTATAATCATGTGTTAAATAATAGCAAGACAGCGCTTCTCGCGCTTGTTCGACGCGTTGATCTGCCGCAGACAGGCCGATGCGCGTCCACACAAACACCAAAAACAACGTTGCCATCAAGCCGATGGTGAACCAAGGCATGCGCCCGAACTCTGGTTTTCCCTGCGATGCGCGTTCCGTGAGTGGCCAGAACATTCTTTTTTCCCTCTGTCTCGCGTCGTGGAACATCCCAAACAGATGGGCATTGTGGCGGAATGCGCTCGAAAAGGCAAGACATCCTTGCGCGGTGCTGTTTTGCGGCCTTGACATCTTGCCCCATCCCCATCAGTTTGGCGACGCCAAATCGCTTTCTTTGCGCGCACTTCGAACGATGGGAGATCCTGATCGATGTTGAGCCTCATGCTTCACTTGCTTACCGTCGCCCCCACACGCCTGATCAGCCGACTGGTCGGGCACTTCGCTCGCACACGATGGCCGCGTTTTTTCATGCGCCCTTTTTTGCGCTGGTATGCCCGCCGCTATGGCGTCAACCTCGAAGAAGCTGAACACCCCCTCGAACACTACACATGCTTCAATGATTTCTTTACCCGCCGCCTCAAGCCCGAGCTACGCCCTCTCGATCCCGCACCCAACACCTTGATCTCTCCTGTCGACGGGGCGATCGCCATGCACGGCCCTTTGGATGGAACACAAGCCATCCAAGCCAAAGGCATCTCCTACAGCCTTGAAGACTTTCTTGATGACCCTGACGCAGCACAACGCTTTCGGGGCGGGTCATTTCTGACGATCTACCTCAGCCCGAAAGATTATCACCGCATCCACACGCCCTTGCAGGCGACCGTCCAAGCCTACCGCTACATCCCCGGACGCTTACTTCCTGTGAACCCACCAAGCGTTGCTTTTTTCCCCCGTCTCTTCGTGGAAAACGAGCGCCTCACCTCTTACCTTCACCACCCCCACTTCGGACATATCGCCCTCGTCAAAGTCGGCGCAACCAACGTCGGTAGAATGCGCCTCTATTACCACGACTTTATCTCCAACCGATGGGCAAGTCCGCACGCACACACGCACACCTTTGAACACCCGCCATCCATCGAGCGCGGCGCGGAATTGGCGGTCTTTGAACTCGGTTCTACCGTGGTTTTGCTGTTTGAATCCCACATCCGACTCCGCCCCCTTCAGCCCGGCGACGCCATCCGCCTTGGACAACCGATCGCTGACGCAACCAATATCCCCGAGCCTCCCAGTATCGCTCGCCCCTAACGCGAAGGCGGATAACTCCGCCAGACCCGACGACATCGATTCAAAAACCGATCCTGTGGTGCGATCTGTTGAAGCTGCACGCACACACGCGAAGCCTCCCTCCATTGGCGGCGGCGTTGTGCGATCAAGATATCCGCACGCAAAGAGGCCGAATACATCGGGACAAGATCATTCATTGCTTTGTTGCGCTCTTCCCAAAGCGAGCTTTTCTGGGGGATCTTTTGTAGGACGTGGTGGGCCATCGCATAATTTTTTCGCTTTTGCCAACCTTGAGCGATGCGCAAAGCGTTCATTGCTTCCAAGTCCACCACCACTTGTTGCATCCGCTGTGTGGCGACAGGATCCTCGGCTTTATGCAATAAGGCGGTTTTGTAAGAAGACAACGCATCGCGATAACGGCCCGTCGCCACGGCCCGATCCCCTTCTTGCAAAGAGCGCATGTACTCGGCTTGGATCTGTTGGGCCTGTCGCTTCTCGATATCTTTTTGGGACTCGCCACCAACACTGATCAAAAAGATCGTCAGCCCGCCCAAAAACACCACCGCGCCGATCAAGCCAAACCATCGACGTTTCATCAACGCCGTTTTGAGTTCCATCGTCGACGCATTTTCGCTGCGTTCCCCACGCAAAGACTCACCACCCGTCGACAACAGCGATTGGACAGGCGAAGCCGACTTGGGCATTCGGGGTGGCGAAACCTCGTTCCTTGGCAACATCCGCGTGTCGGGGAGCGGTGCGAGAGGATTTGTCGACTCTTGCGGCGGATACCCCGCCTTCGTGGGCTGGACAGGATAAATGGGCGACGGCGGAGGCGAGGCCGCCGCACCACCCATCACAGCCCCATTGCTCACATACATCGGTGGAGCCGACGTTTTGGACGAAATCGGTTGAAAGATTGCCGAGGGCGATTGTTGCCCAGCCGGTGGACCCGACGGGGCCATCGTGCGGATCTGATCGCCCGATCGATGCTCTCCAAAGGCTGGCGGTACACTTGTCGGCTTTGTCGAACCCTGCGCAGAAAACGCCCCCGGCATCTGCTTCGGCGGCGTTCCATACATCCCGGAAGCAGGGCCGTTTTGAGGTGAAAAGGCCCCTGACATCGCGTTGTTTTGTGGTGAAAAGGCCCCTGACATCGCGTTGTTTTGCGGTGAAAAGGCCCCTGACATCGCGTTGTTTTGGGCAGGCCCCCCTGAAGCTGCGCTGTGTTGGGCTGCGAAGAGCGGAGGGTGCTGTGAGTTCGGATAAGTCTGGGAGATCGGAGCTTCCGCGATCTCCATCACAGATGGCCCAACCTGCGTCGAACCTTCTTCTTCGCCAGTCCCCCAAGCCGAAGCAGGAGCCGATTGAAAAGCATCGGAGCGATCTGTTGGAAGCGAAGAGTCCCGCATATTGGCCCCTTTGGAACCGTAGATCAAATCTTCCGAAGACATCCCGGGTTTGAGCGTTGCATCTTCGCCGTGCTCGTCCAACTCTTCGGCCTCTTCGAGAAGATTGCTTTCTTCTTCTGAAAAGGTCATCTCATCGCGTTCTTCGACGCCGATCTGTTCCTCGGACCAAGCGGGTTGATTCGTCGTTGTCTTTCCGCTGCGGGCTTTGGCGGCCAACGCACGCGCCGCCACATCTTGCAAGCTGAGCGATGTCTCGTCACCATCTTCGTCGCTGTACTCTCCACCTTTTGCGGATACCCCCCGAAGATCCGACACCGCCATCTGACGTGGGGAAGTTCTCGCCTTTTCCGCAGAAACGCGCACAGGCGGTTTCGCCGCAGGCAGAGCATCACCCGACGCCGCATAATACCCCGAGCGCGTCCCTGCTCCTTGCTCGTTGACTTTGATCTCTTCGATGGCTGCAAAATCGGGCGTCAAGAGATCAAAGTCGGTGATCTGTCGAGGCCGATCAGTCGGTGTTTTTCGCACAGCCGTCTTTTCGGGAGCGGCTTGGAGGCCCGACAACCGCTGTGTGGATTGATCCTCATCTTCCTGCTCGATGTATTCGGCCCCCGCATTTTGTGTCGTTTGGGAGCCTTGCGCCGAGACGTGTTGGAAGGCGCTTTCTTGCGCGAAAGACCCTTCGAGGGTCGAAGCCATCGGATCTTGCGGTACATTGGGGGCATTGCCACGATGCAGATCGTCGAGCAAAGCAGCTTGGGCGCGGATCTCTCCGCTTTGCAAGGTCGAAGGCATCACACCGCGTTCGCGTGGTGGCGTTCTGGATGCTTGGGGTTCGGCCTCTGGGGCGCGAAGCTTTTCTTCGACATCCTTGAGGGTGATCGATGTACTCAGCGTGCTATCGCCCTCTGGCTCGCCATAATGGGCTTCGAGATAGCGCGCCAACGCACGTTCCAAAGCCCGACGAAAAGCACCCGCCTGTTGATAGCGGTATTGGGGTTGTTTCTCCAACGCCTTCAATACGGCCTGTTCGACATCTTCGGGGATCTGAAGCTCTGGACGTAATTCGCGCAACGAGACCACCGGCTTGGTTGCGTGGTGGATCATCACCGCAACAGGGTCTTCTTGCGACAAAAACGGCGGTCTTCCCGCCAACATGTGATAAAGAACCACCCCCACAGAGTACAGATCACTCGCAGGAGAAACCGGCAGACCTTGCGCTTGTTCGGGAGCCATGTACGTCGCCGTACCCACCAACGTCCACTCGTCTTGTTCTTCTGCTTGCCGCAAGATCCGCGCAACGCCAAAGTCCAACACTTTGACCATATCCCCTTGACGCTGCGGGCTGATCATAATGTTCTTTGGCTTGAGATCGCGGTGGATAATCCCCATCTGATGGGCTTCTTCGAGGGCATCCAAGATCTGAATCGCCACTTCCAATGCCCGATCGATCGAAAGCCGCTCCTGTCGGCGTAACAACTCGTGCAAGGTCTCCCCCTGCACGAACTCCATCGCGATGTAATAACGCCCTTGTTCATCGTAGCCATAATCAAAAGCCCGCACCGTATAAGGGCTTGTCAAATGGCCGATAATCTCGGCTTCTTGGCGGAATTTTTGAAGACGATCGGGATCATCCGCAACGTGTTCTACCAACACTTTCAGCGCAACGCGGCGGTTCGCAAGGCGCAGATCTTCGGCAAGGTACACTTCGGCAAAGCCCCCCCGACCTATCAATCGCACACAACGGTAACGACCTGCGATCACCACATCCACGTTCTTCATCCCGATCTGCGATGGCTCCCTTCCGCACGACAAAAAAACAACCGACTTCGCTTGCCCTCTGCCGCCGCATCTTAGACCGAAGCCTCCCTCAAAAACAATAGCCCCCTCACTCCCCCACCGTCCATCCATCCTTGACGGCAGGCACTCTTCGCGCTACCACACCCCCGACGCGCAAAGCAACGCCCTTTGCTCTTTGTGCGGATGTGGTGTTTGGCCCTATCCGTTCTAGGCAGCAAAGGCATCATGTTCTGCGCTCTCTCTCTCTTGCTGTATGGAGGTGGTGTGTGACCGCCCAGCCCCTTTGTTCTGTGAGTGTGGATGTCGATACGCTGCGCTTTTACCACGATATCCACGGACTTCCCGCCCCATCTGCCGACCAGACCGACGCGATCTACACCCACGCCATGCCCCGCATCCTCCAATTGTTTCGAGAAATCGGCATCCGTGGAACCTTCTTTTTGATCGGCGAAGATGCCCATGTCCCCGCACATCGCGACATCCTCCACCAACTCTCCGAAGAAGGACACGAGATCGCCAACCACACCCAACACCATCCCTACCGTCTCACCGCCCTTTCCGCCGAAGAGATGGAGGACGAGATCGCCCAAGCCGAATTTACACTCCAGCCCTTCCTTCGGGCCGGACAGCGCATCGTTGGCTTCCGTAGCCCCGGCTACAATACCCACCCCACCCTGCTTCATATCCTCCGAAAACGCGGCTATCGCTACGATTCGTCCGTCTTTCCTTGCCCGCCTTATTACCTCGCAAAAGCCGCAATCATGGCCCTCATGCAGCTACGTGGCCGCCCAAGCCGCGCTCTCCTCGGCTCCCCCAAGGTTCTCCTTGCCCCACACCATCCCTACCAACCGAGCGACGATCCACACACTCCCCACAAAGCACCCGTTCCATCCGATATCTGGCAACTTCCCGTCGCCGTTGTCCCCGGACTCCAACTCCCCCTGATCGGAACCTCCCTCTTGATCTACCCCGCCCCTCTCCTCCAACCCATGCTCCGCCTCGCCCTCCGACAATCTTCCTTCTTGAATCTTGAACTCCATGCCCTCGACTTTTTCGACGCCTACAATGATCCCGGAGCCTCCGCCCTTTTGCCTCACCAACCCGATCTTCGCCTCTCTCTCACCCGCAAACTTCAACGCCTCAAAGACGCCTTCCTCACCATCCAGCGCACCCACCGCTTCCTCCCCATCGCCGAAACACTCCCCGCCGCCCACTCCATGGAGAAGGATTACAAGTGGTAACCGCCCTGTTCTTGGGCAGCCACGGGGGGCTGCCCCTACATCTTCCGTGTACACATGAGCGGATTTCGTATTAGCCTCGGATACGCTTGACTTCGGTCACGCCTTTGACTCGACCCAACTTTTGCACCAGATGATGAAGCTGTTCAAGGTCACGAACTTGGCACTCGAATGTGTTGACAGCTTGGTTGTCCACGGTGGTGCATTGCGCGGCTGAGATGTTGATGTTGAGATCAGAAAAAGCCTTAGTCATCTGCGTCAACAGCCCCGAACGATTGTCGGCGATCACACGCAAAAGCACCGAGTGTGCGCCCTTTGGAGCCATATCCCACTGCACGTCGATACACCGCGCTGGATCGCTGCTTTGCACCTTCGCACAATCCGCGCTGTGGATGACTGCCCCCCGCCCCCGCGAGATAAACCCAACGATCGGATCTCCCGGGATCGGCTTACAACATCCTGCAAAACGCACCAAGATATCGCGCATCCCCCCCACAAGGATGGCACTTTTTCCCTTCTTCTCGGTGGGGCGCTTTACCACTTCGTCCAGCACTACGGGTTCAGGCTTTTCAGGCGGAAACAACAAACGGATCACCTCGCTCACATCGAGCTTTCCGTAGCCAATGTTCATGATCACTTCTTCTGCGGTCGCCGCCCCCACCGCCGAACAAAGCGCCTCGATCGCGCCTCCTTTCAACAGCTTCCCCAACTTTTGCCCCGCAGGCAAGGCTTTCTCCAACATCTCACGCCCCAACACACTCGCTTTTTCGCGCTGCTCCAAGCGCAAAAAGCTGCGGATCTTTGAACGAGCGCGGTTGGTCTTCACAAATTTCAACCAGTCGCGGTTCGGATGCGAGTTCGGTTGCGTTAAGATCTCAACGATATCACCCGTCGAAAGCACCGCTCGCAGCGGTGTGATCTTGCCGTTGACTTTGGCCCCCACGCACTGATTCCCCACTTCGGTGTGGATGGCGTACGCAAAGTCCACAGGCGTCGAACCTTGTGGAAGCTCACGCACCGCACCGTTGGGCGTAAACACAAACACATCCCCTTCGTGCAGTTTGTCGCGAACCGTTGCCAAAAGCTCCGAGGCATCTTCTTTTTCGTCTTGAAGCCGCAACAACTCGCGCAACCAACGAAACTGCTCGACCACGCGGGCTTGCGGGTCACTACCTTCTTTATACAGCCAATGGGCTGCGATCCCTTCTTCGGCGGTTTGGTGCATGTGATGGGTGCGGATCTGGATCTCGATCTTTTTGTTGCGTGGCCCCAACACCGTCGTATGCAACGACTGATAACCGTTATTTTTCGACATCGCGATGTAGTCTTTGAAACGCCCGGGAATCGGCTTCCACCGATCATGCACCGCCCCAAGGATCTGATAGCATTGATCGCGTGTCTCGCACAGCACGCGAAACGCGAGGATATCGTAAAGCTGCTCGAAACTCACGCCTCCCCGCGCCATCTTGCGATAGATGCTGTTGAGATGCTTCGAACGACCGTACACCTCGCAGCGTAGCTGATGTTTCTCCATCAGTTCCCGCAAGATATCCAACACTTCTTCGATATAACGTTCCCGCTCACGCTTGGTCGCATCGATCTTGTCCACAAGGTCATAAAAGGCCACAGGATGTAGATAACGCAACGACAAGTCTTCCAACTCGTTCTTTAACCACGAGATCCCCAAACGATTCGCCAACGGTGCGTAAAGTTCTCGGCATTCGTGCGCGATCTGGCTCTGCTGCACCACAGGCAAAAACTCCAGCACCCTCAATCCATGCAGCCGATCACACAACCGAATCAATAACACCCGCAGATCCCGCGCCATCGCAAACAACATCTTGCGAAAACTCTCCGCTTGTTCTGCCACCAACGCCTCTCCCATCCGCTCCGCTTCCGTCCTCCCCGGGAAACGAAACAATGGCAGGCTCTTGATCGTCTCGCACAAAAAACCCACGTCTTCTCCCACTCCCCCCGCGATCTCTTCTTGTGTCACCCAGCCCTGTTCGTACACCCGCGAAAGCAACGCCGCGCACAGCGAATCCCCGTCCAAGTGCATCCGCGCCGCGATCTGCAACACTTCGGCCCCATAATCGGGGATATCCACCCCCACGGGCCGTTGCGGTTGGACAGCGCGCTCGCTCACCCGCCAATACAATGCCCAAGCCTCCCGCAACTTCTTCCACCCCGACGCAGAAATGGACTGACGAATCGGCTCGATCGCGCTTTCCAGTTCCCTTAACATCGAATCTCTTCCTTCCGCACGTATCGAACGTTGGCTCCACACCAACGCTCTCTCAAACGTTTTCTGCTCCGTTTTCCCACATCCCTGCATCTCCAAAAAAGCGCATCGTACTTGATGGATTGACAAGCCCGTTGCGCATCTTGCAAGATGCTTTCGCACAACAACAAGCGCCAAGGCTTGTCCCACAAGGCACACACAGCCCTCAGATGGCGCACTCCCACAACCCTACACCAAGGAGAGATTCCCTATGCGGAAGATCGCACTCGCTACCACCTTCCTCTCGATCGGCGCGCTGCTCGTCGGTTTTCAAAAACCCGCCCCGTCGATCAAACCTCTGCCCATCCCATCTTTCCACAAACAACCGTTGCGTGTCGCTCAAGCCAACCCTCCTGCCCCTCAAGTCGAAGTCCCCGAAGGCTTTTTGATGGCTTACAAATCGCTCCCCGCCGACTACCACACCGCATCGAGCCGAAACCCCGACAAGATCGCTCTCGGCCGCATGCTCTACTTCGACAAACGCCTCTCCAAAAACCACGATATCTCCTGCAACTCCTGCCACCAACTCAACAACTTCGGCGTCGACCATGAACCCACTTCACCCGGGCACAAAAAACAACGCGGGGATCGCAATTCGCCCACCGTCTACAATGCCGCTGGGCATTTCGTTCAATTTTGGGATGGCCGCTCCCCCCACGTCGAACACCAAGCCACACAACCCGTCGTCAACCCCGTCGAGATGGCGATCTCCGGCCCCGCCCAAGTCGAGACCATCCTCAAGTCCATCCCGGGCTACGTCGAAGCCTTCAAAAAAGCCTATCCCACCGAGAAAGATCCCGTCTCTTACAAAAATATGGGCGATGCCATCGGGGCTTTTGAACGCGGTCTCGTCACCCCCTCGCGCTGGGATGACTTTCTCAACGGCAAGAAAGATGCGCTAACCAACCCCGAAAAACAAGGCTTCGTCAAGTTCGTCACCAGCGGATGCCTCACCTGCCACATCGGGCCCCAACTCGGCGGCCATATGTACCAAAAACTCGGCATGATCAAACCTTGGCCCAACCAAAAAGACAAAGGACGCGGTACACTCCTCAAAGACAGCACCTTTGATATGTTCTTCAAAGTCCCGAGCCTCCGCAATATCGCCAAAACTGCCCCCTATATGCACGACGGCTCCGTCAAAACCCTCGAAGAAGCCGTCGTCCTCATGGCTCGCCATCAACTCGCACGCGAACTCTCCAAACAAGACGTCGCTGAGATCGTCACCTTCCTCAACGCCCTCACGGGTAAAATCGACCCCAACTACATCAAAGAACCTGCCCTCCCGCCTTCCTCTCCCTCCACACCCAAACCCGACCCCAACTGATACGATCCGCCACGTCTCCTCTCTTACGATGGTCTCCCCCTCCACACCCCAACCCGATCCCAACCGACACGATCCCCTCTTGATTGCGATCCAAAAAACGAATACGTTAACCCCGTTTCTTGAGGGGTTCCCTCGTTTTCTCGCAACCTTGCTCTCTATAAAACGATAAGGAGTGTCCAATGCGTTTGTTTTCCCTACGCAATCTCTTCTTGACTCTTGCTTTTGCCTTTGCTTTCCACGCCACCGCTTTCGCCAAAGGCGATACTCGCGTGTTTGGAAAGTGGACAACCATCGACGACAAAACCAAACAACCCAAGTCGATCGTCGAGATCAAACTCGTCAACGGCAAGCTCACAGGAACCATCCTTCGGCTGTTTCGCAAAAAAACAGAAGAACAAGATCCCAATTGTGACAAATGCTCGGGTGATCGCAAAGACAAAAAGATCATCGGCATGACCATCATCTGGGGCATGACCGCCAAAGACAACGTCACATGGGGAAATGGCAAGATCCTCGATCCCGCCAACGGCAAAGAATATGGCTGCTCCATCTGGTTGGATGACAAAAACCCCAACAACCTCAAAGTTCGCGGATGGTTGGCCTTCTTCTACCGCGACCAAACGTGGGTTCGCTTTAAATAATACGATCTCCAAGAAACGTGTGCTCGAAGAGTCGGTACGATCCGCTGTAGACGCCCTGTGGTTGGGCAGCCACAGGGGGCTGCCCCTACATTTTCCGATCACACGATGGGCAGATTTCGTATGAACTCCTCTCTCACCTCCCCTCTCTCCCCAAACCCTATCGACATCCTGCTTTCCACACTCAAACGTGCTTGAGAGGATGTCGGCATCCTGTAGCGTCCGTCCTTCGGGGCGGACGAGCATTGAAATTGAGGAGTTTTTGATGAGCAAACAAGCCTTGTGGTGTCCTTCCCCAGCGCGGATCGCGGAAGCGCAGATCACTCGATATACCCGCGAGATGGAAGCCCAGACGGGTCTGTCTTTTCAAAGCTATTGGGATCTTCATGCT
>CAUJFU010000224.1 GCA_963169055.1 Myxococcota bacterium
GGGTAAGTAGAGAGTGTGGAAGGAGACAGCAAGCAAGGTGAATCGGCTTGCGCTTGTAGAGAACATCATTATACTAGCGAAGATTTTGGGAGGAGCGGGCGAAGGCGCGCTGCTCGTTCGGTAGGAAGTGCGACACGCGGATTTTTCCGCATGAAGGAGCATACAGATGGCTGACCTCGTGATCCACGTGACAGACGACAGTTTCAAGAAAGACGTTGTGCAGTCCAGTATCCCTGTGGTGCTGGATTTTTGGGCGGAGTGGTGCGGCCCGTGTAAGGCCATTGCTCCGATCCTCAAGGATCTTGCGAAAGATTACGACGGGCGCGTCAAGATCGCGAAGCTGGATGTGGATAGCAATCCCAATACAGCAGCGGAGTTTGGGATTCGCGGCATCCCGACGCTGCTCGTGTTCAAAGGTGGTAAAGAAGTGGATCGAATTGTCGGCGCAGCCCCCAAAGGGACGTACCAACAATTGATCAACAAACATCTCTAAATCCTCATCCCATCGCGGCGAATTTCTCTGCCTCAGTGTGTCCTGTTTCTAGTCTGGCCCATGTTCAAGCATCCGACCTCGCTACGTAGGTTTGTGCTGTTTTTCAGGCGCGGTCGCCACGGACGGGCGCATGCGCAAGCAATGGAGAACAGCATGATCGAAAGCGCGGTGTTGCGTCATTTTCCATGGTTGGGGGCGCTGTCAGCCGTCGAATTGCGCCAAGTGGCGGGGGAGTTGCGTCAGATCGATTTGGCGAAGGGGCAGATTCTATGCGAAGAAGGGCGCAAAGAGCGCTCGTTGTATCTGCTGTTGAGTGGGGGACTGGAGATCTGGCGGGGCTGGGGGCAAGACGGGGCAGAGTGTTTGGATGTGGTGTCGGGTTGGGTGGTGGTGGGGGAGTTTCAGTTGTTGGTGGGAGGGCGTCGGGTCGCGACGATCTTGGCGGAACAATCGAGTGTTGTGGCAGAGTGGCCATACGAGAAGATCGAGCGATGGTTGCAGCGTTATCCGTCGTGGGTGGGGATCTTTTCGCGTATGGTGCAGCGGCGTATTCAACAAAATCAGCTTCATGCGGTGTTGGGTCGGTTGTTTGGTTCGTTGCGCAAGCAGGTGTGGGAGGATGTGCGGGCGCGGGTGGAGTGGGTGCATTTGGAGCGGGGGCAGCGGTTGTTTCGAGAGGGCGAGGCTTCGGATGGTGTGTATTTGGTGGTGAGCGGTCGGATGCGGATCGAGATGCCGCAAGAAGACGGAGAGATTCGGACGCTTGGGGAGATTAGGCGAGGTGAGTTGTTGGGGGAAGTGGGATTTTTCTCGAATTCACCGCGAGTGGCGTCTGCGGTGGCGTTGAGGGAATCGCATCTTGTGCATTTTTCGCAAGTGTTTTTCGAGGGGTTGTTGCGGCAACATCCGCATGAGGGCTTGCGCGTGATGCAAGCGGCGGTGCGTCGGTTGCGTGCGGCGATTCAGGAGCGGGATCAAGCGCAATCTTCGCGGCCATTGAATTTGGCGATCTTGCCGTTGGATCGGGGGATGCCGTATCGCCATTTTGTACGGACGTTGGTGGATGCGTTGTCGAGTCATGGTTCGACGTGTCTGGTGGATCGTGCGCATATCGCGGAGTGGTTTGGGGATGAGGGGATCGCGTCGTTGGGTGGGGAAGATCCGTATAGTTTGCGTTTGCATGCGTGGTTGACGGATCTTTCGGGGCGCCATCGTTTTGTGGTGTATGTGATGGATGCGGAAGATACGCCGTGGACGCAGCGTTGTTTGCGGATGGTGGATGTGTTGCTGTTGGTGGGTGAAGCCTCCGCTGCACCGGCGTTGCGGGAAGTGGAGTCGCGGTTGTTGGCGCAAGTGCCGGTGGGAGGGCTGGAGCAGCGGTTAATCTTGTTGCATCCGAAGGAGACGAAACAGCCAGAGGGGACAGCAGCATGGTTGGAGGCGCGCCATGTGGAGATGCACCACCATGTGCGTTGGGGGATCCGTGAAGATATGGCGCGTGTGGCGCGGTTTTTGGCGGGCGAAGCGGTGGGATTGGTGTTGGGGGGAGGTGGTGCGCGGGGATTCGTGCATTATGGGGCATATCAGGCATTGCGGGAGGCAGGGGTGCCGATCGACTTTTTGGGTGGAACAAGCATGGGGGCGATCGTGGGGGTGCAGTGTGCGCTTGGAGCGGATCGAGCGACTTTTTTGGAGAGAAGCCGTTGGGCGTTGATCAAACAAAAGCCGTTTCAAGAGTATACCTTCCCATTCATGTCGCTAATTCGCAGCCGCCGACTCGACAAAACCTTAAAGCGCCTGTGCGAAGGCTTGAAGATCGAGGATCTGTGGTTGCCGTTTTTTGCGGTATCAAGCAACCTTTCGCGCCAAAGACCGCACATCCATCGCAAAGGGCTGTTGTGGCGGGCATTGCGGGCGAGTAGTGCGCTCCCGGGGTTTTTGTTGCCGCAGATCGAAGAGGGGGAGCTTTTGGTGGATGGGGCGTTGTTAAACAACCTGCCTGTGGATGTGATGCGGCGCTATTGTCGAACCGTGATCGCGGTGGACGTGTCGGAGGAACTCGAATTTCGGATGCCAATCAAATACTTTCCATCGCCTTTTCGCTTTTTGTGGATGCGTTTGCGCTATCCCAAGATCGCTTCAAGTATCCCGAATATCGTGAGCATCTTGAGTTATTCGACGATGCTCGGCGGCCTACAGCACGAACAACGCATGATCGAGAGTGCGGATTATTGTTTGCGTCCGCCCGTTTCGGAGTATGCGTTGTTGGAGTTTGGGTCGATGGAAGCGATCTTGGAAGTTGGAGAGTCTTATGCTCGACGCTTTTTGGAAGAGCACCCTGCGTTGCGTGAACTGGCCGCTGCTTTGGACAAAAAGCGCGTCGGTGAGGACGTATAGACGGTTCTTTTCGTGGGAGGGATGTTTGTGCGCTGTCGGGTAGGCGGGTGGTCTGTTTGTGAGTGATAGGACTTGTGCGGTTGCAAGGTTTTGTGGGGCGCTGCCCCATTCCCCGCCATAGACTGTCGCCCCTTGACCCCGTATCGGCGAAGAGATCACAGGTTTTTCAACCCAACCGCTCTGTCGCTTGAAGTGCCGCGAACACGGCTTTTTTGGCAACCGCGTAACTCCTATCCTATTTGATTCAGCTTGAGCGGCTTTTGGTGGGGGGAGTTTCGGGAGAAAGCATCTCGTCGTCTTGGAGGGAAGGGCGAAGTTGGAGGCGGAGTTGCTTGCTGATCTGCATGAGGTGGTGAAAGAGGGCGGGGATCTCGTCACGCAGGAGAGGGTGTTGGGTGGCGAGTTGGAGGCGTGTGATGATCTGTTGTTCGCGTGTGGGGTCGGTGAGTGGGGGAGGATCGGGCAATTGCTCTTTGCAACGGGCGATCTGCTCGGCGAGTTGGAGGCGTTGTTCGATGAGGCGGAGGATGGCGAGGTCGACGTCATCGATTTGTTGGCGGAGGTCTCGAAGGGATGGGGTTTGGTGTGTCATCTTTTTTGGGTGGCAGATGTGCTTGTTTGGTGGGGGGAGGGTTCGTTTGGAAGCCAAACGTCGAAGGTTATTCGTTTTTGTCGAGAGTGCGCACAGGGCGAAAGCCTGTGTCGCCTGTTTTTTGGTAGGCTGCCGAAACGGATGCGCGCTTGGTGAGACGGGTGGAACGGGCGCTTTCGTACCAAGAGCCGCCGCGCACGGCACGAATGCTTCCACGCGGAGGGGATTGTGGATCGATCTGTGGTGATTTGGGGTAGCGTTGGATGGATTCTGCGGTCCACTCGCGCAAGTTGCCGAGCATATCAAAGAGGCCGAGCGGATTGGGTTGTTTCTGAGCGACGGGATGGGGTTGTTTGGCGCTGTTTTCTTTGACCCAAGCGAGAGAGAGCAGAGCGTTGGTTGGAAAGAGGATCGTTTCGTTCGCTTGTTTATGCCCGCCGCGTGCGGCGTATTCCCATTCGGCTTCGGTGGGCAAGCGCCATCCTTTGCATGAAGTGTAGGCTTTTTTGTGGGTGGGAGAGGTTGATTTCTTTTGTGTAGGGACAAAGTCTTGTTTCCATGCGCAAGAAACGATGCGCCCACGCTTGGTTTTGCAGTCAAAGCAGGTCTCGCGTTTTTCGAGGACAGAGAGGCGATTGCAAAAGGCGGCAGCTTCGTGCCAATTGACTTGTTCAACAGGGCAGGACGGGCCGCAATCTTTGAAGCGGGAGGGGTTATAGCCCAAGGCGCTTTGGAACTGCGCTTGCGTCACTTCTGTCTTCCAGATCCAAAAGGGTTGTTGGATGGAGACTTGGACGGATGGGGATTCGTAATAAGTCGCGGTGGAGAGTTGTTTTTTAGAGAGGCCCATCGTGAATTGTCCTGCTTCGACGCGCTGCGCCGTTGCTTTGGGGAGAAGTGCGATGACAAGCTGTTGTCTTTTTTTGCAGGCTCCCTTGGTGCATCCGAGCGCGCAATTGTTTTTGCATCGGCCGCAATGTTTGGCCTCTGTTTGGAGATCGACGCATCGACCGCCGCAAGCGGATTGATCGCGAGGACAGCGGCAGCGGCCTGCCTTGCAGGTGGCCCCAAGAGGGCAGATCTGGCCGCAGGATCCGCAATGTTGGGGATGGGCCTTGGTGTCCACGCATCGGCCTGCACAAACAATGCTTTTGGGAGAACAAGCGCAGGTTCCATCTTTGCAGGAAAAACCGAGCGTGGTATCGCAGCGGTGTCCGCATTTTCCGCAATGTTGGTTGGTTTGGGCAAGGGGAACGCATCGCTTTTCGCAACGTGCTTGTCCTTTGGGGCATGCCTTGGCAAACCAAACACCGAGTCCCGACCCGAACAGAAGAAGCATACTCAGTGCAAAAAGCCCGAATCGAAGGGCTATAGGGCGATGTTTTGGGGCAGATGAGGCGTCGCTCGGGGCAGGTTGAGAAAGGTGGTGCGGGGCGGAGCCTTGGAAGCGATGGCCTTCTTGCTCTTTTGTCGGGGCCGGTGGAGCGGGGTTTTGCGAAGGGATGAGCGGTGGTTTTTGAGTGTACGCGGAAGCCTGCGTAGCAGGCGAAGAAGGGCTTGCGCTGACGGCCGAGTCGTGCGTAGCAGGCGAAGAAGGGCTTACGCTAAGGGCGGAAGCGTCGGATGTACCGAGATGATCGGGACTTGTGCTTTTGGATGGCGAGAGATCGGATTCGTCGTGGGGCCAAGCCGTGAGGGCATCTTGCCAGAAACCTTTGGCGGTGGGGTAGCGTTGGGAGGGGTCGTCGTGGGTCGCTCGTTGGATCACAGAGTCGAGCGCGAGGGATGCTTGGGGGAGGTGAGTGCTGATCTTTGTTTCGCCGCGTCTTGGTGGGTAGAGTCCCGTCAGAAGGTGAAATGTGAGTACTCCGAGAGCGAAAACATCGGCAGCAGGGGAGATCTCGCTTGTTTCTGTGAGTTGCTCGGGGGCGAGATAGTGGGGGGTTCCTGCGGCGCTGGTGTAGGCTTCGGCGTGTGTATGCGAAAAGGTGACAGCGATCCCAAAGTCCATCAGTTTGATCTGGCCTTGTGGGGTCAGCATGATGTTTGCGGGTTT
>CAUJFU010000225.1 GCA_963169055.1 Myxococcota bacterium
CAAGAATACTTTTATGCGTTTTTTTCAGGCACAAGCGATGCTTTTTCGGATCGCACACGGATCGGGCGTTTTCGCACAGCTTTTCCAGAAGGTTGTTTGCAGCCCCTTGTGATGGCCGCAACCGCTTGCACGAACGCAGGAAAATATCAAAGCTTCCCTGCGCTCAACATCATGGCGAAGCGCAAAGCTGATATCTTCTGCCATCTCGGCGATATGTCCTACAACGACGGAGCCAACACCAAAGAAGAGTTCCGTGCAAAGTGGCACCGAACGTTGAAATTACCGGGGTATCCAGAGATCTTTTCGAGTACGGGCCTGTACGCGGTATGGGATGATCACGAATACACCGACAACAACGACCTCTACAAAGGGAAAACGCCGATCTTTTTTGATACGGCGCGTGCGGCTTATTTTGAGCATGTGGCCCAAGATCCCGCAGACAACAAGCGTTTGTGGCGAAGCTACCGTTGGGGCGACGTGGCCGAGATCTTCTTGTTGGATTGTCGCACCGAACGGGATGTCACGACGTACGGGACGGATAATGCGGTGTATATGGGGGCTGCGCAGTTTGCTTGGTTGAAGGAAGGCATCCAAAAAAGCCCTTGCCACTTCAAGGTGCTGCTGAACTCCGTTCCGATCACAGATTTCCCCGAGCTTTGGGATGTGATGGCGGCGGATCGATGGGAAGGTTACAAGACTCAACGAAAAGCGTTGTTTGATCATATCGTGCAAAACAAGATTCGCAACGTGTGGTTTGTCAGCGGTGACTTTCATGTGGGCGCGGTGACACGAGTCGATACCTCGGGTCCGATGAATGGGACATGGGAGATCTTGGCGGGACCGGGCGGAAATTCGAGCCTGTTGTGGGGAGTGTATCAAGCACAGCCCGAAAACCGCGACCTCTTGGCCCCCGCCAAGCAATTCGATTTTTTTCATGGCGAAAACACCGCAACATTCTTGACGTTCGATCCCATCAAGGATGAAGTGCGCGTCGAATTCATTCAGGCTGACAACGAAAAGGTTTTGCTCGACAAAACCTACAAACAATCCTTCCCCACCTCTTAACACCGATCGATCTGTTCGGTGATGTCGCCCCCCACCGCGAGAACAACGGATTCTTTTCCCATCGCAGAACTTAGTTGGATGTACGGACGAAGATCTCCATCTGTACGACGACAGCGCTGCTAGGAGGGAGCGGGAATGTCGTGTTGTTGAGGATATCGCGCATACAGACGGCAGCGCGGAAGCTGTCGGAGGGCCAACGCACGATACGGTTGGAGGTGGTGCGCCCGTCAGGTCGGAGCTGGAAGGAGAAAGCAAATTGACCCGAGTCTGCGGACTTTAGGGCGCTTAATTCGTTCTGATAACAACGGCGCAGTGCGCTTTCTTGATTGCGGATCAGACCACTCAGTCGGCTTTGGTAGGAGGATGGCGCGTTGATATCGAGGCGAGAGATCGAGAAGCTTTCAATTTTGACGGCGCGGATGCCGGTATTTGGGGAGGAGGGGTTGCCGAAACCTGTGTGGCCGGGGGGAGTGCCGGGGCGGGGTGCAGGTTGGCGAGACGAGGGTATGGGAGATCCCGGGATATGGAAACCACGTGTGTTTTGGCGTTGGATTTGATCGAGTGTCGAGCGGGATATTTGGGTGAACTGGTTGCGTTGCTGGGAGGCTTGGCGGAGTTGTTCGTCGAAGTGGCGGCGTGTGTTACCGATTTCTCGCTCTTTTTGGGGGACGAGGTTTGGTCTTTGGGTGATCTGTGAGGCGGCTTGGCGGAGTCGGACTTGTTGTTGACGGCAGACGGTGAGCAAGCGCTGATAGCGTTGAGCGAGCTGGTAGCTTTGAGCTTCAAGGCGCTTGTAATGAGCGCGCACTTTAGGGGTTCGCTGTGCGGATAAGGCGAAGCGACGGGCGTCTTGTTGGTATTGATTGGCGAGGCGTTGGGTACTATTGCAAGTCGAGTCAAGGCGATTCGCTTCGGAACGATAGTTTTGGGCTTGTTGGGCGGCACGGCGCACGTTGATGTTCGCCGAAGGGCGGGGCGGATTGAACTGTTGTGCGTAAGCATCGGATACGGAAAACGCTGTAAGTCCGACAAAGAGGGCAACCGAAGATATCTTGTGCATGGGTGAGTCTCCTTTTGTGTAGAGATAGGATGTGGCCGATGCGTGGGGTTGGGTCAAGGATGAAGGCCAGCGGCTACTCAGACGGAAGGAGGGGGCAAAGATTCACATCGATTTTGGAGAGGTGTCACTTGTGGATAAAATCCCCCGTGTTCGCGGCACCTCAAGCGAGAGTGTTCCGTTGTGTAGCGTGGATGCCCTATCGACGGGATAAAACCCCCGTGTTCGCGCCCGTCCAAGCGAGAGCGTCGTTGGTCTGGAAAAACGATGCTCTTTTCGCCAAATATGGGGTCAAGGGGCGACAGTCCCTTGTGGGGCGTGGGGTGACACCCCACAACACCGTCCGAATGCGTGAGCCTTATGGGGATGAAAAATCGTCTGGAGGCTAGAAGTCGTCGCCTTCGTCGTTGGGGTGGTTGCGCACCCATTCAAGGCAGCGGAAGTATCGACGTTTGTTTTTCTTGGCTTTGCGGCGATGTTTGGGGTGTCCTGAGTCGACGTAGCGGTGGCGGTATCTTTGCCAACGGTGGTAGAATTTGGCGCATCGTGGGTGGATGGCGGGGGCGGGAGAGACGGGAGGGGGAGCGACGGGAGGGGGAGCGGGTTGTTGGCAACGGGTTTGGCACTGGTTGTTGCAGTAGGTTTTGGGGACGTTAAAGCAGATCTGTTGTTGTTGGGGTACGTTGGCGCAGCGGCGGTGGCGCTGGGGGACGCGAGCGCAATGTTGATGGCGTTGTGGGATTTGGCTGCATCGTCGGTTTTGTTGTGGGACTTGTGTGCAGCGGCGTTGAAGGGTGACGTATTCGCGGCATTGCGTGCGCATGTGGTGGTAGTTGCGGCAAAAGGCAGTGTGCCAACCGAGCCGCAGGCAGCGTTGGCGGACGGCGGGGTATTGGGCGCATCGGGTTTGCAGAGTGCGGTAGTTGCGGCATTGGGTCTGCCATGTAGTGTAGTCACGGCATTGGGTCTGCCAACGGGTGTAATCGCGGCATTGGGTCTGCCAATTGACGTAGTCGCGGCACTCGGTACGCCAAACGGTGCGTGTTTGACATTGGCGGGTGTAGTGGGTTTGGCAGGCTTGACGGCAACGCATCATACAATTTTGTGGGTCGCGTGGATCGGGGCGATAATTCCATGCCCACGCAGAAGGAGCCAACAGAAACGCAGCGAAGACCAAAGAAAGGGTTGTGAGACGACGCAAGAAAACCTCCTTTGCGCCATAACAAGCGCAGGATTGTAGGACAACAGTGTATGCGGGCTTGTCGGGGAGAAAACGCTGGGTTGGACGCATACGCCAAGCAGGATATTCCAACACATCTTTGATCCACAAGACGAGTCCACGATACCCGGCGGAGGTCGCAGGATAGAAATCCGTTCGTCGTGTGCGCCAACATACAGGGGCAGCAAGGTGTGGCTGTCCAACCACAGGGCGTCTACGCACTACCCTTCGATCACACATCTCTCGGAGATCTAAGGGGAGGGATGCCAAGCATGGCGGAGTTGTGCGCGGAGTTCGTCGTCGTCTCCTGCGGCGTCATCGATCAAACGGGCGAAGTCTTGGGCTTGAGGGTAGCCTTTTTGGTAGTAGAACAAGGCTTGGAGCAAGCAGTCCAATTTGTCAGCTTGTTTGACGATGCGAGACTCGGGTGTTTCGGTGTTTTGAAGAGTCTGCCAGCGTTGGCGGGCTTCGTCGATGAACCGAGCGAAATCGCGTTCGAGGGTGGGAGCGGGCGAGGAATCCGAAACCGTTGAGATGGCGTCTGGCTCAAAAAGCGAGAGTGAAGGAGCGGGAGCGGGCGAGGATTCTGGAGGGGAGGGTGCTTCTTCCCAAAAGCGAGCCTCGGCGTTGCGGATGGCGTTGTTTCGGGTGTTTTTGTCGTCGCCAAAAAGCAGTCGGCGTTGGCGAGGCACCAAGTCGCCCGTTCCAGCTTCCGGGAGATCGTGCAAAAGGGCGAGCAATAGGGCCGTTTCGAGGTCAGGCAAAGGCGACGCCCCGCGTTGCTGAGCGCGATACACCAAAAACCACGTCCAAAAGATCACGCCGTAGCTGTGCGATGCAACGGACTCAGGCTGCGGTATGCCGCGATGCAACCAACCTGTGCGGGGGGTTTGTTTGAGAAGTGCGATCTGTTCGGAAAGCCACAAAGCGAGCGACATCGGCATAAGCAAAACCCTTCGTGTGTCGGTTGTTTGAGGGTGTGTCGGTTGTTTGAGGCGACGAACTCTCTATGCCCGCCGCATATCCGTTGGATCGCTACACAGACGTTGACGACGGAAAGTTGTACGAAAACCTTCTGTGCCTGCCGCATATCCTTGGAGCGCTGCGAGTATGGCGGAGCGCTCGCCTTTTTGGCAACACGGGGAGGATTTTTTGCCTTTGTGTGTGTGCATGTTAGGGTGGGAAACGCCCGAATGGATGGGTGTTTTGTTGAACAAGAAGTTGTGGGTAGCGGGTTCAGGAATGGGCTGGCGGGTGTTTTGTCAAGAGCAGGGAGCAAGCAAGATGCGCAAAGCGAAGTCTCGGATGATACGAGGTTTGTGTGGGGTAGGGTTGCTGTTATTGGTGGGGTGTCAGCCAAGTGTCGCACCTGAACCCTCTTTGCCGCGATTGTCGAAGGCAGAACTGTTGCGGACTTCGGTTCTCGCCTTACTTCCACAAGTTTCTTCTCACCAAGCAGGAACCTTGCGCGTCGATCTGGAGGGGACGCAGCGGATACAAGTGGTCTGGGGGCAAGGCAAAGCGCAGCAGATCTTTACGATCATGAAGCAGGGCAAACAGTGGTGGGTGTCGCGCCAGCCAAAGGAGCAAGAGACGGAAGTGATGCTGATGGATACCAAAGAGATCCATGCGGTGTTGGGGGCTTTTGGGGGGCTACAAAAAACGCGTTGTCGTGAAGAAACACCGTCCGCGAAGGCAGACACAACAAAAAAGAAACCCACGCTCGCAAAGGGATCTCAAAAAAACCGATCAAGCGGTGGAGCAGGTTCTGCGGAACGCGAAGAGGACGGTTGCAGCGGGTCTTTGGGTTTTGATCCAGAGCGATCGTTGATGCAGGTTTCTTTTTGGGGGCCTCACGATCGTTTCTTGTTGCGTGCAATGAAAACCCCCGAAGAGACCACGTTTGCGGCGGTTCACAAAGGGGAGTGGGTGCTGTTTCGTGACGGGCAATTGTTTGAACAACCGCCTAGACGCTCTATCGATCGGCATATCGGTGCTTTGCGATCCACGTTGCATCAAATCTCGCGTAAAAAAGGTTGGCTCTCGATCCCTGCCGAATGGGGGATGACCGATCTTGCAGGAGCGATCGAGATCGGAAAGCAGATCGAAGAACACAAAAAGCGCTTGGTTCCGTGTTTTCGTAAAATGCAATTCCCCTCGTCATTGGGGGCGTTGTCTCTGTCTTTGCGCTTGTACCCCGATGGCAAGGTCGGCATCCGTCGCCACACCAGCCCCGCTCACATCAAAGCCAACGCAAAGCTGTATTGGTGCTTGTGTTGGCGGCTCAAGCAATGGAAAGTCAAACCGTTTTCCTTGCCATACGCCGATCTCCAATTGCGTGTCCCTGCCAACGGTTTCTGACCCCGCATTGTCGAGCCGCTCCGACGTTTTCACACCGACAACTCTGTCGCTTGAAATGCCGCGAATATAGGGCGTTTTGTCAACATACCACACCGCTTTTCTTTTCTCCCGAGCGCAACGGATTCGTGTTTTGTGCATCTTAGGTACGTTTTCCGATACCTTCTCTCTTTTGTTGTCGGGAGTGCGTAATGACCAAACAAGAATCCGCCCAACAGACCGCATCTTTGGGGTCTCCTGCCCTCGGCTTTGCGACTTCCCTTGACGACGATCCCGCCCTTGATCCCTTTGCTCACCTCTTTGCCGACTCCGCAAACACTTTTCCTGCCGAAGTCGCAAACGCCCTTGCTTCCGAATCTGCAAACGCTCCGTCTGCCGACTCTGCGAACGCCCTTGCTGCCGAGTCTACGAACGCTCCGTCTGCCGACTCCGCAAACGCCCTTGCTGCCGAGTCCACAAGAACCTTTGCAGATGATGCGAGGGCATCGAGCCAAGCCCACTCCCTTTTCGACAGCGAAGATGATCTCTCCTTGGCATCGGGATCTCCCGCTCCATCAGGGATTTACAGCCTTGGCATCCGTACCTCTTCGGGAGAACTGCAACAGATCCGCCAACAGGGACTCCGAACCACCATCCTTCCGCGTTTGCAAAAGTTGTCCGATTCAGCAACACCTCAATTGGTGATCGATGGACAAGAACGCTACCAAAGCAAGCGTTCGCTTGGCAGCGGCGCGATGGGAGAAGTCGACCTCGCCTTCGACAAAGATATCCAACGCATGGTCGCGATCAAGCGCTTGAAGTCTGAACTGCACACCACCGCACCCGTCGTCCGCTTCGCCGAAGAAGTCCGTATCGTCGGACAATTGGAACATCCAAACATTGTTCCGATCCACGATGTCGGCCTCGATAAAGACGGATGCTACTACTTTGTGATGAAGTACGTTCAAGGCGAAACCCTCGAAGATATTATTGATAAGCTGCGTTCTGGCGATCCAGCCTACCATGCGCGCTTTCCGCTCACCCAACGCCTCCAGATCTTGATCGATATCCTCAAAGCCGTCGATTTTGCCCACGCTCAGGGTATCTTGCATCGCGATCTCAAACCCGCCAACATCATGATCGGCCCCCACTTCGAAGTCCTTGTCATGGACTGGGGCATCGCCAAACGCATCAACATGCCCGCACCATCGAACACACCCTCGCCATCGCAATTCGTGGCAGCGCAAACATCGGCGGCATCGCAGACATCTCAGGCATCACAAACATCACAAACATCACAAACAACACAAACATCGGTGGCATCGCAGGTATCGCAAACAGCGGCAGTATCGCAAACAGCGGCAGCATCGCAGACAGAGGCGAAAGCTGCTCCAATGGATGAACTCGCCCGCGCCCTCGAACAGGATCGCAAACATCTTTCCGAGCAGTTGCATCTCCAAACTCAAAACAACCGATTGATCGGCACGCCGATGTATATGTCCCCCGAGCAAGCGCTTGGACTCAACGATCGCATCGACACACGCAGCGATCTGTACAGCCTTTGCGTGGTCTTCTACGAATTCCTTTCCCTTCAACACTACCTCAGCAACAAAGAAAGCCTCTTTGAGATCCTTTTTGCGGTGGCCAAAGAAGAACCGCGTTCGGTGTTTATCCTGCGTCATCCAGCCCAGCCCAACACCCCGATCGAAGTGGCGCATCTCCTCTCAAAGGGGATGCACAAACACCCCGATGAACGCTTTCAGTCGGCCAAAGAGATGTTGGACGCCCTTGCAAAAATCCATAGCGGCTATTTCCCCATCCAATGCCCAACCACGTTGATGAAACGCACCGTTTTTTCGGTGCTTCACTTTATCGATCGCTCGCCTCGTTTGGCGTACGCGCTGTTTGTCGGCTTGCATGGCTTGTTGTTGTTGGCACTCGTCTTTAAGCTGCTTGATTGGCTTCTTCCTACCTGAAAAAAATCCCGTGTTTTTTTCTATACTCGCTTCAGTCTTTTTTTGTATTCTTGTTTTTTTGTTTCGATTTTTGACTCGATTTGAAATAAAAAAGCGAATCTAAAATAAAAAATAGGCTTTTCATCCAAAAAGCCGCGCCTTTGCGTTGTTCGATTTCGTCTGCGTTGTGAAGTTAGAATCGCGGAGACAAACAGACCGTTGAAACGCTATTGTTGACCTGCATCACAGTTTGAGAATACAATGCGAGGGATGCGACAAGGCATGTTGCGATAGGAACCCGAGGATTCGGTCTTGCTCGGACTCCGCGCCCATCACAACCAAAGGCATCTACGATGAACGACAAAGAAGGCAAAGCAATCGAGGTAGGAAGCGCAGTCAGTCCATCCAGCGAAGAGGCTGCTGAGCGTACTGCGCTGTCTTCTTCTGCGGAGAACGCCATTTCTCCCCCAACCAACGGAGCATCCACGCCATCCATGAACACCAAAGACGCCATCGCTGCGTGGAAAGAAAACCAAGATAACGAAGCCCCATCCGAAATCTTGCCGATGGAGTTTCGTTCGTCCTCCAAACCCAACCACCTCGCCGATCTCAAAGAGCTTGAAGACGAGTCGGCTTCTCTGTCTTCCAATCCCGAAGACTTTTCGCCCCCCCCAAGCAGCGATTCTTCCATGTCGATGTCGATCAACAGCTTGAGCGGCCTTCGACCCCCAAATGATGACTCGATCTTCAACCGCATCCAACGCTTTGAAGACGCTTCCGAAGTCGATCTGCCTCTCGAAAACAAACGCCCCGCGTTTACGAGCGTCGGCTCTGTTCTCGACAACAAATACCGCATCACTCACAAGATCGCCGAAGGTGGCATGGGTATCGTGTACGGAGCCGCCCATACCAAGCTCGGAAAGCAAGTCGCCATCAAGGTGATCTCTCCCGGTACCCTCAGCAACGAAGAATCGCGCCGCCGTTTCGTGCGCGAAGCCAAAGCTTCGACGCTGCTTTCAAGCCCCCACACCGTCCGTGTCTACGATTACAACGTCAGCCAATGGGGCGAACCCTACCTCGTGATGGAGTTTGTCGAAGGCACCAACCTCAACCAGATCCTCAAAAAAGGCGAAGCCTTCGATGCCGAGCGCGCCGTTCACATCACCAAGCAGATCGCGCAATCGCTGATGGAAGCCCACGCCAGCGGCCTGATCCACCGCGATCTCAAGCCTTCCAACATTATGTTGCTGCACCTCAAAGGGCATGACGACTTTGTGAAGATCTTTGACTTTGGCGTGGTCAAATTTGCCGATGGACCCGAAGAATCCGACCTCACGCGCCAAGGCGTCGTGCTTGGGACGCCGCGTTATATGGCCCCCGAACAGATCACTTCCCCCAAAGAAGTCTCGTATCCTGCGGATATCTTTTCGATCGGCTTGATCTTGTACTATATGCTCACAGGCGAAAAACCCTTTGGGGATGCCTCTCAAGATATGGTGCGCATCAGTCGCATCACAGGAAAAGGCGTCCATCTGCCGAAAAATCTGGAGATCCCCCCCACGCTGCGTTCTTTGTACGAGCGCATGACCGCACAAGATCCAAAACGCCGTCCCACCGCCGAAGAAGCGTTCGAGCAGCTCAAGTCCATCGAAAACGAACTCAAAAGCAATAGCTTCAGCGGCAGCACCACCTTTGGCCCTCATCGCAGCGGATTCTTTGGCAGCGTGTACGGCAAAGCATCGATCTTTTTGACGATCCCCTTGTTGTTGCTTGGCGTCTGGTGGTTCTCTTCGACCAAACAAGACCAGCCCACCAAAGGAACCACCTTGGCTTCTGCGGGCGCATCAAACCCGCGTGATACCAAGCCCATCACGCCCATCCCTGCGCAGCGTGACGTTGCTCCTGCACAACGCAACACCACCCCAGAACGCCGCACAGAACCCACTCCAGAGCGTCGCACAGAACCTACCCCACGCCGCGAGACCACCGATCGTCCTACCCCCCCGCGCCGCGAGGTCGAAGATCGACCCGTCCCTCCGACCATTCGGAGCCATCCTCGAAAGTCTCCGCGCAAAAAGTCCCGCTATATCGAGATCCGTGTGACGTCTTCTCCTTCGGGGGCGACGATCATCGGGCCTGATGGAGAAGCTCTTGGCAAAACTCCCTTGACGGTCAAAAAACCGAACCATCAGCCCATGACTTTGCAGCTCAAGCGCGGTGGTTTCTTTTCGACAAAACTCGTTATCCCTGCGAAAACGAATCGTAAATCCTACAATGTTCGACTGCGCGAAATCAACATCGAAGTCCCTTAACCTACGGGAGGAACGAGACCTTGAAGTATGCAATTTCTTTTGTGTTGGGATGTTTTTTGTTGGGGGCTTTTCCTGTCTGGGCCCAAAACAACCCCTCCGAAGAAGACGCCAAAAAAGTCGTCAAACTGAGCGCCGATGCCGCTGTCGCCTACGACAAGGGCGACTACGAAAAGGCCCTCGGCCTCTACACCCAAGCGCACTCTCTTTGGGCCAATCCAAAGATCACCTTCGCCATCGTCAAATGTCTTGAGGCCCTCAAGCGTTATCGCGAAGCCATGCAAGCCTCCGAGCGTGGACTGAATGAAAATCCCCCCGCCGTCCTCAAAGCCCGCTTTGAAAGCAAGATTGCTTTTCTCAAAACAACGCTTTCCAAAGGCACCCTAAACCTGTTGATCTCGCCCTCTGGAACGACCGTATCGATCGACGGAAAGGTTGTGGGCTCTGCGCCGCTTCGCCCGTTGTCCTTGGATGCAGGAGAACACAAAATCGAACTCTCTCATCCAAACCACGCCAAAATTGTCCAAGGGCTTAACGTTGTGGGTGGCGCAGAACTACGGATGACCTTTACCTTGCAACCCGTCACAGGCCAGCTTTCCGTCACCAGCACCCCAAATGGCGCGGATGTCGAGATCGACGGTCGCTCTTGGGGGAAAACTCCGCTTGAAAACCTCAAAATCCCCATCGGCTCGCATGTTGTGCAGATCAAATACCCCGGCTATCAATCGGTCAATCGGCAAGTCAGTGTCTCTCCCGATCAAGCCGAGAGTATCTCTGTGGTCCTCGTTCAGGGCGCTTCGGGCCCGACCGAAGTCAGTGAGCGCCCTTGGTTCAAAAGTTGGCCGGGATGGACTGTGTTGGCTCTGGGAGTTGCCGCTGGTGTGACGGGAGCTTTGTTGCTTGCCAGCGCCAGCTCGGGTTTTCAGTCCGTCAAAACCCAAGCAAACGCTCCAGATTCGCACAGCCTCAGCCAACGAGACCTCACCAACAAATGGAACCAACACGCTGGCGAAGAACGCATCGGCTACGGTGTTGTCGGAGCTGGCGGTGGGTTGCTTGTCTTGTCGGTGATCTTTTTTGCTGCACGTGTGGGGGTTGCTCCTGAAAAAGCCGAGAATGCCGACAAACCCAAAACCAGTTTTCAACAGATCCCTGACCCCAACACCCCAGTACAACGCAGTCGTGCGACCGTGCTGTACCACACAGCACCTTAGCACCACGATATCAAGCGGTCGCAGTCGGGCGGTTGCATCACACAACCTCCGAAAGCGACGCGCTTTGGGAGGCATTGATGAAACAGCTTCGTGCGATCTTTGCACTTTTCTTTGTCGGATTCTTCTTTGTTGTCGCTTGCACCGCACCCTTCGATTGGTCAAACATTAAGTTCCCTTGCAGCGAAACCCGCGCATGCACCGGTGGTTTTGTTTGCAGCAACGGCTTCTGTGTCGCCGAAGGCACGGTCACCGAAAACAACCCAAGCGACGGTGGCGTCGAATACGATCCCGATAGTCGCTTCCGTCCGCCTGTTGCGGAACCCAAGGTCGCTTTCTTGTACGTTGGGCCGATCGGGGACTTTGGCTGGACATGGGCTCACGACCAAGGCCGCGTTGCGCTCGATAAACTTGGCTACAAAACCACCTTTGCCGAGGCGATCGCGGTCAAAGACGCCCCCGCACAGATCGACGACTTTATCAAAAACGGCTACAACCTGATCGTCGGAACCAGCCACGACTTCCTTGTGCCTCTGCTCAGCAAAACTTCTGTCAACGAAAACGTCAATTTCCTCACTTGCTCGGGCTTTGAAGTCGGCAAAAATATGGGCTCCTACTTTGGTCGAATGTACCAAATCGAGTGGCTCGCAGGGATGGTCGCAGGTGCTGTGACTAAAACCAATCGCATTGGATTGCTCGCACCCATCGCCATCCCCGAAGTGATCCGCCATATCAACGCCTTCACCAACGGCGTGCGCACCACCAATCCCAAAGCAGAAGTCATCGTCGTTTGGATCGGCAACTGGTTCGATGTCAAACGCGAACCTCTTCTGACTCGCGAGCTTTTGGATGCCAACGCCGATGTGATCCACTCGCACAGCGACACTTCGATCCCGCTCGAGATGATCGAAAACAAGACCGGCGAACCGTTGACCACCAAAGACGGCAACAAAGCGTATTCTATCGCTTACAACTCGATCAACGGATGCAACTTTGGGCCCCGTACTTGCCTTGTTTCGGCCTATTGGAACTGGGCTCCTATCTTGATTCGGATCCTCGACAAGATCAAAAAAGGCCAATGGGATCCCAAAGAGATCATCTGGGAACCTGTCAAGAGCGACAAAAACGACAGCAGCGTGGGACTTTCCGATATGAGTTCGGCGGTCCCGGGAACAGCGCGTGTTGAGATCACCAGTTGGATCCCGAAACTCGCCAAAGAAGGCGTCGACGCCGAACAACTTCCCTTCAAAGCCCCGCAAAAAGACAACTTTGGCAAAGAACGCCTCGCAAACGGAAAACTGTTTACCGACAAAGATCTGCTCAATATGTGTTGGTTTGTAGAAGGCGTGATCAACCCCGACGGAACCCCCGCCCCTGTCCCCGCCGAGTGCAAAGGCGACCGCTAGTTCGATACAAACCTCTGATTTCTTCGATCATCCGATCTCTGGATTTTGTATGATGCCTTCCGGCATCGTACTGTGCCGCTTTTTCCGACGCCACACCAACCCCCCAAAAACAAGCAACCACCAAAGCGACGACCCTGTGGGAGGTGCGGTACACCCGCATCCTGCGGAGGCTTGCGCGTCGTTCGTCTGTTCGGAGGCTGCGTCGTTTTGCGTGGGCGATCCCTCTTGCGTTGAGTGGGTTTCGTTCCCCTCGGCTTCTTTGAGCGGTTCGTTGGGAGAGCCGTCCGAGGGTGTCGACTCGGATGAGAGATCTGTAAGGCTTGTTTCTTCGGTCGGTTCGGACGTTGCTTCTGGTTGGGCTTCGCTCGGCCCTTGGTCGATGGTCGGTTCGTTTGGAGACTCGGTGGTCGGTTCGTTTGAAGACTCGGTGGTCGGCTCGGTGGATAGGCAACCTTGGGGACCAGCTTGTCCCACAACACGCATCTCGGCCCATCCCTTGGGCTGGAATTGATCTGGGAAGTTTGGCGTGCCTGTTTTGGCCTTGGTTTGGGCGACGGCAAGGATCTGTACAGACGCAGCGGTGGGGATATCCACGCAAACCTCGACGGATGAAGTTGTGCTTCGACCCACTTCTTTTCCATCCACAAACAACGCGATCCATGCGATCCCAAGGCCCGAAGGCTCTGTTGCTTGGGCTTTGATTCGTCTAGACCCAAGGATCGCCGAACCCGTTGTGGCCCCGCTGATCGTCAATTTGGGGCGTTTGGCATACGGGGCCGCCATTGGATCCCCAAGCACCAGATTGCGCCAATACACATAGGGCAGATGGCGGTGATAGGCTTCGGCAAGTGTGCTGCCATCGACATAATCGAGTAACAAAGCGCGATTCGGAAAGCAGTTATTCAGCGGTTCGTCGGTGGTTCCATGCGCTCCTGCGACGCCTTTGGCAACCCAACGGGCGATCGAGACTTGGCTTTGCCCTGTGGCGCGAAAGTTCGTCGGAGCCGCCCCAAAACTCGTGAGGTTGTCAGTGATCGAGCCCGGCAAGTAGATGTTGCCTTCGATGGTGTTCCCGAGACTGGCCGTCCCCACAAAGAAAGCCCCAAGCGACCGACCGATCAGATTGCTGTTGAAGTTTTCGATCACCGTATCGGTCCATCCTCTCGCTTTCATCGACGTTTCGATCGTCGGAAAGCTACCATCCAACGCGCCTCGCGCACTATCCGCTCCTTTCATCAACATGAATTGCCCCTTGGCTGCGCCTTGTGCTTCTGCATCCAGCGCGCTTGTGAGCAGCTTTTCGGCATCCGCATACGAACGACCATGCAGCATCGTCACCAACAGCGGCTTCCAATCCACTCCCCCCGAAGTGGCCTGATAACCGGCACGAAATACTCCTGTACGAAAGGGATTGGTCCAACGTGCCGCAAGACACGCTGCCCCTCCGCTGCATGTAATCTGGCGTCCCGGCATCTCTGTAAGCAGGCTTTTTCCGTTGTAGGTCGACTTCCAAACCCCTACAACAGCCGCCAACGATGCGCCTTGGGTTTGGTTGTTGTTGACGATCCCCACCCGCAACGGAACGCCACGCATCAACACCACCGCTTCGATCCGTGCCAAGGAACCGCCTTGTTGGAGGCATTGCTCTAGCGGTGCCAAGAACTTTTGTTGGTATTCTGTTTGGGTGATATCTTCTTGTTGCGGTAGATCCAAAAGGCAGATCTGATTGGGCGGGATCGCTCGTTCTTTCGCGTACTTCTGCGCAAGCCCCACGCTGTCTTGATCGTTTTTGTTTGCAACGACCACCACCGAATCTGGCCCGGGAACGCCCCACGCGATCGCGCCCCACAACCAGACCATCACCCCCACCCCCACCCCCCAACCCATTCTTCGCATCTGTTGTCCCATCCTTGTCTGTTTCCTTCGTTGGACTTCTGCTTGTATTTTCTGTCGGTGCTGTTCGTCGCGTGTTGTTTGTGGATCGCGTTTGCTCATGTTGGCCCTCCTTGCGCGTTTTCTTTGCAAGCCTGCCACAAGGTTCCGATGCAGAAAAGATCCACAGCTTCACACGGATAGAAACACACGAAGCACAAGGAAGATCAACGGCCCAAGGCTTTGCGGCAAGCCGCAAGGCTTTGCGGATTGGGGCTTTTGTACCCGGCGTATTGGGCGATAGAATGGAGGAGATGCGGAAGCTGAAAACGGCACGTCGTCATCGAAGAGATGGGAATTTTGTTGCCGAGCGGCGTAGAAAAGCGCGTGCGTGCGTAAGTTCGGCAGAACATCAGCGTATCCCGCTTGCAAGGGGTTTTGCAAACGCGGGCCGCGCTGCGCATCCCGTTGGGGGTGCAAGGATGAAGACCATCCGCGTGGGGGCCAAAGTTGTCTGCTGCAAAGCGATTGAGGCAACGAAAACAAGCCCCGCTGCTCGCGGAGGGATCGGTCTTGGAACGGGTGAGGGCTTGGGAGCGTGGGCGTGGTTGGGGCGTTGTGTTTGTGGGGGGGGCGGAGCGTGGGTCGTCGCTGTTTTGGGCGGATGGATCGGTTTGGACGTTTGTGGTGCGTGGATGAACAGGAGGCACTAAGGGCGTCGTGGTGCGTGACTCCGTTGGCTGAGTGAGCTTGGGTTGTACCGAAGAGGCCGTTGATCGGGGGTGAACTGGAGGCTCGGGGCGTTGTTCTCGGTGGCGCGGTGTGTTCGGGGGATCGCTGGGTGTGGATGGATTGAGGGAGGGTGGGCGCGAAGGATCGGGCGTTGTAGGATGGGAGGGGCGCGAAGGATCGGAGGGAACCACCGCGTCGCCTGTACGTTGCGAGACAAGCTGTTGAGGGAGAGCAGAGGGCGTTGGGGCAGGGCTGCGGAAGGCGAAGGCGATCAGAACGAGGATGATAAGAAGGCCACCACCCACGGCAACGAGATGGTGTTTCTTCCAAGTGGAGGGGCGAAAAGGGCTGTCTTCCTCAGACATGAGGGTGGGAGAGCGAAATACGGTATTGTTTTCGGGAGCGATCTCGCCGCTTGGCAACAGCCCTGCAAAGGACGGCGGTGGCTTTTGGATATCAGCTGCATCGAGCGAGTAGGTGCTTTGTGCTGTGGGGAGGGCGGATGCTGCGCCCGATGCGATGGCTTCTTTGAGGGCGGCTTGTAGCTGATCCGCGAAGGCTTTGCACGAAGAATAGCGGGCGTCGGGGGTTTTTTCGAGCGATTTGAGAACGACCGCACGAAGGGAGGCTGGAACCATCAGGCCGAACGTCTCGAAGGCTGGGGGCTTTTCGGTAAAGTGAGCCATGATCAGCTGAAGGATATCATCCCCGACAAAGGGGAGACGCCCTGAGATCATCTGATACAACGTGATGCCGAGGGCGTAGATATCTGCCCGATGATCGACGTGTTTGGTGGATTGCGCTTGTTCGGGTGCGATGTAGCTAGGTGTCCCAAGAAGGGAGCCTGTTTTGGTTTGGCTTTCTTCGGCAGCGAGACTTTTGGCGATGCCAAAGTCCATCACTTTGGGGATCTCTTCGCCGCTGGCTCCGTGCAGAAGGATGTTCGAGGGCTTGAGATCGCGGTGAACGATCTTTTGTTTGTGGGCGTGATCCACGGCGTGCAAGATCGGGATCAATAGCCGTTCGATCTCTGCATAAGGCACAGGGCCCGTATTTTTTTCGAGGTATTTTTCGAGATCCTGCCCCTCCACCCAATCCATCGCCATCCCCAACCAAGCGCCTTCGTCGATAATCTCGATCACTCGGACGATATGGGGGTGCTGAAGGCGGAATTGGAGGCGTGCTTCTTGTTTAAAGCGTTCGCGCACAGCTTCGCGCTTGGCCAGATCGGCCTTGAGGAACTTGATCGCCACCCACGCATGCAGCTCGTTGTGCCATGCCTTGTACACAACGGCTTGGCCGCCATCCCCCACCAACTGATGCAGCTTGTACTTGCCGATCTCTTTGCCTTCTAACGTCTCAACCGATTCCATGCGCTTGTTCCTTGTAGATGTCTTTCGGTGGTTTCGGGGTTATGGGGATCAGTGGTAGATACCCAAGATCGTGGAGCGGTGAGCAGAGGATAAGTCCGAAGGGAAACCACGCCAAGTAGCACTTCCCGAAGTGAGCGAACTTTTTTCTTTGAGAAACCTTTCGTGAGACCGCAACGCCGCGTTGACCGAGGCATTTTGGGGCGGAACGGTCAGCAAACCCGCGATCAATAGAGCGATCCCCGTCCCCCCCAAGATCGCACCACCCACCAAAAAGACCGGCCCACCCCAACCATAGAAATTCTTGAGACTGCGTTGTCCTGCATCGTCGCGTGGTGGCATGATGATCGGGGCGGGAAGGGCGCGCTGCGTTTCGCATTGGACTTGCAGGTTCCTTTCGAGGTCTGTGCTTCGGGGCATCGCCTCGCAATTATAGGTGCCGTAAGGGTTTTTAGCACCGTTATCGTGCAAAAAGATCCCGCCCATGATCGCGAATCCTGCCCCAAGAGCCACAAGAGAGCCGCCCACGATGAAGAGGATACGGGCGTTGTTGGTGCGATCCAGCAATGCCTTGTGTTCTTTGGCGAAAGTTAGATGCGATTCTTTGGCTTTGTTGGCAAAGAACAATTGCTCTTTACGTCGGGTGCTTTTCTGGATGGCGATACGCTGCCGTTGTTCGCGCAGCGAGGCCAACAGACTGCTTTGGTTTTGGCTGCGCTGCTGGAGGGCTTTTTTGTCGTTCCATTGGCTTTGGGCCAGACGCAGCGAAGCGATGTAGAACCAACCTTGGCGGGTGAATAGATCGATATCTTGTTCGATACGGAGGGAGGCTTGGAGTCGGATCTGCGCTTGGGTTCGATAAGTCAGAGCGATCTTGTTGTAGAGTTGGTTGTAGCGGCGAAGGGCATCAAGGGCTTTTTGTAGCTTGCCAAGCGACCCTTCAAACTCCGTGATGTATTGATTGATCGCATCGATCGATTCAAAGGATTCTAGATCGCGGATCGGCGGGGGATTCGCTTCGATTTGGTAGCGCTTGAACTGAAAGCGGTACAGCCAAAATTGGAATTGTTCGCGTTCTCCCTCGCTCAACTTCGCTTTTTCCGCAAGATAGGTCTTTTCCATCTTCTCAAGCGATTGTACGAACAATTGCATCTTGCCATCCGCGAGCGCTTCTTGTGTCTGTAAAAAGTACTGTTGCAACGCGCTCGGAGGATTTGCGTTTGCAGTGGAAGCCATGAAAACAGACAGCCCGCAAACACTCCAACCCAACACACGCAACATCCGCAACGTACGCAACATCCGCAATATCCGCGATACCCGAAACGTGCGCAACGTCCGCGATACAGAGAACCCGCGATCCAGACGATTTGTTTGAGAAGCCTTGAGCGAAGCAAAAAGAAATCGATTCCACATGGTTCGTTGCCTGCTTTGGAGAGGATATCTTTGTTGTGGGTTTCTGTGCGCTTTTTGAGAGCCGATAGCTTTGAGCAAGACGCCAAGGCCCGAGGATTATTGAAAGACACCGAGCGAAGTGGCGCGTTGGGGAGAAGGTGCGTGGAGTTGCATCAAAGGCCAAGCATTTCCCGAAGAGATCGAGCTTTGTTCTTTGAGGAATCTTTCTTGTGAACGCAAAACCGCGTTGATCTGGGCATCTTTGCGCGGGATGATGATCAACCCCGCGATCAACAAAGCGATCCCTGTTCCTCCGATCACCGCGCCTGTTGCGATGAACGTCGGCCCACCCCACCCATAGAAATTCTTGAGACTACGTTGTCCTGCGTCGTCTTGTGGTGGCGCAATGATCGGGTTGGGGAGGGCGCGTTGTACTTCGCATTGGACTTTCAGGGTTTTTTCGAGATCTGTGCTGTTGGGCATCGCCTCGCAATTGTACGTCACGTAAGGATTTTTGGCCGCGTTGTCGTGCAAGAAGATCCCGCCTGTAATAGCGATCCCTGCCCCAACTGCCGTCAAGATCCCACCCACAATGAATAGCGTGCGGGCATTGTTGGTGCGATCGATCAGCGCTTTTTGTTCGTCGGTAAACAGCAGATGCGCTTCTTTGACTTTGCTGACGAGGTTTCTTTGTTCTCTTCGGATGGCGCTTTGTTCGATGGTGACGCGCTGTTGTTGTTCGCGCAAGGTCGAGATCGTGCTGTCTTGGTTTTGGAGGCGTTGTTTGAGGGCTTTTTTGTCGCTCCATTGGCTTTGGGCAAAGCGCAAGAGGGCGACGTAGACTTGTCCTTGGCGGGTTAATAGCTCGATATCGCGTTCGGTGCTGAGGGAGGCTTGGAGTCGGATCTGCGCTTGGACTCGCTGTGTCAGAGCGATCTTGTTATAGAGTTGGTTGTAGCGACGAAGAGCTTCGAGGGCTTTTTGTAGCCTCTCAAGCGAGCCTTCAAAGCGTTTGATGTATTGGTTGATGGCATCGATCGATTCGAAGGATTCGATATTGCGGATCGGTGGGGGATCGGCTTCCATCTGGTAGCGCTTGAACTGAAAGCGGTACAGCCAAAGCTGGAATTGCTCGCGCTCGCCCTCTTTCAATTTCGATTGGGTCGCAAGATAGGTCTTTTCCATCTTTTCGAGCGATTGCGCAAATGCCTTCATCTCGCCGATCGCTAGAGCTTCTTGTGTCTGTAAAAAGTGCTGTTGCAGCGTCTTGGGATCTTCTGCCTTTGCTGGAGATGCGGACAGCATCAAGCACAGCGCAGTCCATCCACAACCGCGCAACAAGCGCGCAAAAGAAACAGATCGGCTCATCCAAAAAAGAACAAAGGCGAGAGATGGTTGTTTGTTGTGCTGCATGATAACCCTGCTTTGATGCGATGAATTCTACAAAAACACTCTTCGCGATGCGCCCACGAAAGCGCGAGTGGTTGATGGTTTGAGGGCAGACTACAGCAAACCACGCCCTTTGTCACTTGTTTGGTGAGAGGAACGACGCCGTTGGGCAGATGCGACGGGTGTTCGGAGCTTGGTACGCAAGGATATCTCTTGTTGTGGATTGCAGTTTTTAAGAAATAGGCGTACACCCAAAGAATCCATCAAACAGCGACAAAGCACCATAGACGGGAGAGGTATGGAAATGAGGCAACAGGTCGGAAAATGGAGCATTTTGTTTTTGGGCGTATTGTTTGGTTTCGTGGTGTCTTGTGGAGGAACGCCGAATTGTATCAACGGCGTCCAGACGACGGATTATAACACCAGTGGCTTGCAATGCACCAAGTCTTGTGATTGCAGCAACCTCAAGTACGAAGGCTACTGCGTCAACGCAGTCTGCATCTCTACCCTACGCGGTTCTGCCGAACGCAAGGGCGAGTTCCGCCTCTGCAAGCTCTTGCAAAAAGTCGGTTCTTGCGAGTGGGGTCAACAAGAAGCCCAACCCACGCCCCTGACCGGGCTTCTGTGGGGCGATTGTGTCCCTCCCACTCCCACGCCCGAAAACACCCCTGCCCTGTGTTCCGATGGTGACGACAACGATTGCAACGGTCTGACCGACGAATCCGATCCAAGCTGCAAGAACTTTTGTCAAGTGGGCAGCCAAAGTCCTTGCTATCCCGCAGCCGAAAACACCCTCAATCAAGGACTCTGTCGCTCTGGGTTAAAGACTTGCCAAAACGATGGGACATGGGGGGCTTGCGTCGGCGTCGTTGTTCCCAAGGCCGAAACCTGCAACGCCCAAGATGACGACTGTAACGGGCTGATCGATGACGGCCTTGTTGGTTGCAACACCACCGAATCCTGTATCGAAGGCTCACAAAAGCCCTGTTATCAAGGAGCGGGCGGCTGTTTCTTTGAAACGTTGGCAAACGGCAGCAAGGGCTTTCGTTGTGTCGGCGTCTGCAAAACGGGGACGCAGACCTGTAAAGCCGGTGTATGGGGAACTTGTGAAGGGGCGATCAAACCAAGCGACGAAACCTGCGATGGATTGGACAACGATTGCGATGGCAAAGTTGACGAAGGCTGTACTTGCCAGCCCAACGAACAACGGCCTTGTTTCTTGGGTTCGCAAAATAAGGCTGTCGGCGAATGTACCGCAGGGACACAACAATGCGTGAAGAGCGTTTGGGGCGAGTGCAAGGGCGCGATCGCGCCAAGCGCAGAGATATGCGACAAGAAAGACAACGACTGCAACGGCCTGATCGACGACCAGTGCGCTTGTAAGCAAAACGCCGATTGTCCGCAAGGAGAGGCGTGTGTCAACGGAGCCTGTCGTCAAAGCAATTGCCCTGCGGGACAGGAACTTTGCGCGGGCAGTTGCGTGGACACAAAAACTTCTGTCGCGCATTGTGGCGGATGCAGCAAGGCTTGTGTGGCTCCACAAACCTGCGTTGATGGGGCCTGTCAGTCAAGCGATTGTCCTGCGGGCCAAGTCAAGTGCGACGGGCAATGCGTCGATACAAAAACCTCTGCCTCGCATTGTGGCGGATGCGACAAGGCTTGCGCTTCGCCAAAGACCTGCCAGGCGGGTCAGTGCGCTTGCCCCAACGGACAAGCCGATTGCAGCGGTTTTTGTGTTGATACAACATCCTCCTCGCTGCATTGTGGTGCGTGTGGCAACGCTTGTCCTCAAGAAAAGACCTGTCAGGCGAGCCAGTGCGCCTGCCCCAACGGACAAGCCGATTGCAGCGGGAAATGCGTCAATACAAAAACGACGAACGCACATTGTGGCGGATGCAACAAGGCTTGCACTCCCCCTAATGTCTGTTTTGACGGTGCTTGTGGCGAAACGTCTTGCACGCCGGGCCTAACTCTTTGCAACGGGGTCTGTGCGGATATCACGGACTCTGAGGCCCACTGTGGCGGATGTGGCAAGCCTTGCGCGGCGTCCGAAGTCTGTTCTTCGAGTCGTTGTCGGATTCCTCCGCAGATCGCTATGGGGTATTCCATCACCTGCTTGTTTGGTGGAAACGCCACTTGCTGGGGCTTCAATCTCGTCGGCCACCTCGGCTACGGCGATAAGGTGGAGCGCACCAAACCCACCACACCTCCGATCGACTTCGGAAGCGGGCGCGTCGCGTTGTCTATGTCAGTCGGAAGCAACCATACCTGCGTGGTTTTGGATAACTATACCCTCAAATGTTGGGGCGGGAATACCGCAGGCGAACTCGGCAATGGCAGTACAAGTTCTTTCACCTTGATGGCCCCACCAACGACCGTGATCGAGCTTGGGACAGGACGCACAGCCAAGTCCGTGGCGGTGGGTTCGCAGCGTACCTGCGCAATCTTGGATGACAACAGCGTCAAGTGTTGGGGACTCAACGACAAAGGCTACCTCGGCTACGGCGACACCATGCCGCGAACTCAGCCCTCCTCGACCTCTGTGAACCTTGGAAGCGGGCTCTCTGCCAAAACGATCGCTGCGGAGGGCGATCACATCTGTGTGATCTTAAACAACGGTAGCGTCAAGTGTTGGGGAGACAACACTTACGGCGAACTTGGCGACGGGACCACCACCAACCGAGACGCCCCCCC
>CAUJFU010000226.1 GCA_963169055.1 Myxococcota bacterium
GTCGGTTGCTTTTCTTTTGGGCGGACCCTATAAGGGGTTGAAACAATCGCCTCCCAAACCTGCTCCTCTCGCTGTGCGACGTGCATCCGAAGAAGAAGCATCCTAGACGTGGGGGGCGTGGTGTCTTGCCATCGCGAGGCACTCACCAAGGCGCGTTGTGATGGGCGATGCGCCATTATCCGATGGAGCGAGGAAACGATGCAAGTCGAACAGATGTATGAGATGTTGAAGACCAAACTGGGGGATATCGTGCCGGAGGTCGAACTTGCGATCAAAGCCGAAGTTGCGGTCGAAGTGCTGGAACTCAAAAAAGCCCGAAATGCAGTGATCTTGGGACACAACTACATGGAACCAGCGTTGTTTCATTCGGTTCCGGATTATGTGGGCGATTCCTTGGGGTTGAGTCATCTTGCTGCAAAGACCGACAAAGATATCATTGTTTTTTGCGGTGTGGAGTTTATGGCCGAGACTGCAAAGATCCTAAATCCCAAAAAGATCGTGCTTTCGCCCGCCGAAAAGGCGGGATGTTCGTTGGCTGCAAGCATCACCGCCGAAGATGTGCGAAAACTGAAAGCCCGCTACCCGGGCGTCCCTGTGATCACCTACATCAACACTTATGCCGACGTCAAAGCGGAGTGCGATATCTGCTGCACATCGGGCAACGCTGCGGCTGTGGTGAATTCTTTCCGCGAACAAACCGTGATCTTTTTGCCTGACGAATACCTCGCACGCAACGTCGCCGCTGAAACGGGCAAACACATCATCGTCCCTTCCCGCGATCCCCGCCTCAACACCAAAGACTCCGTGGTCGATGTGCAGATCATCGGATGGCATGGCCGCTGCGAAGTCCACGAACAATTCACGGTCGAAGATATCGCGTCGGTTCGCGCCCAATTCCCCGATGTTGTGGTTCTTGCGCACCCCGAATGCAGTCCCGAAGTCGTTGCGGCTTCGGATTTTTCGGCCAGCACCACCGCCATGATCAAGTATGTCGAGCAAGTCAAAGCCCCACGCTTCTTGTTGTTGACCGAGTGTGCGATGGGCGACAACATCGCAGGAGCCCTTCCTGACAAGGAGATGTTGCGGATGTGCAGCATCCGTTGCCCACACATGGCGCAGATCACGCTCGAAAACACACGCGATGCCCTCAAATACACGCAATATGTAATCAACGTCCCCGAAGATATCCGTATCCGAGCCGAACGCTCTGTTCTTCGGATGCTTGAGATCCAATAGACGGGACGCTCTCGCAAAAGAGAGGGGCTTTGTTTCGCAGGTGTTCAACATCTGTTCGCGAAAATGTAACGGATAGGAAAAACAGCCATGCAAGGCGAATCGATCGTTGCAGAGGTCTTGGTGCTTGGAAGTGGGATCGCGGGCGCAACAACCGCGCTGCAATTGGCGGATGCTGGGGTCGATGTGTTGTTGGTGACACGCGCCCGTGAACCCGAAGAATCGAACACGTTTTACGCACAAGGCGGCATTATTTACGAAGGGAAGGGGGATTCCGCAGCGCTGCTGATCGAGGACTTGGAACGTGCGGGAGCAGGGCATTGCAACCCCGAAGCTGTCGCGGTTTTGGCCGAGGAAGGGCCGCGCCTTGTGCGTGAGATATTGCTCGAAAAAGTCGGTGTTCACTTCGATTTGACGGGCGATGGGGATTTGTCTTTGGTGCGCGAAGGCTCACACGCGGCCTCGCGGATCATTCATGCTGCCGATGCGACGGGAAAAGCCATCGAGATCGCGTTGCTGCAAAAGCTCAAACAACACCCAAACATTCGGATCTTGAGTGCGCATACCGCTGTGGACTTGCTCACTCCTTCGCATCATTCGCGCAATCGCTTGGCGGTGTACGAGCCGCAAAGCTGTGTCGGGGCTTATGTTCTCGATCAAGCAGGGGATCGCGTCTTGACCTGCATCGGGAAAAAAACGGTCTTGGCGACGGGCGGACTCGGACAGATCTTTTTGCGTACCACCAACCCCCAAGGATCACGCGGTGACGGTTTGGCGATGGCTTATCGCGCAGGTGCGCGGGTGATCAACGCCGAATTTGTGCAGTTTCACCCCACCGCCTTTTATGCCCAAGATGCCGCTCAGTTCTTAATCTCAGAGGCTGTTCGTGGTGAAGGAGCCCGCCTTGTCGATGCTCAAGGCGTCCCTTTTATGCAGCGCTACGACGAAGAATGGAAAGACCTTGCTCCCCGCGATGTTGTGGCTCGTAGCATCCACCGCGAGATGCTCCAACACGCCATCCCCCACGTCTATCTAGACTTGCGCTCCTATCTCGAACCCGAACACATCCTCAAGCATTTCCCCAACATCTACCAAAAAAGCCTTACGTTCGGCGTCGACATCACGGAAGATCTTGTTCCCGTCGTTCCTGCCGCGCATTACGCTTGCGGGGGCGTCTGGGTCGATATGTGGGGACGTACCACGCTCCAACACCTGTATGCCGTCGGCGAAGTCTCTTGCACAGGGGTTCATGGAGCCAATCGCCTCGCAAGTGCCTCTCTCCTTGAAGCCCTCGTCTGGGGGGCTCGTGCCGCCGATGATATCCTTGCAACGTTGCCCCAAACCCGCTCCTCTCATCACGCTTCGATCCCTCCTTGGTCTTATCTTGGCGTCGATCCCCCTGACCCCGCCTTGATCAGCCAAGATATGTCCTCGATCAAAAGCATTATGTGGAATTATGTGGGCCTCGTCCGTACCACCCAACGCCTTGAACGCGCCATCCGCGAGCTTCGCAACCTCGAAACCGAGATCGAAGAATTCTATCGCTCCGCACGCATCCAAGATAGCCTGCTTGGACTCCGCAACGCCGTCCGTACCGCCCTAATCGTCGCTCAATCCGCTTGGGCCAACCGACAAAGCATGGGCTGCCACTACCGCGAATAGCCCCGCGTTGGCTTCGCTTTCGGGATCGTCTCGGAGTTCAAACCATTTAACGAGGACATCGCGGACACAGGTGCATGAGTTTGGCGGGGGCGAAGAGAGGGGGGGCTATCCTTGGAGTTTGAGCAGGAAGGCGTCTTCGTCAAGGACGGAGACACCGAGAGATTGTGCTTTTTGGAGCTTGGAGCCAGCGGAGGCTCCAGCGATCACGAAGTCGGTTTTTTTGGAGACGCTACCGCTGATCTTGCCGCCGCGAGCTTGGATCTGTTCTTGGGCGTCATCGCGGGACATTTGGGTAAGGGTGCCGGTGAGGACAAAGGTTTTGCCGTCGAAGAAGTCTTTTCCGGGGAGGTCGGCGATAAGCTGTGTGGGCGGGGCGAGTTCGACGCCGAGGTCAAGGAAGTCTTGGATAATCTGTTGGATCTCGTCTTGGTGGAAGAAGTGGTAGACCGAATAAGCGACGACGGGGCCGATATCAGGGATCTCTTGGAGGTCATCAAGGGAGGCTTGGTAGAGGGCGTGAAGGGTTCCGAAGTGGTTGGCGAGGGTGTGTGCGGTGGTTTCGCCGACGTGACGGATGCCAAGGGCAAAGAGGAAGCGTGCAAGGGTGGTCTCTTTGCTTTTTTCGAGGCTTTGCAGGAGGTTGAGGATGGAGCGTTCGCCTGTGCGTTCAAGGGAGCGCCATTGGGCTTCGGAGAGGCGGTAGAGGTCGGGGAGTTTGTTGAGGAGTCCGGCATCGACGGCTTGTTCGATCAGTTTGGGTCCGAGGCCATCGACGTTCATGGCTTTTCGGGAGACGAAGTGTTCGAAGGCGCTTTTGAGTCGGGAAGGACAGGAGAGTCCTGTGCAATAGTGAGCGGCTTCGCCGGGTGTACGTTCGGTTTCGGATTGTCCACAGGGGCAGCGGTTGGGGATCGTGTAGGGCAGTGCGAGTGGATCGCGGCGTTCGGTGACGACCGTCACGACTTCGGGGATCACATCGCCTGCGCGTTGGATCACGACGTAATCGCCGACGCGGATATCTTTTTTGTCGATCTCGTCTTGGTTGTGGAGGGTGGCGCGGGATACGACGACGCCAGCGACTTGGATCGGTTCGAGGTGGGCAACGGGCGTCAGTTTGCCGGTGCGTCCGACTTGGAGTTGGATTTCGAGGATCTTGGTGATCTCTTGTTGGGGTGGGAACTTGAAGGCGACGGCCCATCGGGGGCTTTTGGAGATGAACCCAAGTTGTTTTTGTAGGGCGTAATCATCGACTTTGACGACCATTCCATCGATGTCGTAGTTGAGTCGGGGCCGTTGGAGCATGAGATCGTGGTAGCATTGGAGGACTTCTTGGACACCATGACAACGGCGGGAGAGAGGATTGCGGGGGAAGCCCCAAGCTTGGATCGCATCGAGGAAGTCCCATTGGCTTTGGAGTGTGTGGTCTTCGATGTATCCGGGGGCGTAGACAAAGACGGCGAGAGGGCGTTGTGCGGTGAGGTTGGGGTCGAGTTGTTTGAGGGAGCCAGCGGCGGCGTTGCGAGGGTTGGCAAAGGGTTTGAGTCCGAGGTTGAGTTGTTCTTCGTTGAAGGCTTCAAAGCCATCGCGGGGCATATAGGCTTCGCCCCGGACTTCGAGGATGGCGGGGACGGGCGGTGTGTTGGAGGTGGAGAACAGGTCGGTGGGAGGGCTTTGGAGGCGGAGGGGGAGAGACTTGATGGTGCGGAGATTGGCGGTGATATCTTCGCCCGTCACGCCATCGCCACGGGTGGCGCCGACAGAAAACAAGCCTTTTTCGTAGAGCAGCGAGATGGCGATACCATCGATCTTGGGTTCAGCGATGTATTCGATGGCCGCATCGGTGGGGAGGCTCAGATGGCGTTTGATGCGCTGGTCGAAGTCGAGGAGTTCTTGTTCGTTCATGGCGTTGGCGAGGGAGAGCATGGGGATGCGGTGGTTGACTTTCTCGAAGTGTTCGAGAGCGGGGCCGCCGACGCGCTGGGTGGGGGAGTTGGGGAGGCGAAGATCGGGGAAATCTTTTTCGAGGGCTTCGAGTTGGCGAAGGAGTCGGTCATATTCGGCATCTGAGATAATAGGATCATCGAGGACGTAGTAGCGATGGGCGTGTTGGTTGAGTTCCTCGGTGAGGGCAGTAATCTTTTCTGCGGCTTCATCGGGTGTATAAGGGTTCACGGCTCGCCTCCAGAGCATGCAGAGATGCTGCAAAGAGAAACGGGGATGGGATGGGCATCAAGGCTTTTGGTGTAGCGCAATTGAGGGGGAGAAGCAAGGAAGGGGGGGATGGTTGTGTCGGAGGGGAGGAGCCAAGAGACGCATGTTCTCTTGTGGCAAGGGAGTGTGATAGAAGGAGTGGGCAGTTCAAGAGCGAAGGAGAGCGAGATGATCGGTCGTTTGCGTGGGAAAGTCTGGGAAAAGAAAGTGGATGCGGTGTTGTTGGATGTAGGTGGGGTGGGGTATGACGTGCAGATATCCTTGACGACGTACAACGATCTACCCGAAGAGGGGAAAGAGGCGGTGTTGCATATCCACACGCATGTACGGGAAGATCAGTTGGTGTTGATGGGATTTTCGACGTCCCAAGAGCGGGTGTTGTTTCGGCTGTTGTTGTTGGTGTCGGGGATCGGGCCACGTATGGCGTTGAACATCTTGAGCGGGATCACGCCGCCCGAGTTGGTGGATGCGTTGAAGCGGGGATTGCATGTGCGACTGACGGCGATCCCGGGGGTTGGGCAGAAAAAGGCCGAGCGGTTGGTGGTAGATCTGCGAGACAAGGTGATCGATCTGGATCTGGGTTGGGCCTCGGAAGAAACGAAGCAAGCGGATAAGGCTAAGGAAACGACAGAAGATCTCAAGTCGGCGTTGTTGAATATGGGTTACAGAGCAGCCCAAGTGGAGCAAGTGGTGGGGTTGTTGCGCCGCGAGATCGAAGATGGCGTATCCTTGGGCGAGTTGGTGCGCATCGGTTTGCAAAAGCTCACAAAAGGTTGAGGGGCGAGAGTCGAGGGGAAGGCCAAAGCAAGCAAGATCGGCGGGTGTCGCCGTAGGAGGTTGAGATGGCAAAGTCACAACAAGCGCAACATGAAGCGGCGGTCGATCAAGGGCGATCGGTTTTGCAGCCTGTGGCGACACGAGAAGAGCGAGTGTTGGATCGGACGCTGCGTCCGCGATCATTTGACGACTACATCGGGCAGGACGAGTTGAAAGAGAACTTGCGGGTGTTTGTAGCAGCGGCGAAGCTACGGGGGGAACCATTGGATCACTTGTTGTTGTGCGGTCCGCCCGGGTTGGGGAAGACATCGATGGCGCGGTTGATTGCGGAAGAGCTGGGGGTGGGGATCCAGATCACAAGTGGTCCGGCCTTGGAGCGCAAGGGCGATTTAGCGGGATTGCTGACGAACTTGCAGGCGCGGGATATCTTGTTTATTGACGAGATCCATCGGTTGAATGCGGTGGTGGAAGAGAACTTGTATCCAGCGATGGAGGACTTTGAATTTGACTACGTGGTGGGGGAAGGGCCGCACGCACGGAGTTTGAAGTTGCCGTTGGCTCCGTTTACGTTGATTGGGGCGACGACACGGACGGGATTGTTGACATCGCCGATGCGGGATCGATTTGGGATCATCAGCCGTTTGCAATACTACAGCATGGAGGCGTTGAAGCAGATCGTGCAGCGGAGTGCATCGCTGTTGGAGATCGAAGTGGAGGAGGGCGGAGCGACGGAGATCGGGAAACGTGCGCGGGGGACACCGCGTATTGCGAATCGATTGTTGCGGAGGGTGCGGGACTTTGCTCAAGTGAAAGGCCAAGGCAGCATCAACCAAGAGATCGCGGATCATGCGTTGTGGCGTTTGGGGATCGACGCATTGGGTTTGGACGCGATGGATAGGCGTCTTTTGTTGACAATTGTCGAGAAATTTGACGGTGGACCCGTAGGGGTGGAGAGTTTGGCTGCTGCGGTAGGTGAAGAGGCTGGAACGATTGAGGATGTGTATGAACCGTTTTTGATCCAGCAAGGTCTATTGCAGCGGACCCCACGGGGTCGTGTGGTGACACGCGGCGGCTTGGCGCATATTGAGAAAGAAACCGTCACAGCAGGACAACAAGCCATGCTGTTCTAACGGATAGGCGCAAACGTGCGGAGGTCGAAGCCAACGTCAAACACACGATCCTTCTTTGGTATAGAAAAGAGATCCCAAAAAAGCGCAGGCAGGAGAGGGCCGTTTTGCAAGCGGAGGACTCGGCTGGACCGACTTTTGTGGGGCAGACGGAGGAAGTGTGATGGTGTGGAAGATGTGGCCAAAACGACCTCGCCCGCAGTGGAGTGTGGCGATGGGAGCGGTGATGTTTCTCGTGGCATGTGCGTTATCGGGTTGTGCGACGACACCGCCTGTACGTCAACAAGAAGGATTGGATCTGGGGAGCCATCGTTTGACGGTGTATTGGTTGGCGCAAGAAACCAAGCGTCGTCGCCAAGTGGCGTTGTATAAGAAGAATCGGCGTTGGATGTGGGTTTCGCAGCGATTTGCGTCTTCATTGCGGATACAAGGGACAGGGCGGTTGAGGGATGGGCGATTGGTGCAGTATGCGGGTCCGTGCCAACCGTCGGGGGATCGTTGTATGGTGGTGAGACAGATCGATCGGCGGTTGTTTCCGATGGGGGTGGGGGCATCGGGGATGCCGTTAGCCCCATTTCGTTCGGTAGCGGTGGATACGACGCGCATTCCGTTGGGGACGCGGTTGTATATACCTGCGGTGCGGCGTTTGTTGCGAAATGCGGGTGTTCCGCATCATGGATGTTTTTTGGCGGATGATCGGGGTGGGCGGATCAAGGGAGCGCGGATCGACTTGTTTGTGGGGAACCGCGCCTTGTTTGAGCGTTATTTGGCGAAGCGGATGCCGCGTGATGTGCGTGTGTATACACGGCATCCTCGATGTGAGCGGTTGCCCGAACGCTCGGTCGCCAAACGATAAGGCCCGCGTGGGCGTCTGTATGGGGTTGTGAGCGTATCGTGCTTGACAGGTGTGTGGTCCTGTCGCAATATCCCGCATGTTTTTTCAGAGCTTGCCTGCGCTTGGCGTGGTTTGGTGCGTTGCGTTCGGTGTATCCGAGACTTGGAGGCAAGGACGCAGAGCAAAAGAAACTGCGCGAGGTCGGTCTGTTAACTTTAGCGATCACGAGGTTCGTGCGATGTCGATGCAAGATGTACTCAAGAAGATCAACAAAGATCCAAAGCTCAAGCAGGCGATGGAGACGTTGCAACTCAACGAAAAGAGCTTTCGGTTTTTGCCGATCTTTCCGTTGATTTATGTGGCGTGGGCGGATGGTTCGTTTCAAGAGAAAGAGATGGAAAAGATCCTTGAGATCGTGGAAGAAAACGGTCTGATGAACGCGGATGGTGCGGGGATCTTGAAAGTGTGGTTAGATCGCAATCAACGCCCATCGGATGAGTTTTTTGTGAGCGGGTTGCGTTTGGTGGCTGCCGTGTTGAAGCACATCCGTCCCGAACACAAAGGAAACTTGTTGCATTTGTGTGAGGTGGTGGCGGATTCTTCGGGTGGAGTGGGCGGTGTCGGTCGCGTGAGCAGCGAAGAGCGCAAAGCGATGGGACAGATCGCCGAGTTGTTGGGCGTGGGAGATGAGAAAGCGCTGGATCGGATGCTCGAAAAGATGCGTCATGAGCTTTCTCCCGAAGAGTTGGAGTGGTCCCCCACCCAAGTGAGTCCGAAGTGGATCGCGATCAATGCGGTGATGGCGTCGTTGGTGACGGGTGGCGTGTTTTTTGGCCTGTCGCGTTGGTATGGGGATTTTGTGGTCAGCGAAGGACACAACTTTATCTTTTTGATGGCAGCGCTGATCCTTCCGCAGGTTGGTTTCTTTTTGGGCAGCATGTTGACGGCACGCCTGAGTACGGGCAACACCGCTCGCGAAGGTGTGTTTGGGACAGCGGTGGCGATCATCGCCGCTTCGTTGATCGGGGTGTTCTTTTTGGGAGCGACCTCCAAGAAATACGCGGGCTATAACGTGGTGGAGCCTGATCCGCTGTTGTTTCCGTTGTGTTCAGCCACCAAAGTGACGGGCCAACGATGTTTGCGCGTTGAGGACAACAGGGGCAAAAAGATCTGTCGTTTGATGAAGGATCACCAAGCCGATCCAAAGAAAGAGCGACTAGGTCGTCGCCACCGCGACTGGTTCCCGACCGAAGATTGCAAACAAGACAGTCAATCGAAGGATCTGTATCAAGTGAGTCTGCGGCCCGAACGTGTCTTGTCCAAGGGCTATTATCCGTTGTGTTCCGAGTCCGATGATGCGAAACAGCCTTGTATCCGTGTGGGAGCGGTCGACGATCGCGCCAACACTTACTGTCGCGTGATGCCGAATAAAAATGCAGAACTCGACAAGGTCGGAAAAGGCGAGAAGTTCAAGGATTGGTTCCCTGCGCCGCGTTATTGTCGAGCGTTGTTTGCGCGGGTTTACAAAGTCTGGCGCAAGGACGGCGCAGCGACGAACTTTGTGGGCTTCTATCCGTTGTGCAGCGATGTGTCCGGGGCCAATCAACCGTGTCTCTATCACAAGCGCCGCCCCCAACCCGGTCAGACTCTTGGTGAATCTGTGTGCGTGGTTTCGGATAGTCCGACGATTCCGCGAGATGATATCAAGCTTGCAGAACAACCCTACGAAAACTGGTATCCGCAAGAGCTGTGTAAAGAAACCGAAGGCACGACCTTCTTTTATGTGTTGTTTGCCTTCTTTGGTTTTGCGATCACAGCCTTCTTTGCGTCCTACTTTGGCGGATGGGTGGGCGAGCGCTGGCAAGGAACCGTTTGAAGCTTGTTTGTTGCGGGGACTTTTTGTTGGGCAAGGGACGGCTTTTTTCAAAAAGTGAACAACATCTTCACCCACGGCAAGCTACACTGCCCACCTGAGACGTTGCACCTGCGAGTGTCGAAGAGGCGCTTGCCGCCTGTGATACACAGGTCTTGTGCGAAGTTCTTGCGTGAGGACGCACTCTTGGGGTAAGATGCGCCTTTTCGTCTTACAAAAACGCGTGGAGTTTTGAGAAGCCGAAGGCATCGTTCGACAAGCGTGTTGAAGAGCAGACGAATCATCGGACGAAACGAACCGATAAGAGACCAAACGAATCGTTGGACGAAACGAACCGATAAGAGATCCGACGAATCATTCGAGAAACCAGATCATCGCTGCGATAGTTGGACCGACGATAGAGACGCGCCTCAAGTGATAGCATCCAAAAGAATATCTTCCTTGTTCGACGAAGCGATACGTTTTTGAGCAGGAAAGGGAATCCGTTGTGTGGGAGATAGAAAAGGAGTTGTTGAGGGCATGCGAGCGCCTGATCCAGCAAGGCGTGTTGCAAGAAGGGTCTTTTCTTGCGGCGCGTGCGATCCAAGAGGTCAACGGAGAAGATATCGGCTTGATCTTGGAGCGGATGGGTGGGGTATCGAGCGAGGCGTTGCAGATGACCCTTGCGCAGCAATGGGGGTGTCGGTTTCTGTCAGACGAACAAGTGATGCTGTTGTGGGAAGAAGCCGCGATCCAACCGCCTCGACAAGTGGCGCTGGCTTGGATGCGGCAAGGCCGATTTGTGCCGTTGCGGTTCGCAAAGGGTTCGTTGTCGGTGTTGGTGTGGCGGCCCTTGTCGGAAAGCACGCAAACGCGGCTGTGTGAGGCGGTGGGCTGCGCTCACCTCGAATACATCTTGATTTCGTCGTATGCGTTGGGGGCGCTACTCGAACGCTTGGAACCCGGGAAAGAGGAGCTTTCGATCACTTCGGGCGAATTGGATGTGATCGTTCCTACAGAGCAGAGTCTTGCGCTCACAGAACGGCCTGTGGGATTGCAGATCGGCCCTTCTTTGGGGATGGTTTCATCATCGTTGACCCAAGGGCTGCCTGTGGTTCGGACGATCTCTTCGGATGATCTGTTGCCTTCGGCCAAAGAACCGACACTACTGGATTACATCGATCACAACGCCACAGAAGGGGCCTCTCAAAGCTTGAGCGATCTGATCGCAGCCCCCGAAGATCTAAGCGGCGATGCTTTGCCTCGCGCCTCGGGAGGATCGGGTGATGCTTTGCCCCGTACTGCGGGAGGATCGGACGATGCTTTGTCTCGCGCTGCGGGTGGAGCGGGCGATGCTTTGTCTTCGGGTACGGAAACACCCAATGCTGCGCTGCTTGATACCAAGCAACAAACGGATTCTTTGGGGCGTTTGGGTTCGGCTTCGCCATCTTCGGAGCGTTTGGGTTCGGCCTCACCATCCTCTGACAAGCGAACGATCCCCCCCCCCTCGTTGTCTTCGCCTGTTGCGGAGAAATCGCCGCCTCAACTGCTCGTGACCAATCCGATGTCTTTGGTGTCACCGGGGTCTTTGGCGACCATGTCGTTGGATACGATCTCGGGTCGGAAAAAATCTCCGCTCGATCCGATGGCCTTTTTGGAAGAGATGGGGTTGCCTGTCGCGCCGACATCTTCTGCAAAGATTCTCTCTCCTGTGGCAAACCAAACAACGCAACGCACGGAGTCCAAAACGTCGGAGATTTCGGATCTTCTGGCGTCTTCTGCGATCCGTTCGCGCAGCGAAAAAGGCGATGTGGCGTTCTTTGGTGCGGCGACTCCGCGTGGTGTGTTGATGCAAGGCGCGGAACAAAAGTCGGGAGGAGCGTTGGTGATCGGAGGATCGGAACGAGAGCGTTCGACGTTGGGGGGGATGACGGCGTTGTCCCCGGCCTCTGCGCCGATCGATCCGTTAGCGTTGTTGCCAAAAGCCGATCCCTCCGAGCGTTTAAATGAAGTAGCGGTCTCTCTCGACGAAGCCGTAAACAGCGCGATGGTGGGGCGAGAACAAGCACAAGCTTGGCTCTCTTCGGAGCAAGTCGCCGTGTCTTCGGATGCGTTGGATGCGATCGGTCCGAAGGGAGAACTTCGTAAACAACCAGTGCGCTCGGTGCATACCCCTGAATCCTTGGACTCTTTGGAGGCTTCGCGCCCTTACGGAAACACCGAAGCTCAAGCCGATGCGAGCGAGGCTCCAACCTCTGCGGATCTGCTGTGGGCGAGCCAAACCAAGACGATGTTTGTGGAAGAAGAACCCACTTCCGTCGACAACGAACCCCTCTTTCCACAAGAAGCCAAGCGGCGTGCCGAACAAAAAGATCAAAACATACAATCGTCACAAAGCCCCCATCCACCGACGCAACCCGCTACAAATGAGCCCCCTGTTTCACACCGCGCTGCGCAATCCGCTACAAACGAAGCTTTCGCTTCACATCGCACCGCGCAGTCGGGCACAAATGAAACTCCCGCTTCGCATCGAATCGAGCTTTCAGAAGCCGTCGCCGACCCTAAGCCATTGATGCGGACAGGGCGGGATTATCGCACCCTTCCTGTGGGGGTCGTGCCGTCTTTGATCCGCAGCCTCGAACAGGAAGAACCAAGTTTTGCCCTGTTTGAGCGCGATCCTCGTAGCGCGGAAACCGCTCGCGCCAAACTGCCCTCCCGCGCACGAAGCCCCGGAAAAGAAGAACTCCCCGCCCCTTCGAGTCAAACTTCTTCGTCTGGAAAGCTCGAATCATCCGAGGCGATCGAGCCTCGTCCGCGTATCCCAAGCTCTAGCGCTCTCAAGCCCGTCCCCTCGCGAACGAACACGCTCTTGTTGCGCGTCGGCTTGGCTCTCGGGGGCGTCGTGCTTTTGAGCCTTGGTTTGTGGTATTTCTTTTTGCGTAGTCAGGCGGAAAATGCCTATAATACGGACGAACCATCGAACAAGCGTTCTACCCAAGAAACCTCTCCGAACGTTGATCCCTCGCCTGTGGGCCGCACAAGAGCCTCTGTTCCGTCTCGCCCTGTGGTTGTGTTGCCTCCCCCTCAGCGCCTTCCCGCCCAAGTCTCTCCCCGCAAAAAACCTCCAGAGGCCCATCCGACTCCCACCCTCCCACGCGAAGAACAAGAATCGTTGTGGCGTTGGGACCCTCAACAAGGAAAGCTGGTTCCGAAACGCCCCGAACCACGGTAGCGGACGAGCGGGAGTGTCACGCCTGATCGGTTGCCGAAAAAAGAAAGAAGAGGGGGGGATTAGCGGATACGGATGCGGATGGGGAGTTGGGTATTGGGTCGGATGAAGATGGTTTTTGTGATGGGTCGGTTGAGGTGTTCGATGTTGTCGATGCGGAGTTGGTGGACGCCTTGGTAGAGGCGGATCGGTCGAAGTGGGGTGGTGCCGATGTAGTCTTTGTTGAGGAAGACTTTAGAACTCCATGGGGTGACGGTGACGGAGAGATATCCTTCGCGGATCTGGATGTGCTTGCGAAGGGTTTCGCCTTTTTTGATTTGAATGCGAAAAGGCAGGTGTATGTGGGGTTTGGAGCGCCGCAAGATCAGATTGTGCGTGCCTTCGTCGAGGGGGATCGGGTTGGGCTTGCTAGAGATGGTGTAGGCTTGTTCGCGGACGTAGAGTTTGCAGGGGCAAGGCCGCGAGGCGGAGAGCAGGAGCGAAGCGTTGCCTGTGGGTGGTGTTGTTTCGGGCGGGGACGGATCGGATTCGGGGATGGGGCTGGCTTCGCCGATCTCGATTTGTGGATCAGAAGAGGGCGTTATATCGGGCGTTATATCGGGTTGTGTGATCGGCGCGGTTGTACCAGCGTCAGGGGATTTGGGCGGTGGGGCAATGGGAGGTGTGTGGCGGACGGGTTGAGCGGGTGGATGGATGCGTCGTGTTGGGATGGAAGGGCTGGGAGTGGTTCCGGCGTCGGGAGCTTGGGTTTGGATGGGAGGGGGAGTGGGCGGGACGGTGCGCTGTGCGCGCAGACGCCAGAGGATGAAGACCAAGCCGATCAAGAGGACGATCAGAAAAGGTAGAACGATGTAGATCCAAGTGGGAAGCTCTTTGGGGGGAGGGATGGCAGGGATAGCGTGAGGAGGGGTGGGTTCTTTGGGATCGACGGGGACGGGCGTGAGGGGGGCTTTGGGTCCGGGTTGAAGGGCGGCGATCTCTTCGAGGGACATGGATTTGAGGTTTTGGTCGGGACGTAAGACCAAAGCGGCGGTGGGAGTGGGTTCGGGAAGATGAAGGAGACCTTTGGAGTTGCCGAGTTGGCTGATCTTGGAGGCGTTGAGTTGGCTGATATCAATAGAGCGAGTTTCTTCGACCCAAGGATTGTTTCGATGGTTGGGGGAAGATGCGCTTGATTTGGGTGTGGCTTGTGGATCGGGAAAGGGTGTAAAGTCCCCTGTGGGAGAAGCGGTGCGAAAGGCAGGCGCATCGCCTGTGGGGGAAGCAGTGCGGAAGGCAGGTGCGTTGCTGGTGGAGGCGGCGCGTTGAGGGGAGAGTGCGCTGGGTGGGATAGATCGGGTGGGTTCTGGGGCGTGGGTGGGTGCGTCGGAGAAGAGGGTGCGTAAGAATTCGGAGAGGTAGAATTGGGATATCTCGCCACCAGTGCAAGCGAGGATACATTGGTCGATGGCGTGTTCGAGTTCTGCGCCGTGTTGGAAGCGTTGATTGGGTTCTTTGGCGAGCAGGCGCATCATGATGGGGATGAGGGGAGCAGGGATGGAAGAATGGTATTCGCGAGGATTGGTGGGTTCTTGGGTGAGGATGGCTTGGAGCATTTGGACATCGCCGCGTGCTTTGAAGGGCTTTTGCCCGGTGACGAGTTCGTAGAAGACGACACCGAGAGCAAAGATATCGTGCCGCCAATCGATGGGGTCGCCCATCAGATACTCGGGCGACATATAAGAAATTTTGCCTTTCAGGACACCCGTTTGGGTTTGTTTGCGAGCTTCTTCGCCGGAGATTCGGGCTTTGGCGATGCCAAAGTCAAGAACTTTGGCGATGCCTTCGTTGGAGACCATGATATTGGGGAGGCTGATATCGCGGTGGATCAAACCGAGAGGGGTGTTGGTTTGGGGGTCGAGGTATTGGTGGGCGTAATGGAGTCCAGCGGCGGCCTGTCCGATGATATGGGCGGCGTAGAGAGGGGGTGTTTTTTCGCCTTTGCTTTCGATCTGGTCGAGGATCTGGCCGAGATCGTAGCCTTCGACAAACTCCATAGCGATGAAGTAGGTTTGGCCGATCTGGCCGAGATCGTAGATCTGGACGATGTTGGGGTGATTGAGCATCGCGGCAAGTCGAGCTTCGTTGAGGAACATCTCGACAAATTCGGCATCATCGGCGCGGTGAGGTAGGATGCGTTTGATGGCGACACGTCGGGAAAATCCCGAAGGACCGGGTTGTTCAGCAAGAAAGATCTCCGCCATTCCACCGACTGCGACACGTCGCAGCAGGCGATATTTACCAAGGGTTTCCACACTTTCCTCCAAGGACAAGACGCCCAGATACGCGCTTGGATCGGATGCGCGTTCGCTGGCGGTATGCGGTAGCACAAAAGTCAAGGGAGTGGAAGACGCAGCCATCGCGAGAAGGCGAGATCATGCGACGGAAAAAGCGGACTGATCGCATTGTCGGGAGTCCTCTGGTGAGGAGCCGCTGGTGGAGTTGATGGGGGGGAAGTCGCTGATGAGGCGGTGGATTAGGCGGGTAGGAACAGGAGTTGTTGGAAGGGTTGGAGTAAGAGGTTGAGTTCTTGGGAGAGTTGTGTGAGGGCGAAGATCAGGAGTGGAGGGGTAGGCAGATGGATAGCTTGGTGGAGTTCTTGGAAGAAGTCTTGCCATGCGGGATCATTTTGATCGATCTGAGCGAGCAAAAGGTCGGGAGGATTGCGATGGAGGGTTTTGGCGCAAGTGTTTGGATTGGCTTCGAGGTGGATGCGATAGCGGGGTCCACAGAGAAACTGGAGCAAAGGCGCGGTTTCACCCCATAAGGTGCTTGGGCCGGTGACAAGAAGTTGCTTTTCTTGGCGAGGTCGGGCGATGCGGACAGATTGTAGCCATTGGAGGAGGTGGGAGGCGCTAAAGGGAAGGCTGCGGTAGTGACTCCAGTGAAAGCGGTAAAAGTCGATGCTACCTTGTTTTTCGAGCATGGGGACGTGGATGCGGACGTTGTCTTCGATGCGTGTGCGCAGGGTTTTGAGTTGGGGGGCCTGCTGATCGTCAGGTCCAAAGAGGATCAGGCGTGGGGGGCGGAGTTGGGCTTGGTGAGCGAGTTCTTCGAGTGTGGGGAAGAGGTGATTTTCCGATTGGAGGAATTGGAAACCGTCGAGGAGTTGAGGTTCTTCACCCGCGCCGCTGGCGGTTGCGTAGACAAGGGCGGTCGACGGGGGTTTGGGGGGGGCGGATAGTGTGCGCGAAGCATTTTTGTCTTCGGGTGCGGAAAGAGAGGGGCCTTGCATCGGGTAGAGGGGGAATTGTTTGGCGAGCGTGTCAAGCTGTCCAAAGGTGGAGCTTTGGTTGTTACCATAGGGCGGATGGATGGGGGGAATGATGGCGAGATCATGGGGGGCGTGGGTGGGAGTGAGTTCGATAAATTCGATCTCTGGCTCAGATGTATCGGCGGAGAGGCCCGAAGTCGGAGGCTTT